>JAYUIX010000218.1:0-12695 GCA_043765635.1 Sphingomonadales bacterium
TCCTACCCGCCGGGAGCCGGGGAGACGATCTAACCTAAAGGCTTTACGCTCTGCGTCCCCTCACCCGGCCTTTCAGGCTACCCTCTCCCGCAAGGGGAGGGGGGCTAGAACGGCACTTCCCTACAGATGATGTTTGTGATATGTTCTCACCATGATATCTATTCTCATCAGTTCACTTATGCGCGCCGCTCAGCCCAAATCATTCCTTATGCGCAGGGGTTGATGAATATACGGATTCAGTGTCAACTTCCTGAGTTTTCCGGGGTTTTTTCGCGGTGGCGGGAAGGCCAAGATAGATGAGGTGACGGCATGGTCGCCGTATCCTATATGCGATAAATGCCCGACCTGTTCCCCGATCAAGCCCCTGCCCTGCCCCCGTCTGCCAATGCGCCGCTGGCCGAACGGCTGCGCCCGCAGGCGCTCTGCGATATTGTCGGGCAAGATCATCTGACGGGAGATGACGGCGCGATTGGCCGGATGGTGGCGGCGGGCAAGCTCGCCTCGATCATCCTGTGGGGGCCGCCGGGCACGGGCAAAACGACGATCGCGCGGCTGCTGGCGGACGCGGTCGGCCTGCGGTTTGAGGCGATTTCAGCGGTGTTTTCAGGCGTTGCCGATCTCAAAAAACTGTTCGTCACCGCGCGTGACCATGCCCACACTGGCAAGCGAACCTTGCTGTTCGTTGATGAAATCCACCGTTTCAACCGCGCGCAGCAGGATGGGTTTCTGCCCTATGTCGAGGATGGCACGATCATCCTTGTCGGCGCAACCACCGAAAACCCAAGCTTTGAATTGAATGCTGCGTTGCTGAGCCGGGCGCAGGTGTTGATCCTTCACCGGCTTGATGCATGCGCACTTGATACGCTGTTGACGCGGGCAGAAGACGTCGAAGGCCGCCAACTGCCGCTTACCTCCGATGCCCGTGCCGCGCTGATCGCGAGTGCCGACGGTGACGGGCGTTTCCTCCTCAATCAGGCCGAGACTTTGTTTTCAGTGGCGATTGCCGAACCGCTTGATCCAACCGCACTTTCAGCACTCCTCCACCGGCGGATGCCCGTTTATGACAAAGACCGTGAGGGGCATTACAACCTGATTTCAGCGCTGCACAAGAGCTTGCGGGGGAGCGATCCGCAAGCCGCACTTTATTATCTCGCACGGATGCTGGTGGCGGGGGAAGAGCCGCTGTATGTGCTGCGTCGGTTGGTGCGTTTTGCAAGCGAAGATATCGGGCTGGCTGACCCCCAAGCGCTGGTGCAATGCCTTGCCGCCAAGGATGCTTATGATTTTCTGGGATCGCCTGAGGGCGAACTTGCGATTGTGCAGGCCTGCCTGTATCTCGCGACTGCACCAAAATCGAACGCAGCGTACAAAGCGCAGAAATCGGCGTGGAAATCGGCGCGCGAAACGGGATCGCTGATGCCGCCCGCCAACATCCTCAACGCGCCGACTAAGCTGATGAAAGACATCGGATACGGCAAGGATTATGCCTATGATCATGACGTAGAGGAAGGCTTTAGCGGCGATAATTATTGGCCAAGCGAGATGACGCCGGCACACTATTATGCCCCCTCCCCGCGCGGATTTGAGGCCAAGGTGGCCGAACGGCTGGCGCATTGGGACGGGTTGCGAACAAAGCGCACAGGTAAGTGAGTCGCTTCACTCGCTTTGCCGTCGCCGATTGGTCAGGCGCAAAAGGATCGCGCCATCCCGGCATCGCGCTCGCGGTGTGCGATGTTGGGAATGACGCGCCGATGCTGGTCAGCCCGCCCGAACGCCACTGGTCGCGCTGCGCTATCCTTGAATGGGTGTTGGCGCAGCGCGGCGATACGCTCATCGGCTTTGATTTCAGCTTCGTGCCGCCGCTGGTGACACGGGGAAGCTATCTTCCCGGCGATGATGTGCCTGGCGATGCAGCCTCGTTTCACGCCTATGTCGACGCGCTTTGCGATGATGAGGATTTGGGGGCGGCCTCCTTCCTTGAACGGCACCACCGCCGCCATTTTTATTTCGGAGCCGCTGATGGTGCCAAGATCGACTATATGCACCTGCGCATCTGCGAGGCAACATATAATGCGGGCGGCGGGGGCAAGCCTTCAACGGTTTATGATGCCATTGGTGCCGCCCAAGTTGCCAAGGCGAGCTTTGCCGGGATGCGGTTGTTAAACCGCGTGCAAGGGCGCGTGCCCGTCTGGCCGTTTGATCCGCTGACCGACGCAGGGCCGGCTATCGTTGAAATCTATACCAGCATCGCCGCGCGCGCAGCGGGGCTTCGCAAAGGTCGTTCAAAACTGCGCGACGGCGCGGCGCTTGATGAGGCGCTCGGCGTGTTGGGATCAGCGCCGCATATCGTGCTTCCCCGCTACACTGATCATGCGACTGATGCCATACTGACCGCTGCTTGGCTGCGCGCCAACGCCGCGCGAGACATGCTGTGGAGGCCGCAGGGGTTGAGCTCACAGGTTGCGCAAACCGAAGGCTGGACGTTCGGGGTGGAATGATCAGGATAAAGTTGGTTCAGGCACTTCTACCGGAGGGCGCTCTTCAAGGAGATGACGAACGAGTTTCTGCATTTTGTGATCAAAGCGCGCGATGACGACGTGATCGTCGGCATTATCAAAATGAGTAACCATTTCGCGTCCGTTCCAGCGGTGCAACGCATAACCGGGCGGATCAGCGATAATCATCGCGCGGCTATCAGGATCTTCAGCATCAATTGGTGAAAGATCAAGCGCGGTTTGCGGCGCACTTGAGGCACAGACGACAACTGATGTCCCTTTCCAGATTGAGGAAATCGGGCGGTGAAGATGGCCGCAAATAATCCCTACAATGTGCGAATGGCCCTCAATCGCTTCTGAGAAACGCGCTACCCAAGGCTCGCGCGAATCGGTTGCCATCCATTCGATACCGGCATCAACTGGCGGATGATGCATTACCAGCAAAGTTGGCATATCGGGCTGCTCGGCAAGCCTTTGATTGAGCCAATCGGCGCGCGCTTCACAGAAAGCGCCGCCATGACGCCCCTCCTCCAATGTGTCGATCATCAATATTCGCAGCGATTTTGTTTGGACTTCATATTGAACAAACCCGCCGTTAACCGGGATTTCAGGAAAAACTGAGCTAAAATTGTCGCGCATGTCATGATTGCCGAGGCAAAGCCATGTCGGAAAACCGCATCCGTCAATAACAGAACGAAGGCATGCGTAAGATTCAAGATCGCCGCGATCAACAAGATCACCAGATATAATCAACATATCTGGCACAGGTTCAGTAGTTTTAAGTTTCCGAATCACCTGATCCAACCGCTGCCGATTGAATTCAGCAGGGTTGTTGGGCTCAAAACCCAGGTGTACATCAGTGACTTGCGCGATTAACATAACTTCAAGGCCCTGTTCGCTGCTCCACGCTGCAAAATATTATAGCCCATTAACCTTAACAAACTTTTAATAACTCGAACTACACTATTCTTTGTCAATTGCGACTCGCAATCGTTATTTTTGCCTGAGATTGGCGGTCTAAACGTTTTTGTTTTAATTTCGATCGCCAAGGTGCCTTATTATCTAGATGATAGTCGTGACATAAAGCACAGCTTGACGCGACAGGATCTTTGACCGGCTTCAACTTCCCGCCATTTTCACCAACATGGCAAGTGCGACAATTGGCAATACCAGGAAGCAGCAAATCAGTTGCCTTTGCCGAAGTTGTTGCGGCGTGGCAGCTTTCGCAAGTTTCCTCCTTATGCGCTGCGTGATCGAACCAGCCTTTTTGCATGTAGCGTGCAGGCTGAACCACCGGGCGGAAACTTACCGGCGCGCCCTTACTGGGCGTCTGACTAATAATGTGGCAGTCATAGCAAGCGCCGCCCTTGGCAAAGACGTCCCGGATGGCTTCGGAGGCTTGGCCTTGGAAAATGCGGCTGCCAATTGCATAATCCTGCGCGGTTTCAACAGCAGCATATTCTCCGGGACGCCGCCGCGCAAAATTATCAAGACTTGCGGGGCGATATGTCGGCCCCGCAGCGTAAAACGAACGAATTTGCGCGACGACTTGGCCGGGTTCTGCATGTTTAAGGGTTTTGCCGCCAATGCCAAGACTGTGGCAGGCTTGGCAGTCTTTTTCCATATCAACGGGCTGGAACCGATGGCCATCTTTTGACGGCGTGTGGCAGTCCTTGCAGACCAGACTTGCGCCCCAGCCTTGTTCACCGCGCATCGTTTGTGCCATGCGCGCGACGCCATTACCCTTTGCAAGGTGGATGTCATGGGGAAATATTAAGCCGTTATTTTCGGTTGGCTTCGTATCAAGTGATACCCGGCGATAGAAGCGCTGACCATCCTCGACCTTTACCGTTGCCGCAACCTGAAGCTGGGGGTGATCGGTTCCAAAATCGCCAGCATTAGCGAGCTTTGTATCAGTCAAACGATCCTTGAGCGTGCCATGGCAATCAGTGCAAAAGGCTTGCTTGGTTGGTTTCATATAGCCTTCGCCTTCATGTTCGGTATGGCAATCAACGCAACCACCTTCGGGCTTGTTGAAGGTCACTTTGAAAAAGCTTTTGACCTTGCCACCAAAGTCAGCCGGTATCGCTGCCTGAGCAAGCCGCGCTTTGGTTGAATGATCGTGCGAGTCATTCTTGTGGCAGTTGCGACATGTATTGTCGGTTACCGCGACAAATTTTTCAGTGTGACAGGCCTGACAATCATTAGCGAGTTTGGCATGCGCCTTGCTCAAAGGGCCGCTGTTCCAGCTTTCATCGGCATGGAAACCCGCAGTACGGTTTTTGACGCCCGATGTCGTTGCATAGGTATAGATTGGCCACGCCAGAAATAACACGACCACCGCCGTGATGAAGCTCCATGCCTGCATCCGCCTGCCTGCAAGCAAGCCGCTAAGCGTGAACAGGCCAATCTCTTCTTTCTCACCCGCCGAATCCGAAACCGCCTCAAATCGCTCAACCGCGATAATTACGATGCCACCATCCTTGCTGATGGTCAGGCGGTGGCTGCCGAAAACAAGCTCACCCCCTTTGAGCGGATCAACCTCGACATTTTGCACTGATCGGCCGTCAATCGCAAAGTCACGATCAGTTTCGGAGACAATGCTGATACGCCCGCTGTCAAGCAATGTGATCGTTGCGTGATGAAGCTCAACTGCAAGATCAGCCAGATGAATGTCGCTGCCGGCATCGCGGCCAATCTTGATCGCACGCGCATCAACATTGGATGCGCGAACAATTTCTCGGCCATCAGTAGTGCGTGAGATTTGGCGAACAGTAAATGTCATATCGGCTGTGCCTACCAGTAGAAGAAGACGCTGACGATATGCGCCGAGAGCGCGGCGATCAACGCAAAGGTGAGAGGAACATGAAAATAAAGCCAGATTTCAAGCCGCGCCTTATATTGCAAATGCTTACGCAGCCGCGCTACCTTATTTTCTTTACGCGCGAGCAAGCCGTCAAGCCGCTCGATCGGATTATCCTCAACGGGACGGAAGGTGATTTCCTCGCTTAGTATGGCAAGCATTTTGCGCGCCTTGCTCTTAGGATAGAAAGCAAACACACGGCGAATAAGTCCGCCGCCAAAAGGATTTTCTTGGAGCGACTTGCGCACCAGTTCGGCATAGCGGTGATCAAGCGGTTGCGCTGCATCATGCAATTGCCGATCCATTGAACGCAACCCCTCAAGCATCTGGTTTTCGGTAAGTTCTTGGCGGTTAAGGCTCATCTTTTTGGGAAGGCGCGTGTAAGCCGTAATCCCCCACAATCCCGAAATTATCACAAGCATCATCAGCACATAGGCAAGCGTATGGACGTTCCAATCAATCTGAAATCCCGTATGCAGTGTCCCAATGACTGCAAGTGATATCCCGAGGTAAATATGCGCTGATGTCCAGCCTTTGAGTGACCAGCGTTTGCGCGAAGGAATGCGCTTGCGTACGCCAAGCATCGTCAGCCACAGGATCAGCAGCGTGCCGATAATTCCCATCAAATAGCCGTACCAGCTTCCCCCGTTGGGGCGCGGTTTCACATCAATGAAGATATAACCAAGCGTCGCCATGAGTGAAATGAGAAACGCAATTTTGAACCAACGAAAGCGTTTGTGGCGCAGAAACCCCTCATGCGTCCCGTCACTTTTGGCACGGCCTGATTGGGCACTACGGTTCGGGGCTTGTGTGGCCATTAACTACTCCTCTTTTGAGACAAAAGGCGTATCATGCACGGTTCTTTCCAAGTCGAGTGACAGACAAAAATTGCTCCGGGCCAACACGGATCGCAGCACCCGTTGGGCAGGCGCTGACACAGGCGGGGCCGCCCTCAATGCCAGAGCACATATCGCATTTAATTGCTTTGCTCTGCTTGCTAATGTTCGGATCGCTATTTTCTTTTTTCCACTTGCGGCTTGGCTCGCCTGGCCCTGGCCCTTTGCCAAAGAAGAGCCAGCTCAAAATACTCGGCTTTTTGGGCGGCTCATATTCCATGCGAATTACGCCGTAGGGGCAGTTGCGCTGACAATTGCCGCAGCCGATGCACGTATCATTGATGAAAACTTCACCGTCTGGCCCACGATTGATCGAATTGGGCGGGCAATCGAGCATACAGTGTGGATGTTCGCAGTGGCGGCATGATGTCGGCACATGAAGATGCGCGTAAGTCCGCCCTGCCTCACGGTCAAGCCGTGAAAGCCCGTCATGGCTGTCTGCACAGGCCTTTTCGCAATTATCGCAACCGATACAGAGATTCTCATCAATCAGCAGAACGTCAGTCGCCTCGCCAATTCCGTTTTCCATCAGGAACGCGGCTTGCTCCGAATAAAGATCGACTGCGCTCGACAGGCTGTCCTTCTTCGATTCGATAAAAGCGTTGAGTTCCTCGCGCCCCGCCATGTCCGATTTGGTTTTGGCATATAACTCTGGCTTTTTCTCCATCAACCGCATGAACGCTGTGCCGTCAAGCTTGATCACATCTGATTTAATCGCCGCACGTACGGTTGCCGCGCGCTTTCCGCCATTGAACAGCCCCATTTCACCGACGTAGGAACCAGCGGGAAGGTAAGAGGTAAACACTGGCTTGCCGCCGATGATTCGCTCAACCACCATCGAACCTTGGCGTATGACGAAGATGTCATTGCCAAGTTCGCCCTCGTTGATAATCGCCTTGCCCGCGCTCACAGCCTGGATTTCATAGCTATCAAGCACTTCAGTCAAATCCGTAGGAGTTAGCCCTGATTTGAACATCTGGAGCAATTGCCGTTCAGTCGAGATGCGCTCAATTGCGCGTTTTGCCGCAGGCACTGACGCTTGCAGTTTGAGCGCCGCCGTGCGCGACACTTCAACGCAAATACAGTCTTCGCCAGCGCGGATTGTCGCCCCGCGCCGACGGCCAGAAATCAAACCGACTTCACCAAAAATTGAGCCAACCCCAATTGGTACAGTGATGCTCGGATCGGTTACGCTTACTTCAACCAGTACCGATCCAGCGGCGATGGCAAATAGCGAAGATCCTGGATCGTTGCGGACAAATATTACCTCGCCACTCTTGTAAAAACGCGCTTCGGAATCAAGCATGAATTCGCGCAACTGAAGCGTTGAAAGCTGATTAAGGATGACGACATTGGTCTTGAGGAAATTGAGCCAATATTCAACGCTTTCATTGCCGGGGAGCCCCGCAAATTTGGCTTCAAGGATCGGTTCGTCGGCAGGCTTGAGCGTGGTGTTGCCGTTGATGAATTCGACAACATCATGACCTTGGTTCATGCAGTGCTTGATCAGCGGATAGCCAGCAAGCGCACCGATTACAAAAATGCCGGGGTTGGTCGATTCAAATGTTGCCGAAAGCACCGGATACGCAGCGCGATCCGGGCTGGTAAAGGCGATCCCGCACGCTTCGATGAATTTGCGCGGCGGGGCGGAACCCATCCGCGCGATCACCCGGTCACACTGCACGCGTGCTTCACCGTCACGCGTATCGAAGGTGATCCAACCGGGCTCAACCGAAAGCGGCGTTGTTTTGGTACGAACGATGATTCGCCCTGCGTCACGCGCTTGGATAAGCGCCTGGACATTGGCGTCCTTCGCGGTGGCAAACTCTTCACTGCGGTTAACGATGGTAACGACGTTGCGTTGTTCGGCATCGGCGATCAGACCAAGCGCGTTTTCAATCCCCGCGTCGCCAGCACCAATGACAGTAATATGTTCATCAATATATTCGCCGGGATCATCCAGCGAATATTGGATGTGGGGCAAATCTCCGCCGGTGCAGCTCATTCGGTTGGGGTTGCCCTGTGTGCCGATCGCCAGAATGATGTTCTCCGCACGCACAGTCTGTCCGTTAATCAACGTGAGTGTGAAATCACCCTTTGCGCCGGCCATTTCTTTCACTTCGGCATTTTTTAGCGTGTTGACCTTGTGCCCTCCGGTTTGCATTTCCCATGTTTCGAGAACAGTTTCGCGCTTGCCAGCAGCAAAATCAATGTCTGCACGCAGCTTGAGCTGGCTCGGCGTTGCCATCACATGCTTGCCCTTTTGATACTTATAAATCGTATCAGACAGATGGTCAGTCTTTTCGAGCAAGACATGCGAAAGGCCAAGCTTCGCTGCTCGTGAAGCCGCGCTCAATCCAGCAGGGCCGGAACCAACAATGGCAATCCGGTACAATTCCGACAAAGCAAAACCCCCATTATCCGCTTAAAACATGATTAATCGAATACGCCCCGTAAACATTGTTTCCAATGCGAACGATCACACATCTTATCAGCTTGGTTGCTTAGTGCTATAGAAAATCACCATTTTTATCGAGGATTAGCAGTGACATCGCAAATTACGCCCGAATCAGATATAGTCAATCGAAGCGAATCACCGCGCTCCATACCCTTTGCACGGATCGCTCTAATTGCAGCGGCACTTGTCGCGGTGATTGCAATTGGTGTGTCACTACGCAGTAACGGCGAAGACACGCCTGCCGCCACCGCAGCGCAAATACCAGCAGGCGATGCCAACGCCGCGATTGCCCAGCTTGAGGCCAAGCTCAAGGATAATCCGAACGACGCGCAGGGCTGGCAGATGCTTGGTTGGGCATTTATGCAAACGCAAAAATTTGCCGAAGCCGCGCAAGCCTACGCCCGTGCAACGCAGATTGATCCCAAAAAGGCCGATTACTGGTCATCGCTTGGCGAGGCGCGGGTGCTGGCCGGGCCGGGTGATGTGCCCGTTGATGCCAAGACAGCCTTTGACAAGGCGATTGCGCTTGACCCCAAAGATCCGCGCGCGCGCTATTTCACCGCGGTGGCGCAGGATATTGCGGGCGATCACAAAGGTGCGATTGATGCGTGGTTCGCCCTGCTTGCGGATACCCCCGCAGGCGCGCCGTGGGAGGCCGACGTTCGCCGCCTGATCGCCGATGTCGGTGCCAAGGAAAAGATTGAGGTCGCCAGCCGCCTTGCCGCGATCCGTCCCGCGCCTGCAACTGGCGGTGCGGCTGTCGCCACCGCTGGCATCCCCGGCCCCACGCGCGAACAAATGCAGGCGGGCGCACAGCTTCCCTCGGGCCAGCAAGAGGCAATGATTGCAGGCATGGTTGACGGACTGGAGGCCAAGCTCAAGGCCAACCCCAAAAATGAAAGCGGCTGGATCATGCTGATGCGCAGCCGGGTTCAGCTTGGCGAGGAATCAAAATCAGCAACGGTGCTTAAAAACGCGCGCGCGGCCTATGCGAGCGATGCCGCCGCGCTCAAGCGAATCAATGAGGCGGCGGCTGAATTAGGCATACGGGGGTAGACCCATCGTCCCGGCACAAATCGGTAAGATTAACAACGCTTCGTCGCAAATATACAGTATCTTTGCGCCAGTCATGCTCTGGGCCATTGCTCATGGTGCTGCCTAGGCTCAAAAGCTGGATGTGCCGCGCACATTGTAATGAGAGGGCAGACGCTGAATATTTGCACTGTTGTCGGCACGCGGCCCGAAGCGATCAAGATGGCTCCCGTTGTGATTGCAGCCAAGTCACGCGCGGGCATCGTGCATCAACTTGTCGCCACGGGGCAGCAAGACGCACTGTTTGATCAGGCGATTGACGGATTTGATGTCGTCGTTGATCACTATCTCGGGATTCAAAATGGTGGCGGCGATCTTGCGCATCACATTGATGCGATGCGCACAGCGCTGGTACAAATGTTTGCGCTTAACCGTCCCGATCTGGTGCTGGTGCAGGGTGATACGAACAGCGCCTATGCCGCCGCACTTGCCGCGCATGACAAAGGCATAAGCGTTGGCCATGTCGAGGCCGGGTTGCGCACGCATGTTACCGGGCGGCCTTGGCCTGAAGAGCATAACCGCGTCGCCATTGCCAGGATTGCCATGTTCCATTTTGCGCCAAGTCTCAAGGCAATGGAAAATCTTGGGGCGGAGCGCGTGCCCGGCACTGCTTTTTTGACTGGCAACCCTGGCATTGATGCACTGATGATGACTGCGCGACCGCCAACGAGTCGGCCAGGCGGGATTTGCCACATCACTGTCACTTGTCACCGCCGAGAAAATTTCGGTATGCCGCTTCAGGGCATTTGCAAATCACTCCGCACGCTGGCTGAACGCGAGAATGTGTCGATCACTGTTCCGCTTCATTCCAACAACCAAGTGCGGCTGACGATCCAGTCACAACTTGGCGATGTGCCGCGCATTCACTTGATCGCGCCGCTCGATTATCCTGATATGATCGCTGCGGTTCGCGCGTCGCGGATGGTAATTTCAGACAGCGGCGGGCTTCAGGAGGAATGTGCGGCACTTGGTATTCCGATGATTCTGATGCGCGATGAAACCGAACGACCCGAAGTCGTGCTTAACGGCAATTGCGTCCTCACCGGGGCATCGCCCACCAAAATAATTGATGAGGCGCACCGCCTGCTTGATGATGATGCGCATCATCGCCGGATGAGCAATCCGTGCCTGCCCTATGGTGACGGTCAAGCCGCCAAACGCATTCTCGATATTATCACGCATTTTGCCTGACCTCTTTTCTTGCGTTTTTGTGTGCGTTTGGCCAAGGGAGCGCAATGATAAGCAACTGGAACCCCGATAGCTGGCGCGCGCACGACGCCCAGCAAATGCCCGAATACCGCGATATCGACGCGCTTGCCCGCGCCACGGCGACACTTGGCAATTACCCACCGCTCGTTTTCGCTGGTGAAGCGCGCGACCTGACGGCTGACCTTGCGCGCGTTGCCGAAGGCAAGGCATTCCTCCTTCAAGGCGGTGACTGTGCTGAAAGCTTTGCCGAATTTCACCCCAACAATATCCGCGACACCTTCCGGGTTATCCTGCAAATGGCGGTGGTGCTGACCTTTGCGTCAAAGCTACCGACGGTAAAGCTTGGCCGAATGGCGGGGCAATTTGCCAAGCCGCGCTCGGGGCCGACCGAGACGATTGGCGACACCGTTTTGCCGTCTTACCGGGGCGACATCATTAATGATATTGCGTTTGAAGCCGCCGCGCGCGAGCCCGATCCTGAGCGGATGATCAAGGCCTATAACCAGTCGGCGGCAACGCTCAATCTGCTCCGCGCCTTCTCAAACGGCGGCTATGCCAACCTCCATCAGGTTCATGCCTGGACGCATGATTTCATGGGCCGCAGCCCGTGGACGAAAAAATTCCGCGACGTGGCTGACCGGATCGGCGAAGCGCTTGAATTCATGGCAGCGTGCGGGATTAACCCTGATACCGTGCCGCAGCTTAAAGGCACAATCTTCTACACCAGTCATGAGGCGCTGTTGCTCCCATATGAGCAAGCGCTGACTCGGCAGGACAGCCTCACTGGCGGATGGTATGACACTTCGGCGCATATGCTCTGGATCGGTGATCGCACGCGGTTTGAAGGCAGTGCGCATGTTGAATATCTGCGCGGCATCGGCAATCCGATTGGCATCAAATGCGGGCCAAGCCTTGAAAATGACGCGCTGATCCGGATGCTCGACACGCTGAACCCTGCGCGCGTGGCCGGGCGGATGACGCTGATCACGCGTTACGGCCATGACAAGATTGAGGCAAGCCTGCCGCCGCTGATCCGCGCGGTCAAAGCCAGCGGCCATCCCGTTGTGTGGAGTTGCGATCCGATGCACGGCAACGTCATCAAGGCGAGCAATGGCTACAAGACGCGCCCGTTTGATCGAATCCTTGCCGAGGTGCGCGGTTTCTTTGCGGTACACCGCACGGAAGGCACGTTTGCGGGCGGCGTCCATATCGAAATGACTGGACAGAATGTCACAGAATGCACCGGCGGCGCAGTTGACGTGACTGAGCTCAGCCTTGGTGATCGCTACCACACGCACTGTGACCCGAGATTGAATGCGGGACAATCGCTTGAGATGGCATTCCTGCTCGCTGAAATGCTCAATCAAGAACTGAAGGAACGCGAACGCGTTGCGGCTTAACCCCCTTCCCCTCTCCCCTTGCGGGAGAGGGTGGCGCGCAGCGCCGGGTGAGGGGTTTGCGCGACAAGGACTCGAAGCCCTTGAGGGCAATTTCAGCCGTAGCATTTGGGACTCTACGCTCGCTTGCGCATCGCTCTGCGCCCCCTCACCCTTCCGCCACTTCGTGGCTCCCTCCCTCTCCCGCAGGGGGAGAGGGATTTTTAGTGCAGAAAACGCTGTCCTATTTGTTTCGACTCGGAATATGTTCGTTCTTCGTTCTATATGAAGGAGATGAACAATGAC
>JAYUIX010000219.1:0-12625 GCA_043765635.1 Sphingomonadales bacterium
CAATCTCTACAACGCCCGCCCCGCGTGGCTCGATAATGCGCATAAGGCGCTCGATCTCGCGGTCGCCGATGCTTACGGCTGGGGCGATGATTGGCGCGCAGGCGCAATGACCGAAGATGAAATCCTCGCGCGGCTGTTTAGGCTCAATCAGGAGCGGGCGGCGGGGTGACGTGAGTAACCTTAGGGTCAGGACCTATTAAATGCACGTTCGTGATGGGGTGTTATCGGGATGAGATGCGAGGAAACCAAGCGAAGGCGTAGCGGGGCTACGTCTTCGTCTTGCTTGACGAAGCAGATCGCCCGAGAACACCCCACCCGCAGGGCGATGCCATATTTGGCCCGTGGCGTCGTTACTCGATTGGCAGATAGCCCCGCTATCTGCCGCACTCGCGCCTATCCACGAACCAAATCTGACATCGTCACGAACGTGCATTTAATAGATCCTGACCCTAGTAGCCTGATTGAAACGCGGTCATCAACCGCTTTATCACGCCGCCGCCAAAAACCGGGATGATTGGCGCAGGCGCTGGCAGGATTGCGCGCAGATCAATCGGGTCAGACGCGGCATAATGGATAAGCCCCGCAAGCGTAGCAAAACCTGATCCACTATGGGCCTCGGGAAGGCCAATCAAACCGCGCGGTCGGCCAATCCGCACCGCCCTGCCCAGCGCGCCCTGCATGTAATCAGCGATGCCCTTAAGCTCCGCCCCGCCCCCGGTCAGCACAACCTGACGCCCAATCGGCCCGGCAAAACCAAGCGCCTTGAGTGCCTTTGAAATTTCACCCGTCAGATGTTCCAATCGCTGCCGGACGACCGCGATCAACTGTGCGCGTGTGATCCGCGTTGCTTCAGTCGCATCATCCTCGGCAGAAAGCGGCGCGACCTCAATCATGTCATGATTGTCACGCGGACTGGCCGTGGCCGAACCGTAAAAGCATTTCATCCGCTCGGCCTGATGCCGCCGCGTGCCAAATGCGCTTGCAATGTCATCGGTAATGTCAGCCGCACCGAACGGGATCGACGTCAGCCCGACGAGCATCCCGCCAGCAAAAAGCGAGACATTGGTTACGCCTGCACCAAGCTCGACAAGTGCCACGCCTAGTTCACGTTCTTCATCTGAGAGACAGGCCATGCCCGTGGCCACCGGCGAGGCAATGATCGATTTGACCTCAAGATGCGCACTGCGCACGCACAAATCGAGATTGCGCACCGGAGAACCATCGGCTGCGACCACATGAATATCAACGCCGAGCGTATCAGCATGAAGCCCAAGCGGCTTTTTCACCCCTGTCAGCCCGTCAAGCGTGTACAGCGTTGGCTGGGCATGAAGGATCATCCGCCCGTCGGGATCAAGCGTGCTGCGCCCTGCTGCTAACAGTTCATCAATATCTTCCTGCTCGATCCGGTTGCCGCCTAGCTCAACCTCGACACTTGCAATATCGCTGACCAGACTGCCGCCCGAAAAGCTGACCCAGACATCCTCGATATTGGTGCCCGCAATGCGTTCGGCCTGTTCGACTGCTTCACGGATGGCCGCCTCGGTTGCTGCCATATCCGCGACATAACCGCGTTTGACCCCGCGACTTTCGCGCTGGCCAGTGCCAAGCACTTGAATATCACCCCCCGGCGTGCGCTCGGCAATCAGCGCCGAAACCTTCCAGCTTCCGATATCAAGCGCTGTAATCAGTCGGTCATTCTTAGGCTGGGCCATTGGTCGAGTTCCCCTCTTCGGCTTTTGGCGTTTCTGCGGTCACGGGTGTTGCAGTTGGCACTGGCATGTCTATCGTCTGTTGCTCACGCTTGATCCGCGCAACGAACTTGGTCGGATCGCGCATGTCAAAGCGCACAAAGTTACGCCCGAGCAAGCGGCGAACGCCGTCAATCCGGGCAAAGCGGAGCAGCGCTTTGGCCGCAGGGTCATCACCTTCGGGCAGTGCGAGCACTTCGCCTGACTGAAACTGCAAATCCCACCGCCGGTTGCCAATCCAGCTTGCCGAGGCAAGCATTGGCTTGAGTGCGGGTGCCTGATCCATCAACCGGCCCAGGCGCACCGCCTCAAGATTGGCGTCCTTGCCAATCAGCAGCGGCAGTTCGGGCGCGGGCTGATCAGGCTTTACCGGTTCAAGGATGACGCCTTCTTTATCAATCAAGGAGAGCTTTTGATTGTGCTGCCAGATCGCGGCGGGCTTGCGCTCGACAATATCAACCACCAGCGTATCGGGCAAACGCCGCGAAACGCGCGCATCCTGTATCCAGCCACCATAGTTGAGCAATTGATCGCGCACCTTGTCAAGGTCAACCAGCGGCATCGCCATGCTGTGCTGGTCAAGCGCGATCGCATAAACCGTCAGCCGTTCCATCCGGTCAATCCCGGTGACTTCAACGCGCTTGACCTCAAAGCCTGCGCGGCCAATCGCCATGGCGGTTTCAGTGCCGATATATTGCGGCACACCCGCAAGCGTCGCGCCTGCAATCGCAACCCCGCCAAAGGCAATGATCATCGCGCCCGTAACAAAACGGTCAACCAAGCGTTGATCAAACGGCATCACGCGCATGATTTTTTCCCAAGTCGAAACTTGTCTGGCCGCTGGCTTGCGCGCCTTGCCCTTGATTGCCGGGCGTTTGCGCGGGGAAGCTCCGCGTTTGATTATCGAACCACTCATTGCAGTGCTTCCTTCACCAGTTGATCGACTAGATCTTCGTATGAAATGCCGACATAGCTTGCTTGTTCGGGCACCAGGCTGAGCGGTGTCATCCCCGGCTGGGTGTTGACCTCAAGCAGGTAAATCCCGGCAAGGCCTTGGCTGTCGTCCCAGCGAAAATCAGAGCGAGACGCGCCTTTGCAGCCAAGCAGGCGGTGCGCCTTCAAAGCATAAGCCAGCATCGCCTGATAGACTTCGGGTTCCATTACCGCTGGGCAAATGTGGATCGTTTTGCCTTCAGTATATTTTGCCTCATAATCATAAAAGCCAGTGCTCGTCTGAAGCTCGGTCACCGCAAGCGCACGGTCACCAAGCACCGCGACAGTCAATTCCTTGCCGCGAATGAACGGCTCGGCGAGCAATTTATCAAATTCCTGCCACGGCCCCGGCACATCACGGCCAATCGGGTTGCCGTAATTGCCCTCGTCAGTCACAATCGCAACGCCAACCGAGGAACCTTCATTGGCAGGTTTGAGCACATAAGGTCGTGGCAGCGGGTCGCGTTCAAACAGCGTCTTGCTTTCGACAATGTGCCCGCCCGGCATCGGAATGCCGAACGGGATGAGCGCCGATTTGGTAAGTTGTTTGTCAATCGCGATCACAGAGGTCGCAAGCCCCGAATGCGTGTATTTCAGCCCCATCAAATCCATCATGCCCTGCACTGAGCCATCCTCCCCCGGCGTGCCGTGGAGCGCATTGAACACGACATCGGGCTTGGCTTCGGCAAGTTTAGCCGCGACATCATGCCCCATATCAATCCGCGTTACACGGTAACACTTACGTGCAAGCGCATCGGCCACGCCCTGCCCGCTCATCAACGAGACCTCACGCTCGGCAGACCAACCGCCCATAAGGACTGCAACATGGATTGGGTGATCAGTCACGCAAGACTCCGTTCGGGCTGAGCTTGTCGAAGCCTTCCCTTCTTTACCAACGACAAGAAAGGGAGCACTTCGACAGGCTCAGTGCGAACGGTGCTGTTTATGATCTGCCTCATTTTACACCCACCCGCTGAATTTCCCATTCAAGCGTCACGCCCGAATGCGCGAGGACGCGGCGGCGCACTTCCTCGCCAAGCGCCTCGATGTCAGTGCTTGTTGCGCCGCCAAGGTTGAGGAGGAAATTGCAATGTTTCTCAGAAACCTGCGCAGCCCCAATCTTCAGCCCGCGGCAGCCCGCCGCGTCAACCAATGCCCATGCCTTATGGCCGTCAGGATTTTTGAAGGTTGATCCGCCCGTTTTTGACCGCAGAGGCTGCGATGCTTCTCGTTCAATTGCGATACGATCCATCTCAGCGCCGATCACCGCAGGATCGCCGGATGTGCCAACAAAAGTCGCCGCGACAACAATCGCCTCGCGTGGCAGCACCGAGTGACGATATGAGTAGCCCATGTCACGCGGCAGCAAAGTCCGCGCTTCGCCGGAGCGGAGGATGACTTCAGCGCTAACGAAGATATCGTTCACTTCGCGACCGTAAGCGCCGCCGTTCATCTTGACAAAACCGCCAACGGTGCCGGGTATTCCGCGCAAGAATTCAAGGCCTGCAACGCCGCCGTCACGCGCGGCACTTGATACCGAAATTCCCGAAGCACCTCCGCCGCATATGAGCGTCATTGCATCAACCGACACCTTGCCAAATGCTTTGCCAAGCCGCACGGTTACGCCCGGCATCCCGCCGTCACGCACGATCAGATTTGATCCAAGACCAAGCGGCCAGACCGGGACTGCGGGATCAAGATCGCGCAGGAATGACTGAAGGTCTTGGACGTCTCTAGGTTCAAACAACCACTGTGCATTGCCGCCCGATTTGAACCAGACAAGCGGAGCAAGGGGTGCATTGGGGGTGAGTTTGCCTGCCACTCTTGGCATATCGAGAAGTGCGCTCATCCCCGCACCCCCAATATCGCGTCCGCAAGGCCAGCCGCCCACTTAGTGATATCACCCGCACCAAGGCAAACGACTATATCGCCTGGCTGAATAACGTCTGCAAGCATTGTCGCCAAATCAGCAGCGCCGCCAATTTCGCTCACCGCGCGGTGCCCGCGCCGCTTGATCTTGCCAACCAGGGCTTCGGCACTCACGCCCTCAACAGGGGCTTCGCCCGCGGCATAAACCGGAGCGATGTAGACGATATCAGCATCGTTGAACGCGAGTGCGAACTCATCCATCAACCCGCCCAGCCGTGAATAGCGGTGCGGCTGGCAAACCGCGATGACCCGGCCCTTGATGCCCTCACGCGCGGCGGCAAGCACGGCGCGGATTTCAACTGGGTGATGGCCGTAATCGTCGATGATCGTTACGCCGTCTACTTCGCCAACCTTGGTGAAGCGCCGCTTGACCCCGCCAAAGCCCGCAAAACCCTTGGCAATCCGCGCATCATCAACGTTCATTTCAAGCGCAACCGCAATTGCGGCGAGCGCGTTCTGGACATTGTGCCGCCCCGGCATTGGCAGCCAGACATCTTCGATCACGCGCATTGATCCGTCGCGCGCGCGCACTGACACGTCAAAGCGATTGCCTCCCGGAACCGGCGTTACATTGTCGCCGCGCACATCGGCTTGCGCGCTGAAACCGTAAGTGACGACCTTACGGTCACGAATACGCGGCAGGATCGCCTGAACTTCGGGATGATCAAGGCAGAGGATCGCAGCGCCATAGAAGGGCACATTTTCAATGAATTCGACGTAAGCATCCTTGGCCGCGTCGAAACTGCCATAATGATCAAGATGTTCTGGATCAATATTGGTGACGACCGCGATGGTGCCATCGAGTCGCAGAAACGAGCCGTCGCTTTCATCAGCCTCAACCACCATCCATTCGGATGTGCCGAGCCGGGCATTTGATCCGTAACTGTTGATGATCCCCCCGTTGATCACCGTCGCGTCAATCCCGCCGCTATCAAGCATCGCGGCAACAAGCGAAGTTGTGGTCGTTTTGCCGTGCGTTCCCGCAACCGCGACAGTTGATTTGAGCCGCATGAGTTCAGCAAGCATTTCGGCGCGGCGGACGACGGGAATACGCCGTTCGTAGGCGGCCTCAACCTCAGGGTTGGTTTTGCGACTTACAGCGGTTGAGGTGACTACGACGGCGGCATCACCAAGGTTCGCCGCGTCGTGGCCGATCATCACGTCGATCCCGCGTTTGCGCAGTCCCTCGATCACATAGCCCTCGGCCATGTCGGAGCCTTGCACCTTGTAGCCCAGATTGTGCATCACCTCGGCAATGCCCGACATGCCGATGCCGCCAATGCCGATGAAGTGGATCGTGCCAATATCAGTTGCAACGCCCCTCACGCGCCTGCCCCGGCAAGCGCGCCGCCGCCCCAGTTTTCGGCCTTTAAACCGTCAACGACAGGTGGACGCCCAAGGCTTTCAAGCAAATTGGCCAGATCGCGCGTCGCGTGCGGGCGACCACAGCCACGCGCCGCCTTGGCCGCGTTGGTCAGCCCGACAGGTTCAAGCCCAAGCTTTTGCATTTGCTTGGCGAGCTCAACGGGGGTGAACCGGCTTTGCGGGATCGCACGCGCGCCGCCTGCCGCCACCATTTCGCGGACATTGGCGCTTTGATGGTCATCAGTTGCCGATGGCAGTGGCACGAGTATCGCCGGACGGCCAGCCGCGGTCAATTCAGCTATTGTAGAGGCACCCGCCCGCGCAATCACCAGATGCGCCCACGCAAGCTTTTTGGGCATGTCAGTCATATATGTCGCAAGATCAGCCGGAATGCCAAGACCGGCATAACGCGCGCGCACCGCGTCAATATCTTCAATCCGGCATTGCTGCGTCACTTGCAGCCGCCGGGTCAGTGCAGGCGGCAGCATCGCCAGACCGTCGGGCACAACATCGGACAGCACCGTCGCCCCCTGGCTGCCACCGACAACAAGAATGCTGAACACCGCCTCACCGTCAATTGCCGGGTAAGGCTGATCGCGCAGTTCAAGGATTTCATCACGCACTGGATTGCCGACGAGCGTCACCTTCTTAAGGTTTTTCTCCGTAATCCGCGCCACATCGGGATAGGATGTCGCAATCGCCGTCACCGTATTGGCGACCATCCGGTTGACGCGGCCAAGCACGGCATTTTGTTCATGCACTGCTGTTGGAATTTTTGCAGAGCGCGCCGCGATAAGTGCTGGATAAGCAGGATATCCGCCAAAGCCAATCACGGCTGAGGGTTGAAACGCATCAAACAGCCGCAGCGCCATCCGCCGTCCTTTGAGGATCGCGCGCGCACCGCCGGGCCAACTCATCGGGTTTTTGGTGATCCGGCCAGCGGGCAGAACATGCGTTTGAACGCCGTCAAACAGCCCCGGAATTTTCGCGCCGCGCTCATCCGTGATCAGCGCCACTTGATGCCCGCGCGCGATCAGTTCGGCCGCAAGCGCGTGCGCTGGCATCATGTGTCCACCGGTTCCACCAGCGGCAAGAACGAAATGACGCGTAATGCTCATCGCCCGCTCCACTTTACAACATAGGGTGATCTTGTGAGATACGGGTTACGCCGCGTGAAGGCGAGCAGCAAGCCAAAGCCAATCGAAAGCGCAATCATTGATGATCCGCCGTAACTGATGAACGGCAGAGTCATGCCCTTTGACGGCGCAATGCCGATATTGACCGCGATGTTGATGAACGCCTGAATAGTGAATTGGCTGACCAGTCCAGCCGAGGCAAGAACGAGGAAGGGATCTTCCTCATCAAGCAGTTTGACAAACACCCGCACGGTAATCGCAACAAACAGCGAGGCCACCAGAATGCACGCAATCAGCCCGAACTCCTCACCAATCACTGAAAAGATATAGTCAGTATGCGCCTCGGGCAGGTGGAATTTACGCTCGCCGCCGCCGGGGCCAGTGCCGAACAGCCCACCCGCCGTAATCGTCGCATGTGCCTGATCCACCTGATAAGTATCGCCGCTTGAGAAAAGGAAATTGTTAATCCGCGACGTCGCGACCGGGTAAAGGAAATAGGCCGCAACAATGCCAACCGAACCGCCGCCCGCAAGGAAGCCGATAACGCGCATCGGCATTCCAGCGATCATCAGCATCGCCATCCATACCGTGCCGTAAATGATCGTCTGACCAAAATCGGGCTGCATCATCAGCAGCACCGCGATCACCGCTGTCAGCCCCCCCGTAATCGACATGACGGGCAGCGCGCGATCCTGCGCCTTCAGCGAGAGTATCCACGCGACCGCGACCACAAACAAAGGCTTCAAAAATTCGGACGGCTGAAACTGGCCAATGCCAACGCCGATCCAGCGCATCGCGCCGTTTTTCTCAAACCCAATCAGCGGAACCAGCGCGAGCATCACGCTGAAAAACGCCGCCCCAGCAAGCGCCAAACGACGCGCGACCTGCGTTGGCAGCATTGACACACCGATCATCACGGGCAGACCAAGCGCGACCCAAAACAGCTGCTTCCAGAAATAAGCAAGCGGTGACACGATAACATCGCCGCCCGAATAGCGCTGTGCCGCAGCAGGCGCAGCAGCGGCCACCGCGATGAGACCGATCGAAATCAGGATCGTGACAAGCAACAGCAGTACCCGGTCAATCTCCCAAAACCACAGCCCAAGCGCTGAACGGTCTGCGCGGCCAAGCCGGGTGACGGAGCGGCCTTTCGCGCGGGGAACAGTGGCGGTGGTTGTCATGACAAAGCCTCCACAGCGGCGCGGAACGCGGCCCCGCGCGCTTCATAATCAGTGAACTGATCGAATGACGCACAAGCAGGTGAGAGCAGTACCGTCTCGCCGGACTTTGCCGCAGCCGCTGCTTTATTCACCGCGACATCAAGCATCCCACATTCTGACACTGGCATATGGGAGGCGAGCAGCTTCGCAAACATCGGCCCAGCCTCACCAATCGTGTAGGCCGCGCGGACATGGCTATAGTGCGGTACGCAGGCATCAAGCTCATCCGTCTTGGCCTGTCCACCAAGGATCCAGTGGATCGCAGGATAGGCAGCGAGTGCAGGCGCGGTTGAGGTCGCATTGGTTGCCTTGCTGTCATTGACGAACAGAACGCCATCACGCTCACGAATACGCTCCATCCGATGAGGGAGACCGGAATAGGTCGCGAGGCCGCGCTCAATGGCATCGGTATCAATCCCAAGCGCCTGCGCAACCGCAATCGCCACCGCAACATTCTGCGCATTGTGCGGCCCTTGCAGCGAAGGCCAGCGCGATTGATCGGTGACTGAGGTTGACGCGACCCGCATCAAGCGGTGGTTGATCCGGCTGGCAATCATTCGCGTGCGATCATCTTCGGTGGCAATCACTGCCAGCTTATCAACATGCTGAAGCGTGAACAGACGTTCCTTGCTCGCCGCATAATCGGCAAACCCATCATAACGGTCCAAATGATCGGGCGTGATATTGAGCAGCACCGCGATATCGCAGTCTAGGCTATGCGTCAGATCAATCTGATAACTCGACAGCTCAAGCACATAAACGCCGCCCTCTGGAAGCGGATCGCGGCCGAGGATTGGCAAGCCGATATTGCCGCCCATCAGGCTCGGGATGCCCGCCGTCTGGAGGATATGGTGAATCAGCGCGGTCGTCGTCGATTTGCCGTTGGTGCCCGTAATCCCGATCACCTTGTGCGGTGGTAGGCTTGCGCGGGCTTGAGCGAACAGTTCGATATCACCGATCAGCGGTACATTCGCCGCGCGCGCATGTTCGGCAATCGGATGGCGATTGATGGGCACTCCCGGCGAAACGACAACGCCGTCAAATCCAGTGAGATTAATCGTGAGAGGATCGGCGAGCGTAATAAAGCCCTCTCCCCATTTATGGGGAGAGGGTTGGGAGAGGGGGCCGTCGCCTTCAACAGGCGCCGTATTCTTAGTGATCAGACTCCCCCTCTCCCCGGCCCTCTCCCCATAAATGGGGAGAGGGAGAAGTTTCGCCCGCGCATCCGCATTGCTGTCCCACGCAACGACCTCAGCCCCGCTCGCCACCAGCGCCTCGACCGTCGCCAGCCCAGAACGCGCCAGCCCAAGCACGGCGTAGCGTTTGCCGCAAAAGGCGGGGCTCGTAATCACCGCAGCTTCAACGTCGAAAGGCCCGCAAGTGCGAGAACGAACGCCACGATCCAGAAACGGATCACAACGGTCGACTCAGCCCAGCCAAGCTGTTCGAAATGATGGTGGATCGGCGCCATGCGGAACACGCGCCGCCCCGTGCGTTTGAACCAAAACACCTGAATGATTACCGACAGAGCCTCAACCACGAACAGCCCTCCGATGATCGCAAGGACAAATTCATGCTTCGCCGTCACCGCCATCGTGCCGAGAACACCGCCAAGCGCGAGGCTGCCCGTATCACCCATGAACACCGCTGCCGGCGGCGCATTGAACCACAGGAAGGCGAGGCCCGCGCCAACAATCGCGCCGCATAGGATCGTCAAATCGCCCGCACCCGCCACATAGGGAATGCCGAGATAGCCCGCATATTTCACGTTGCCGACCAGATACGCGATCAGCATGAACGCCAGGCAGGCAATGATCACTGGCATCGTCGCAAGTCCGTCAAGCCCGTCAGTCAGGTTCACCGCATTGCCGAAGGCCACCACGACGGTTGCCGCAAAGATGATGTAAAGCCAGCCAAAATCACCCACCGGCCCATTATAGAGCGGCAGATAAAGTTCAGTGCCTGCTGTCCGGCTGATCATGTAGACCGCAAGCCCGGCGATCAAAAATTCAAACATCAGCCGCACCCGGCCCGAAACGCCTTTGTGGCTGCGTTTCTTGACCTTGTCATAATCATCCATGAACCCGACAAGGCCAAAGCCGCCCATCACAAACAGGCAGGCCCAGACATAATCATTGGTCAAATCCATCCAGAGCAGCATTGCGACGCCGATTGAGGTTAAAATCATCAGCCCGCCCATTGTCGGCGTGCCAACCTTGGCAAGGTGCGTCTTCGGGCCATCATCACGAATCGGCTGACCTTTGCCTTGGCGAACGCGGAGCCAGCCAATAAATTTAGGGCCAATCAGCAGACCAATGATCAGCGCGGTCGCGACTGCGCCGCCGGTGCGAAATGATAGGTAACGGATAAGATTGAGACCGCCGGGGAAACCCAATTGATCCGCAAGGAAATAAAGCATCAGGTCTGCAACCCCGTAAGCGCCGTAACGATCTGGCCAAGGCCGATCGCATTCGATCCTTTGATGAGAATGACGTCGCCGGGCGCGAGTATTTTTTGCAAAGACCCGCGCGCTGCGTCTGCGGTGGCCCAATGCGCGAAATTCAGCTTACCCTCAAGCGCTTTTGCGAGCGGCTCAATCCCGCTACCGACCAGCAGTGCATAATCAACGTTCGCCGCCAGAACCGCATCCGCAAGCCCGGCATGGAGCGCTTCGCTTTCGCTGCCAAGTTCGCGCATCGCGCCGAGCACGGCAATCCGCCGCGTGGCTGGGGTAGCGCCGAGTACCGCAAGCGTCGCCGTCATTGATGTTGGGTTAGCGTTATAACTTTCGTCAATCAGCAGCACTTCGCCCTCTGCAAGCTTGATTTTGTACTGCGCGCCGCGCCCCGCAATTCCCGCCATATCGGAAAGCGCAAGACCAGCAGCGGCAAGATCACCACCAAGCGCCTTGACTGCGGCCAGCACGGCAAGACTGTTTGACACCCAATGCTCGCCGGGTTGCGACAGGGTAAAACTCAAATCAGCGCCGGGCAGGACAATATTGAGCATTGTCCCGTCACGCGTAGGCACTTCATCGACCACGCGAACATCCGCGCCCTCGCCGCGCCCGAAGGTCAGGATATTAGCAGCATAGGGCTTGGCATGGCCGATCAGGCGATCACGGTATGGGCTGTCAAATGGGATCACCGCCGTACCACCGGGTTCAAGCCCTTGAAAAATCTCACCCTTGGCGTCGGCGATCCCCTCAATATTATCAAAATGTTCAATATGCGCGGGTGCAATCGCTGTCACGAGCGCGACATGGGGGCGGACAAGTTGCGTAAGTGTCGCAAGTTCGCCCGCATGGTTCATGCCCATTTCAAATAAGCCGTAAAATGTGTCGGCGGGCATCCGGGCGAGGCTGAGCGGGACGCCTGTGTGATTATTGTAGCTTTTGACTGACTTGTGCGTCGGCCCGCGATTGGCGCGCGCAAGTGCTGCGGCAAGCGCTTCCTTGGTTCCGGTTTTGCCGACTGAGCCAGTGACGCCTGCGATTTTTGCATTCGTTCGCGCGCGCGCTGCCTTGCCAAGCGCATCAAGCGCTACAGTCGTATTCTTCACTAGAACATGCGGCTGAGCGACAGGCTGTGATACCAGCGCGCCTGCGGCACCCAGTGCAAAAGCATCGTCGATAAACTTGTGGCCGTCAGTGCTTTCGCCAGTCAGCGCAATGAAAAGATCGCCGCCGCCAACTTCGCGGCTGTCAAACGCCACGCCAAAGCAATTGAATTTGCCCGATGCTGTGCCGCCTGTCGCGGCGGCGATATCAGACGCTGTCCACAGCGCGCTCATGCCGCACACTCGCGCGCGACGCTGACATCGTCGAACGGCAGCACCAGATCGCCGACAATCTGCCCCTGTTCGTGGCCCTTACCAGCAAGCAAGACGACATCATCAGCGCCTGCCATCGCAATCGCCGCCGCAATAGCATCGCGCCGTCCACCAATTTCGCGCGCGCCGACCGCATCTTTAAGGATGTCCCGGCGGATCAGCGCCGGATCTTCGGTGCGCGGATTATCATCAGTAACAATTACGACATCAGCATCGCGCACCGCGACCTTGCCCATTTCGCCGCGCTTGCCCCTATCACGGTCTCCGCCTGCCCCAAAAACAAGGATTAACCGACCCTTAGTATGCGGACGAAGCGCCTCGGCTGCGGCTTCAAGCGCATCGGCAGTATGGGCATAATCGACATAGACGGGCGAGCCTGTTTTAGTGATGACAGCACGTTCAA
>JAYUIX010000220.1:0-1383 GCA_043765635.1 Sphingomonadales bacterium
TTAAAGGCCTTGCGGAATTTTGTGCGCTTTGGCTGCAACATGTCTAATATTCCCTATCAGCGACGGTCAGACTGCGGACGGACGCCGGAAGTTTGCGCTTCCATCATCAGCCGGTCTGTTGCCATTGGATCGTGACCCAAGATTTCACCCTTGAAAATCCAAACCTTGATCCCGCAGATTCCGTAAGCTGTAAGCGCTTCGGCTTCTGCATAATCGACGTTTGCGCGGAGTGTATGAAGCGGCACGCGGCCTTCGCGGTACCATTCCGAACGCGCGATTTCTGCGCCACCCAAACGCCC
This sequence comes from Sphingomonadales bacterium, assembly GCA_043765635.1. Lineage (GTDB taxonomy): Bacteria > Pseudomonadota > Alphaproteobacteria > Sphingomonadales > Sphingomonadaceae > Aquisediminimonas. Next base: position 300 of record JAYUIX010000220.1, read on the forward strand.
AGCGCAGGTGATACGAATACCCTCTGCACCAAGACGAAGTGCCGATTGCACCGCACGCTTCATCGCGCGACGGAATGCAATACGGCGCTCAAGCTGATCAGCAATGCCTTGCGCCACGAGCCGTGAATCAACCTCTGGCTTGCGGATTTCAACAATGTTGAGCGAAACGTCACTCGTTGTCATCTTGGCAATTGTCTTGCGCAGCTTCTCAATGTCGCCGCCCTTTTTGCCGATGATAACACCGGGGCGCGCGGCATAGATTGAAATGCGGCAAAGCTTGGCAGGGCGCTCAATCACAACCTTTGAGATTGCGGCTTGCGGCAGCGTTTTCATGATGAACTTGCGGATATTGAGATCCTCAAGCAGCAAACGGCCATAATCCTGGCCCTCGGCATACCAGCGGCTGTCCCAAGTGCGGTTGATTTGAAGGCGCAAGCCAATTGGATTTGATTTTTGACCCATGACTTATGCTTCCTCTTGCACTTCGCGCACAACAACGCGGAGGCGACTGAACGGCTTGACGATCTGTGACGAACGACCACGTGCCCGCGTTGCGAAACGCTTCATCGAGATTGATTTGCCAACGCTTGCTTCGGCAACGATCAGCGCATCAACATCAAGATTGTGGTTGTTTTCAGCATTGGCAATCGCCGACGCCAACACCTTCTTTGCGTCAAGCGCCATGCCGCGCTTTGAAAAGGTCAAGATGTTGAGCGCGTCGCTCACCTTACGGCCACGGATGAGCGCGGCCACAAGATTAAGCTTTTGCGCCGAACCACGGATCGTGGTTGCAACTGCAAGCGCTTCCTTATCGCCAACCCGACGAGGGGATGCAGATTTAGACATCAGCGCTTGCCCTTCTTGTCAGCGGCGTGACCGGGGAAATAACGCGTAGGCGCAAATTCACCGAGCTTCATGCCAACCATATCTTCGTTCACCGAAACGGGAACGAATTTGCGGCCATTGTAAACGTTAAACACAAGGCCAACGAATTGCGGCAGGATCGTCGAGCGACGCGACCATGTTTTGATCGGCGCGCGCGAATTTGCATCCTGTGCAGTTTCTGCTTTCTTGAGCAGGTGAA
>JAYUIX010000221.1:0-12471 GCA_043765635.1 Sphingomonadales bacterium
TCAACGATATTGGCGACAAGTTCTTCAACGATAATCGCGAGCCGTGCGCGGATATCATTATCAACCGCCTGTCCGTCGAGAAAGCCCTCAAGCAGATCAAGGGCATGGCTAACTGTCTGCCAATCCAGACAGAAATTGGCCGAAGCGGCTAAACGCGGGTTATTGTCAACCATGCGAAATAGCTTTACTCCGGTAAATGTTAAAGAGGAATTGGTTATGCAAAAACATAGCATATTGGCCCTATTTTTGTCGGCTGGTCTTGCGACTCAGGCATTTGCCGCAACCACAAGTGATATTGGCCGTGTCAAAGTGGCAAGCGGGATCGCTAACATTATTCGCGGCGGGCAGACAATTGCTGCCAAACCGGGTTTTGCCTTGCAGAAAGGTGACATATTGAGAACCGGCAAGGATGGTCGGATTGGTGCGACCTTTTATGACAACAGCCGCTTTGCCGCTGGGCCAAATAGCAGCGTAACGATCAACGAATTTCTGTTCGATGATACAACGCATGACGGCAAATTTGTAACTCAGGTTGATCGCGGTTCGCTCGCGATTATTTCGGGGCAGATTGCCAAGAAAAATAAGGATGCAATGCGCGTCCGCACGCCGACAGCGCTGCTCGGTGTGCGCGGCACTCGCTTCGTCGTTGACGTCAAAGGATCATAATGCGCCAACCCCTACTGATCGCCGCGACATTCCTGATTCTGGCGGGATGTGCCGCGAGCACAGGGGTTTCGCTGCTTCCGGGTGAAAAAGATGATCAGGGCGGGCAGAATGAAACCGGCGCAGTCGTCGTGCTCGATCCGGGCAGCGAACAGGATATTCGCGTGATTGATCAGGCCAATAGCCGATCAGGCGTCAAGGGCGCGCGCGTCGCAGTAAAATCTGTCACGCCTGAAAAACTCGCATCCAAATACAGCGATTTACTGACAACTATCCCGCGCAAGCCTGCGCTATTTCGTCTGTATTTCAAACAAGGCTCAACCGATCTGGTCGACCCTTCGGTAATTGACGCCGTCCTTGCTGAAATCAAATCGCGTGATGGCGCCGACATTCAGATTGTCGGCCACACTGATACCACTGGCGACGGCCCGCTCAATGACAGCGTTTCAGCCAAGCGCGCCGAGACGGTCAAAGTCTTGCTTGCTGAAAAAGGCGTCGATGTTGGCATCACCCGGACAGCGGGTCGCGGCGAGCGCGAGCTGCGTGTCCAAACCGGCGATGAAGTTGAAAATGCCGAAAACCGCCGGGTCGAAATCACGGTCAGATAATAGCGAGAGCCGGTCTTTTTATAAGAGAGCCCGTTCGGGCTGAGCTTGTCGAAGCCTTGTCCTTTGCTTCTTCTCACCGAGGGAAGAAAAACAGTCCTTCGACAGGCTCAGGACGAACGGGTTGAGGTGGCGATTTCCAAAAAATCACAGTTCGATAGCAGTCGGCCCTGTATAGCGGAATACCAGCACCGTTAGATCGTCAGTTGCCTCAGCCCCGTTTTCAAACGCGCGCACTTCGCGGAGCAGCGCGTTGCTTGCCCCTGAAACCGCGCTGCTTGCCTGCCAGTCATTGAGAACGGCGGCCAAGCGCTCATGGCCGAAAAAATCACCCTCGGGGCTTTGCGCCTCAGTAATCCCGTCGCTGACGATCACAATGCTTTCGCCGTAACTGAGCATGACGATTTCGGCGTCATAAGCGAAACCCGGTTCAACACAAAGCGGCGGGCCACCGTCAATGCCGATCAGTGAAACCATGCCCTGCGTATCAATCCGGTAAGGATTTTCATGCCCCGCATTGCACAGGTCAAGCCGTCCGTCGCGCGTATCAAGCACGCCGAAGAGCATCGTGACGAACATATCCTCGCTGTTGTCGCGCGCTATTTCATTGTTGAGCCGGGTGACCGCCGCGCCGAGATCATCAGCCTCACGCAGCAGCACTGATTTCGACAGCGCTTTGGAGAGCGCCATAAACAGCGCGGCCGGCACGCCCTTGCCAGTGACATCACCAATCAGGAAACAGACGCGGTGTTCATCAAGCCGGATGACATCGTAAAAATCGCCGCCGATTGAACGCGCGGGTTCGATCAGTGCGTCAAGATCGACATGGGTATCAAACGCCTCCAATCCGCCGCGTTCGGGCAGCATCCCAAGCTGGATATCGCGCGCGGCGTTGAGTTCGCCGGTCGCTTGCGCTGAAACCAGCCGTTCTTCAAAAAGTGTCCGGCGAGCGTTGGCAAAAAGTGTGAACATCATTGTTATGCACGCCGCCGCACCAACCGCAATCGGCCCGGTTGCATCAATCATCACCCCGTAACGATAAAAAGCAAGCGCGCTGAGTGCGAACGTAGCCACTGTTGTCGTCGCGGCGATTATGGCAACTTGAACCCCGCGCAGACGCGGCGAAATCACGAGCGCGAGAGCCATGATTAGCATGGCAATCGCCAATTCCACGCTCCATGCCCAGCCGGGTCTGGCAATCAGGGCATCATTCAAAATCGCATCAACCGCGCTGGCCTGAACCATTGTCCCGTAAGTCTGCGGATCTATCGGCGAACCAACCACATCGGATGTCCCTGCCGCATTGAGGCCAACGATCACAATTTTGCCCGCAACAATTTTTGATGAAACAGTGCCAGTAATTAAATCCGCCGCTGAAATGATCGCCCTTTCGGGCAGTTGGCCGAAGCGTATCCGCGCGGTGCCATCACGCGCAACCGGGAGCGTTTTCCCGTCAAAACGAAGCGCCTTCAGTCCGCCCATGCCAACAACAGGATCAATGCGTTCAACCCCGCGCGCGATCCGCGCCATTTCTAAGGCAAAGCCCGTCATATCCGCGCCGCCCACTTTTGCGACCAATGGCACACGGCGGATAACACCATCACGGTCAAAGGTGCCGTTGATCAAGCCGTGACCGAGCGCGACATCATCAAGAATGGGCAAATTGCCAAGAACGCGGCCCCAGCTATTGATGCCCGGCGGTAGCGGCGTCCCAAATTGCGCTTCAACGATAAGATTTTGTTCGGTTTCATTGATCTCAGTATCAAGCCCGACGCGGGCAAGCACGACTTGGCTCTTGCCAAGCACTTGGCTGAAAAGGCTATCCATCGAGGGCAGTGCTCGGATCGTGGCAGCCGTGCCGTCGGGCAGTTCGGGGTAAAGGCTGGCAAACGCTTCGGGTGTGTTGCGGTCTGGATCAGGGAAAATAATATCATAGCCAATTACCTTGGGCTCGCTCTGTACCAATGTTTCAGTAAGCCGCGCCATGATGTAACGCGGCCATGGCCACGGGCCGATCGTCTTGATGCTGGCATCATCAATCCAGACGATTCTGACATCGGTTTTTTCAAGCGAACGCGGTGCCGCGCGCTGCAACACGTCAAACAGCGGGCGGCTGTAACGATCAAAACCGATCAACCCAAGCAACATACTGGCGATCAGAGCCGCAGCAATCGCGGGCAACCACAAGCGCGAACGCGTCAAAGGCCTAGAGGGCAAGTTCAAGCCCGTCATACGCGCAAATCACCTCAAGGGGTGGACTGGCTTCGCGGTTAATCTCCTCATAACGGATGGTTTCACCGTGCATCCGCGCAATATCCTCATCACTGTAGGTCGGCTCATGATGGAACAGCGCGAGCCGCTTTGCGCCCGCTGCACGGCACAAATCAACCGCGACAAGGTTTGACGAATGGCCCCAATCCTCCTTCATCGTCACGCTTTCAACCAGCGAGTACATTGTGTCGCAAATGACCAGATCAGCGCCGCCAAAAAAGCTTTCAAACAGATGCTCGCTTGCCATGTCACCCGCTGGATGCTCGCTGTCAGTTGAATAAACCACTGCGCTTTGACCGTTGGAGAAGCGAAAACCGTAACTGTCGTGCGAATGGTGCTGAAGGATGCAGGTGACGGTCATTCCGTCAATTTCATAGGCACTGCCCGGCTCCATCGTCACGAAACCAAAGCGCGCACGCAGATAATCGAAGGGCACCGGGAAGGAGATTTCCTCCTGCTGGCGGCGCAGCGCACGTTCGGCATCAGCATGGCCGCTGTAAATTGTAATCACTGCGTCACTGTCAAAATTCCCCAGAAAGAAGGGGAAGCCCATGATATGATCCCAGTGGAGATGCGACAGGAAGAAATTGTACCGGCGCGGATGATCCGCCGCACAGCGCACTGCCGCGTCAAGCCCGAATTCGCGCAGCCCCGATCCCATGTCACAGATGAAAAACGCATTTTCGCTATCTGCAATTTCAACGCAACTTGATGCGCCGCCATAACCTTGGCCAACCGCGAAATCGAGTTCGGTTAGGGCAAATTCGCGCGCCGCGCATTCGTCAACAAAGCTGCGACCATTCGCCGCGATCAAAGCCTTGGCGATTTTAGTCGCGATGACTGACGCCGAAGGGCTGACCGGCAATGAACCACGGGTACCCCAGAAACGAACGCGCATTGTCATTTCCCTCCTTGATCAATCAAGCGAGTCTTCAATCTTGAAAATTTTGTCATAGCGGCTGATCGCCAGGATTTCACGCATCCGCTCATTGGGCTTGGCGAGCGTGAACGCAATGTTGTGCGCTTCGGCTTCGCGCCGCGCCAGCGTCAAAACGCGCAGACCGCGTGAGGACATATAATCAACCCCGCTCAGATCGAGCGCAAAATCCAGTTTCGCCGCCGCAGCATCGGCAATCGCACGCATCAAATTGCCGAGCAACGCCTCCCAGCTTTTTTCATCGATCCGCCCGGTAGGCAGGCCGATGAACCTCTTTTCGGTTTGCTGCGTAGACCAGCTCATGCCGCTCCCAATCTCTTATCTGCACTATCCTAACAGAATTTAGAAACCGTTGAAAAGAATTTGCGTTCCAATGCGCCTAAACAATCATCCCGAAAAAGATGATGAAGCCCGAAACAAAGCTGATCATGAAAAACGCCCGATCAGTCAGCGGTTCACGCGTTGGCGGCGCAATCACAGGCGGGGGCATATACTGACGGAATGGGTGCCGCGCAGCTTCGTTTGTAAGGACAAGGACTCTTTTCATGATGCAAGGGTTAAGAAGTAATTTACCAACCGCATAGAGACATTGTTAGTTAATCGTGCAAAAAATCACAGCGTCTTCAAAGCGCCTTCAAATCCGCGATCCCGGCGCACGCCTTATTCGTTTGCGCAGCATTCCGGGTGCCCACCGCGCCATGAAGGCCAGGCTTTTGGCGGTCTTCCCCACCGGAACATGCAGCGCCTTACCGTGGACGGCATCCCACGCGGCCTGCGCAACCACTTCAACGGGGGTAAATTCAAGCCCTGCGCTTTTGACGCCTTCACGCGCCGAACGGTTGGTGCCAGCCGTTGTCACATCAAGCAGCGGCGTATCAATAAAGCTTGGCATGAGGTTGCGTACCTTGATCCCAAGCGGCCCCCACTCGGCCTCCAGCCCTTCGGAAAGCCCGCGCACGGCAAATTTGGTCGCCGCATATGTGGCAAGCCCCGGCGCGCCGTAAATTCCGGCGGCTGAACAGGTGTTGAGCAAGCATGATCCCGGCGTTTGCTTGAGCCAAGGCAGTGCCGCCTCTGCGCCGTAAACCACGCCCTTGAAATTGATATCGATCAGCAGGTCATGATCAACATGGGCGACATCGCCAAACGCGCCGCCGCGCGCGATCCCGGCATTGTTGAACATCACATCAAGCCGCCCGCTCGATGCTGCCCAGAAATTGGTGAGCGCAGCACCCCACGCCTCACGGCTGCGCACGTCCATGATGTGGGTTGAGACTTTGCCCTCAGGCAGAAGCGCAGCGGTTGCGGCCAAGCCCGCCTCATCTACATCGGCCAAGCCGACAAACCAGCCCCTTGCCGCAAAATGAAGCGCGGTCGCCTTGCCTATGCCTGATGCGCCGCCGCTAATGAAAATTGCCTTGTGATTGGCCATGTTGGTCTCTCCCCTAGCGTGTTCACTAACGCTCCAAAGCCACCAAAGGCAAGGGCGCGGCTTGTACTCGTGCCAAAACTGGTCAAATAGCGCGGGTGGAAACAGTGGAGTCTCTCATGTCCGAAAAATTCGCCGTTCTGGTCACTGGCGGCGCTGGCTATATCGGCAGTCATGCGGTGCTTGCGCTGCGCGACGCGGGCTGGCCAGTGGTGGTGATTGACAATCTCGTCACGGGATTCCGCTGGGCGGTGCCCGGTGACGTTAGTTTTGTTGAGGGCAATATCGCTGACGAGGCGTTGGTGCTTGAAACAATCAAGGCGCATCAGATTGGCGCAATCATGCACTTTGCAGGCTCTGTCGTCGTGCCGGAATCGGTTGAAAACCCGCTCAAATATTACCGAAACAACACCGCCGCGAGCCGAAGCTTGATCGAAAGTGCAGTAACTGGCGGGGTAAGGCATTTCATTTTCTCCTCAACGGCGGCGACTTACGGCATTCCCGAAGTGACGCCTGTGCGCGAAGATATGCCGACGCGCCCGATCAATCCCTACGGCATGTCAAAGCTGATGACCGAGGCGATGCTTGCCGATGTCGCCGCCGCGCATCCGGTGAATTATGCAGCACTTCGTTATTTCAACGTTGCTGGCGCTGATCCCCAAGGACGCACGGGCCAATCGACCGCAGGCGCAACGCATCTGATTAAGGTTGCAGTTGAAGCCGCACTTGGCAAACGTGACAGCGTCGGCGTGTTTGGGACTGATTTTGATACACCTGACGGAACGGGCGTGCGCGATTATATCCACGTCAGCGACCTTGCCGACTCGCATGTGCTCGCGCTTGAAAAGTTGATTGCGGAACCAACTGCCAGCCACATCATGAACGCAGGCTATGGTCGCGGCTTTTCTGTGCTTGAGGTGCTTGATAGCGTTGACCGGATGACCAACAGCAAGATCGTCCGCACACTCCGCCCGCGCCGCGCGGGTGATCCCGATGCGCTGACGGCGGACAACAGCCGCATTCGCGCCACTTTGCCGTGGGTGCCCAAGCGTGCGGATCTCGATATGATCGTTGCTGATGCACTGGCATGGGAACGGGCGCTGGGTGAGAAATGCTAAAATACAAACCCGTTCGGGCTGAGCTTGTCGAAGCCTTGTCCTTTTCTTCTGACGATGCGCCGCAGAAGGACAGCCCTTCGACAAGCTCAGGGCGAACGGGTTTGTTTGATGAGCGCTGAACTGTATTTCATCGCAGCACTGCGCCAATTCGCCACCCATCCGGCGGCGCGCGGGCTGAATGACGATGCGGCGGTGCTTGAAATTGGCGGGGTGCAGCTGATCCTGACGCACGACAGCCTCGTTGAGGGCGTCCACTACCTCCACTCCGATCCGCCTGAAAGCGTCGCATGGAAATTGCTCGCGGTTAATCTGTCTGACTTGGCCGCAAAGGGCGGCACGCCGCGTGGGGTGATGATGTCTTACACACTGTGCGGTGATGCCGATTGGGACGCGCGCTTTGCTGCTGGCCTCGGCGCAGCACTTGCCCATTTTGATGTGCCGCTGCTCGGCGGCGATACGGTGAGCGCGCCCGCTCGCGTCCTCGGTCTGACCCTGATTGGCGAGGCAAACGGCCCGGTTCCACCGCGCAGTGGCGCACATGCGGGCGACGCACTATTCGTGACCGGCGTGATCGGCGATGCCGGGCTTGGGCTTGAAATTGCGCAAGGCTTGTCAAGTGGTGATGCTGCGCTCCTTGCGACCTATCGCACGCCCCAACCGCAAATGGCGGCAGGCGCGCTGCTTGCACCCGTCGTCACCGCGATGATGGATGTGTCCGACGGATTGCTCATTGATGCAGGCCGCCTTGCCGCCGCGTCTGGCCTCTGCGCGGTGATTGACCTAGACGCAGTGCCGCTCTCGCCAGCGTTTCGGCAAAGCGCAGGTGATACCCGCGAAGCGCGGCTGCGCGCGGCGACCGCAGGCGATGATTATCAACTGCTGTTCACGTCTGCGCTTCCACTCCCTCCACTGCCTGTGCCCGTGACGCGGATTGGCAAGATGACGGTGGGGGAAGGCCTGATCCTGACTGACCATGACGGCCCAGTGCCCCTCCCCGAAAAACTCGGCTGGCTTCACGGCTTGCCATAACCGCATAGCCCGCACTATAGCGCGCGGGTGCTTGGGTCGCGGGGGTTCACCCTGTGGCCCTATTCTTTGAACAACCGGGGGAGGGAAACCCGAATGTCTGTAATTGAAATTTCAATCCTGTGCGGCTTGCTAGCCGTTGCTTACGGGATTTATACCAGCCGCTGGCTGCTGAGCAAAAATGCCGGCACGCCCAAAATGCAAGAAATTGCAGCCGCGATTCAAGAGGGCGCTGGCGCCTATCTGGCCCGCCAATACCGTGCGATTGCGGTTGTTGGTATTGTCGTTGCGGTGCTTGTTGCTGTATTCCTCGGCCTTACCTCGGCGATTGGCTTTGTGCTTGGTGCCGTGCTTTCGGGCGTAACTGGCTTCATCGGGATGAACATCTCGGTACGTGCCAACGTCCGCACCGCGCAAGCCGCCTCTGAAGGCCTGCAACAGGGCTTGACGATGGCGTTCCGTGCGGGCGCAATCACCGGGATGCTCGTGGCTGGCCTCGCGCTGCTCGCGATTGCAGGCTTCTTTTGGTATCTTCTGAACGTTGGCGGCTACCTTCCTGGTGACCGCGTTGTGATTGACGCGCTTGTCGCACTTGCGTTCGGCGCATCGCTCATTTCAATCTTTGCCCGGCTTGGCGGCGGTATCTTTACCAAGGCTGCTGACGTTGGCGCCGATCTCGTCGGCAAGGTTGAGGCTGGAATTCCTGAGGATGATCCTCGCAACCCTGCCGTGATCGCCGATAATGTTGGTGATAACGTCGGCGATTGCGCTGGCATGGCCGCCGATTTGTTTGAAACCTATGTTGTGACGATTGGCGCAACGATGGTTCTCACCGCACTCCTTATCAAGGGCGCGGGCGATCTGCTGCTCCCACTTATGAGCCTGCCGCTGATCATTGGCGGCGTTTGCATCGTGACTTCAATCATCGGCACTTACTTCGTCCGTCTTGGCGGCGGCAAGAATATCATGGGCGCGATGTACAAGGGCTTCGGCGTAACGGCGGTGCTTTCGGCGTTCGCGATCTGGTTTGCCACGGCCTACACGCTTGGTGATATGGAAGCCGTCATCGGTGCAAACCTTGACGGCACGGGTGGTTTCACAGGCCGGATGCTCTATTATTGCATGTTCCTGGGCCTCGTGATTACGGGTCTCCTGATCTGGATCACCGAATATTACACGGGCACAAACTACCGCCCGGTACGTTCAATTGCCAAGGCCTCAGAAACCGGCCACGGCACCAACGTGATCCAAGGTCTGGCGATCAGCCTTGAATCAACCGCGCTGCCAACACTCGTCATCTGCGGCGGCATCATCATCGCGTATCAGCTTGCGGGCCTCATGGGCATTGCCTTTGCCGCAACCTCAATGCTCGCACTTGCCGGGATGGTCGTTGCGCTTGATGCGTATGGCCCCGTCACCGACAATGCGGGTGGCATCGCCGAAATGGCCGGGATGGACGAATCGGTTCGTGAAAAAACCGATGCTCTTGATGCGGTTGGCAACACCACAAAGGCCGTAACCAAGGGCTATGCAATTGGTTCGGCAGGGCTTGCCGCACTCGTGCTGTTCGCGGCGTACACGACCGACCTTCGTGAGTTCTTCCCTGATCTCACGGTCGATTTCAGCCTTGAAAACCCTTATGTCATCGTCGGGCTGTTGCTCGGCGCTCTCCTCCCCTACCTCTTCGGGGCGATGGGGATGACGGCGGTTGGCCGTGCAGCGGGTGACGTTGTGAAGGACGTTCGCGCGCAGTTCGCCGAAAATAAGGGCATCATGGACGGCACCAGCAAGCCAGACTATGCCCGCACCGTTGACCTTGTGACCAAGGCTGCGATCAAGGAAATGATCATCCCGTCGCTCTTGCCCGTGCTTGCGCCGATCGTGGTTTATTTCGTGATCAACGCAGTGGCTGGCCAAGCGCAGGCTTTCGCCGCACTCGGCGCGCTCCTCCTCGGTGTGATCGTTGGCGGCCTCTTCGTTGCTATCTCGATGACATCAGGCGGCGGCGCATGGGACAATGCGAAGAAGTATATCGAAGACGGCAACCACGGCGGCAAGGGCAGCGAAGCGCATAAGGCCGCCGTCACTGGCGATACTGTTGGCGATCCGTACAAGGATACCGCAGGCCCAGCGGTGAACCCGATGATCAAGATCACTAACATCGTCGCGCTCTTGTTGCTCGCAGCACTAGCTCACGGCGCGATGTAAGCTGGTTGCATCATAACTGACTATAGAAACCCCGTCCGGAGCTTGTCCGGGCGGGGTTTTTGTTTGGACAGCTCAGCGATTCAAGCTATAATTTTATCAGTCGTTAAATCGGGGGTTTATTCAGTGCGTTTTTGGCTTTCTCTTCTCGCGGTAATCTTATCGACGCCAATCCTGGCACAGGGAGCAGCAGTAAAGCCTTCAGCACCACCTGTGGCAACGCCAGTTTCACTCGACGCCAAAGCTTTTGCTGCAACACCGTTTATGGAACGCCCCGAACTGTCTCCCAACGGTCAATTTATTGCCGCGCGCATTGGCGTACGCGGCAGCCAATCACTTGCGATGCTGCCCATTTTTAACAAGGAGGCAGGCTCAAAATTGATTGGCCTTGGTTTTGGTTCGGTTGATGTTGATTGGTGGCGATGGGTCAATGACGATTGGTTGGTCGTTGGGGTGAGCGCTAATGATATTGCTGAAGGCATTAAAATCAGAATCAGTCGCGTGCTTTCGGTAGAGCGCGCCACTGGCAAGATTAACTTGCTGGCACGCCGCGCCGCTGGTCAAAATGCCGGTAACGTCATTTGGATCGCGCGTGATGGCAGCCCGCGCATATTGCTTGGTGTGCAAAACAGTATTTACCTCGAAAACGGCTATTGGCCGGAGGTGAAAGAGGTTGATGTCTCCACTGGCAAAATGAAGACCGTAGTGCAATCGCGGGCTGGCATTATTGATTATTATGCGGATGGCAATGGTGTTGTTCGGCTTGGCTATGGCTATGATCGGGAAAAAAGAGTTGGCAAACTTATCTACCGCCCCAACGCTGATGAAGCTTTTAAGACGCTTGATCGTGCCAATTTTGGCAAAGACCAGAGTTTAAGTTTTCCTAGCCTGTTTTTGCCTGAATCTGGCAAGGCGCTTACGGTTGATAATCCTGAGGGTTTTGATGCGCTTTATGAGCTTGACCTTGCAACACTGACACGAGGAAAAAAAATTTTTGGCGTTGATGGCTATGATATTGGCAGCATAATTTCTAACCCCGCTGGCAATGGGGTTGCCGGAGTTTATGTCACGACTGATCGGACAAAAATTCACTGGCTTGATCCCGAACTTGCAAAGGTTCAGTCAGATTTTGACAAAGCAGTTGGCGCTGGCCGCGCCAATATCGAAAGCTGGAGCGCAGATCAAAAGCTGCTGCTTGTAAAAGTCGGTGGTGCGGATCAGGCGGGGGCTTATTTCATCTATAATCTTGGTGCGGGCGGGGGCACGATGAACCGCATCACCTATGTGGACGAACAATTTAAAACAGCAAAGCTCGCACCAGTCAAAACGATCAGCTACAAAGCGCGTGACAGCCTTGCCATTCGTGCAGTCCTTACTCTGCCAAAAGCTGTTGTTGCCAAAAATCTTCCGCTTATCTTGCTTCCCCACGGTGGCCCTGCCGCGCGCGATAGCGAAGACTGGGATTGGTGGGTGCAATTTCTTGCAGCCAAGGGATATGCAGTGGTTCAGCCCAATTACCGTGGATCAACTGGTTTTGGCAAAGCCCATTATGAAGCAGGTAAGCAGCAATGGGGAGGCACGATGCAAAATGATCTTAATGATGCTGTTGAGCATCTGGCGAAAGAGGGCATTGTTGACCCCAAGCGTGTTTGTATAGTTGGGGCAAGCTATGGCGGCTATGCAGCAATGCGCGGCGCTCAACGCGATGGTGGCCTGTTCCGTTGCGCAATCTCCTATGCTGGCGTGTCTGATCTTGGAGCGCTCTCACGTTTTGACAGCCAATCGCTCTATGGCAAGGAGTATGTCGCGAATCTAAAGGAAAAGGCGCCAGATTTTGCATCGGTTTCACCCATTCGTTTTCCCGAGCAATTCAGCACTCCAATTCTAATTATGCATGGCAAAAATGATCTGCGCGTTCCTGTTGAACAGTCGCGTACTATGGCCGCCAAACTCAAAGCTGCTAGCAAGGATGTTCGCTACATTGAACAGCCGCTCGGTGATCATCATTTCAGCCGTCAGGAAGACCGTCTCCAATTCCTCCAAGAAATGGAAAGCTTCCTTGCCAAGCATAATCCGGCAAACTGAGCCCCCGCTTCCCTTTTGCGCTTACTCGCGCTAAGGCGCGGCAGAATTTGATGTTTTGATGCTCAAGGAATTGCATGGCTAAGGAAGAATTGCTCGAAATGCGCGGCACGGTGTTGGAGCTTTTGCCCAACG
>JAYUIX010000222.1:0-3832 GCA_043765635.1 Sphingomonadales bacterium
CCAAGCTCTTTGAAGAAGGGGTGGCTGTCATAACTATGCACCAGCACATCATATTGCGGCGTCGTCACCCCGCCCCGGCGGAAGGTGTTGATCGTCGTCGGCGCCTCAACAATCGCTTGATAGCAGGCGCGTGTCGGGTCTGCGACGTCGGGAAATTGTTTGAGGAATGGCAGGATCACCGCTTCACCCTTGATCGCGTGCGCAATCGCCTTCTCACTCGCAATTTTGAGTGCGACATCAACCACATTTTCGCCGAGCCGCTCAACCGCCTCATCGGCGAAATGCTCAATCTTGTCCCAGAAGCCCTTGGGTTCGTGGGTGTCTTTTACCTGCGGGCGGATTTCAAACAGCGGCAGCCAAGTGGGCGTTGATTGCGGTGAGAATTTGGGGATTGCAAACGCATTGACAAGGAACGTCCGACCATCCGACGGATCGGGCGTTTGCGGATCAAACGTAAACTGACCAATTTCTTTGGGGAAGCCGTACACCTCTCGCCCCGTCGCCATCGCCCAATCATTATCAACCGCAAGGAACAGCGGAATCCAGCGCAGTTCAAACACGCCGGCCCCTTCGCGGTGCGCCACTGTCCAGATTGTCACATCAATTTCGGAAACGCCACCGCGCTGATAATCAATCGGATTTTGGGGAATAATCCGAGCGATTTCGGCCACCGATAGAAACAGTTTTGATGTAATTGGGTGGTAACGCACTTCACCGCCCGAGGGTTCAGCAAACATCGTATCGAGTTTTTGCTGGATGCGATCCTTGTCACCGCTCACGCAGAAATTGTGGAGAATCGTCCCTTGCTGAAGATACGGCCCCCAGCCGATGATCCGGTCTCCAGTGCTGACATAAGGAGGGAGGTTGGCCATGGTGAGTTTCCTTCAGCTTTGGAGGGTGAGTGGAAGGGGTGGAAGCACTGCAAGCCCGCAGCGCTCCATCCAAATGCCGGATTGGCGGCGGTGTTCGGCGCGGACGTGGAGTTCAAGCGATGGTATAGCACCAAGCGCTGCATAAAGCCGGGCGAGATCATATTTCATATCAGCGGCTTCGGCTGCATGAATGCCGATCTGCAAGCGTTTGAGCGCACGGTCAGATCGCCCGCAAAGCATCGCATATTGACCTGAAAATAGCGATGCGAGCGGCACCGCGACAGGATAAAGCTTTGAAAACTGGAATAATAACGTCACCGCGCGCTTGGCGCGGGCGCGGTGTTCGCCGTCTTTGCCGGGGCCGCGTGCCGCAAACACACCGACGAGCGCTTCGGCGACAGCGGCAAAGCCGTACCATGATCCAAAATTGATCATTGGTGTTGCTTCTGCTTGCATGATCAAAGCCTCTGCTGTCGCCGCGACCTCATCAACCTTTTCAAGCCTGACGCGGGCAACCGCGAGCAACCCCTCAACTATTAACGATGAGTGCAAATCGCGCACACGCTTGGCAAGTGCCTGCCCATTGATCAGCAAAACCTCAGCCACTTCGGGCCGACCTTCGGCCAACTCAATCTGGCCTATGCCGCATCGATGGAACAGCAGATAATGGTCGTTTGATTTGGCAAAGGCCACCGCCTCGACTTGCTCAAACGCGGTGCGCATTTGTTTGAACGATCCCGCCATCAAATGCCCAAGCCCGATGAAGGTGGTCGGGCTGGCAATATCGGCGTTGCGATTGCGCTTGCGCGAAAGCGCGGCGACAAAGCGTGAGCGGCGGATCGCGATGTTCCAGCGTCCGTTTGATAGATGATACATCGCCTCACCGTTGACGCTCTGCGCGAGGCTTGACCAGTCCTTTTCGGCGATACAATCTTTGCGGCTACGATTGAATAAAAAGCGTGCGGTGCGGTTGAGGCCGCGTGTTCCAGCAAGATATCCTAGAAAGCCGTAAGGGCGCGCGGCAAAGGCGGTTTCGCCAAGCCGTTCAGCCGTGCGCGCAGCATAGAGCGCCATCGTGGCGGCAGGAAGCGCGCCGACCGAGAAGTAAAACGCCTCAATCAGCCGCACCGAATTGCCAAGCCGCAGCCGGTCCTTGAGCCGCGCCTCGGCGGATTGCTTTGGCTGTCCGCGCCGCAAGGGATCAAGGATTTGCCAGCCGAGCGAAAGCGATTCCCTGCCGAGCATCGTCCTCCAGCCGGTCTGGCTAGTCGGCGCGCCGCCCCACAATCCCTCCATGCTGGCATAGCAATAAGCGATGGTCTGCGCGGGTTCGCCCAGCCGCCACGAGACAAAGGCAAGATCACGGTTTAGGATCGCGCGACGGTATGGCCCTTTGCAGCGCGCGCCCGCGCGGTTGGTCTCGATCAAATCAAGCGCTGTTTTCCAAAGTGTTAGGGCAGCAGCATAAGCACCCGCTTGCTTGGCCTCAACGCCTGCCTTGCGTAGCGGAGAGAAAGCTTGCGCTGGCATATCGCCCTCAAGCCAGTGGTGCGCAATTTGTGCAGCCTCGCCCTTGCTCGCCTCGTCTGAAGGATGTTCGAGATATTCCGCCGCGCGCCGATGCAACTGAACTAGCGATTGTTTGGGGAGCGAATTATAAATCACTTCACGCGTGAGCTGTTCGGAAAAGCGCCATTCGGCGCGTTCAGCACTGCCTTCGCTAGTCAATATTCCCGCGTCGACCAAAGCGGTTAGATCAAGATCAATCTGCTCAGGTGATGAGGGTGTGCCAAGCGCCCCTAGCATCGCCGCGTTAAAACGGTCAGCGACTACGCTTGCCGCCTTAAGCAAGCCAAGCTGTGTCGGCGGCAAATTGGCAAAGCGCACGAGCAGTGCGCCCTCAATCGTTGCGGGCATATCCGCCGATTCAAGCGATGCCTTCGCTTTGCGCCATGCGCCAGGCGTACTCAGCGCTGTCGCTGCAAAGCCCTCGGGAAGCAGCGCAATCAGCGCGCGGCAAAACATCGGATTGCCCGCACTGCGCGCGTGAAGCCAATCGACAAATGGATGCTTGGCATCAAATGTCCCGAGCAGACCAACCGCGAGTTCGGCGCATTCGCTGCGATCAAGATTGGCGAGCGAAAGCGAAACGAAGTTTGCCCCCGCTGCCTTGATCAGCGTCGCCGGTACGGGCTTGCGCGCGACAAAAATCATATGGAGCTCGGGTAGCAGCCGCAATACATCCCGTGCGAGTGTGATCGACGTATCGTCAAGCCAGTGACCATCCTCAAGTATGATCAGACGCGGTTCGTCACCAAGGAGCGCCGCTGCCACGCCGCTGCGCAACCGCTTGGCGGTGCTTGCATCAACCTCGCCATCGGGGGTGAGGCTTGGGGCGCTCTCGCGTCCGAACAGTGATCCAACAAGCGCGACTTCGTCTTCGGTGCCGCCTGCTGCAATCACGAGCGCGGCCTGTGCTTCGCCAAGCGTTAGATTATGGTCGCGGGCATAGCGGCGCAACAGCAGCGCCATCGGTTCACGCCAAGCCGACAGCGGCGATTTCGTGCCAAGCAGACTGGCACGGCAGACGATTGGATCAAGCTTGCGGCGTGAGGCCTGTTCGACTGCAAAGCCCACCAGCCGTGACTTGCCCGAACCATCATCACCGTCGATGATCATCGTGCGCGGGCGGTCTACCGCTTCGCTATCAAGGAAAATGCTGATTGCGGCCTGTTCGCGTCGCCGCCCGGCAATTTTTGAAATATCACTGACGAGGATCGCGTCGCGCTCTTCCTTGACGCCGCCAACGCCGTAGATTGTGCCGCTGCCCTCAAGACCTTTGAGCTGGCGGGCTGCGGGACTGAAAAAATTGACTGAGGCGGCGCTGGCACTGCGTGTGATATCATCGCAAAGAATTTCATCGCGACACGCCTGCATACAGCGCGCGGCAAAGTTTACAG
>JAYUIX010000223.1:0-3822 GCA_043765635.1 Sphingomonadales bacterium
CCGAATTCAGAAAGCTGAGGGCTTAAAACCTATACCGCACCGATGCGGTAAATGTCCGTCCAAGGGCAGGTGCACCGGTAATCACAGTTGGCGATACCGACGCATCGGCCACCCCACCATTGCCACGCAGATCGAATGTGTTGAACAGGTTATAGGCCTGAATGCCCAGTTCAAGATTTTCGATGGGTGACACACGGATGTTACCGCCAAAGATTGCAGAACCGGGATAAATCCGCCCCGCATCGTCGGTGGCACTGGTCTGCCCCGTGGTGTTGATGCCCACACTCGCAATATCGCCAATGTCGTAATTGGCCGAGATTGTGTAGCTCAGGTCAGGCAGATTGGGTGAGCGTGCAAACACATTCGATCCAGCGCCTGCGCGTTTTGCTTTCGAGAATGTCGCGTTGCCGACCAGCGAGAAACCACCGTTGAAGTAGGTCGCATAAAGCTCCGCACCCGATGATTTATACTTTGCGTCGATCACACAACCGCCCGCACCACCGGGGCAGCGCGTTGCCGATAATTCAAACGTGCTCTGTTTGAAATCACCCTTGAGCAACGTGAGTTCAACGGTGTAGCGACCGCCAGCAATTTCACCACGGTTTTTGATGCCGAGTTCATATTGCTTCACGAAATCAACCGAAGGTGTCACGCCGTCTGCGCGGCATCCGCCCGTTCCAGCTGTTGCCTGTGCGCCGGTGCAGAGCGATCCATCATTGGCGAATTTGCCGCCCAGCGTCTGGCGATCACCGTTGAAACGGCCCCCCTTTGACGCGCGGACGAACAGGCTTGTGTCGCTGTTGACCTTGAACAAGCCACCAATCGACCATGATGTATAGCTGCGCGAGTAATTGAGGATTTCACGTGTGCCGTTGCTGGTGATGGCGGGAATGATCACACCGTCTGAATTGACGGGGAATTCGCTGCCGCCGCCAACCGCAAAGCCCGTGGCCTTCACATTGTCAAACCGCACGCTACCATCGATGCCGAACTGGTCACCATCAAGATCGAGTGACAGGAAGGGTGCTTGGTTCTTGTAGGACAGATCATAATCGCGGGCACAGCAATCGCCCCAATTGTTGTTATATCCCGAAATCCCCTGCTGCGTCAGGCGTGCGCCCGAAGCCGTGAACAGATCGAGTTGCGATGGATTATTGCCATTCACTTCGCGCGTCGATTTGTTGACGTGCCAGTCCATGGCGATCCGCTGATCCATATAGAAATAACCAGCACGCGCCGTGAGTTTGCCCACACCTGTTTCAAACTTGCCCGATACCGCGAGGTCATTGGCAAAGCTGCCGATGTCACGGATGTTGGTGCGGACGTTGACGTTATTGTCGATATACGTGCCGGTATAATTCTGCCCCGTGCGCGGGCCGCTTGCATAGCGGATTGCACCGACAACTTGGCCATTGACCGTCGAACCCAGCACACTTGATGTGGGTGCCAAGTTGAGGAAGGGCGCAGCAAAACCGCCCGACATATCAGTCCAGCGCAGATTATTATCAACGGTAATCGCGTCGGAAAATTCATAATGGAATTGCCCGCCAAACGATTTGGCATTGGTTGTGATCCCGTCGAGTGGCACGCGTTCAAGCACACGTTCGCGGTTGAGGATCAGCATATTCTGGTTGTAAATCGAATAGTTCGACTGATCGCGCCCATCAAATCCGGGGAACGGCCGGATGTTGGTCACGCGGTTGCCCGTAATCGTCGCAAGTGCAGGCGATCCGGTGTAATTTGGTTCCTGCGTATCGGCCACTTTAACCAGCAAGCGGATATAGCCGCGCCCTTCGTCAAATTCCTTGGTCAGATTGGCCTTCACTTGAAAACTGTCGCTGACGTTGTAACCAGCGTGAAGCGGGCCGCGACCCTGTTTGAAAAAGCCGCCGATGTGGAAATAGAGCGTATCATTGATCGGGCCGCCATAGCGGAAATCAGCCTTGGTTTCGTCATAATTGACGCCCTTGCTCAGCTGAATGTAGCCGCCCTCTTTCTTACCCGTGTGGCTGATATAGTTGATGACCGCGCCGGGGGCTTGCGATGCAAAGGTTGAGGCTGAACCGCCACGCACACCTTCGACATTGGCGACTGTCGCATCGAAACGCGTCCAGTAATCATTGTTACCGAACTGGATATCACCAAACAGCACGGTTGGCAGGCCGTCTTCCTGGATTTGCACGAAAGGTGACCCGCCAGTGGCTACGGGCAATCCGCGCACGGCAATGTTTGAATTTCCGCCGGGGCCCGATGTGCCGGCAACCTGAATACCCGGGATCAGGCGGAAAATTTCAGCCTCAGAACTCGGTTTGAAATCGGCAATCACATCGGCGTTGACACTGGTGACCGAAACTGAACTGTTCAGTTGCGTCTTATCCTTCCCCGATGCCGTCACTACGATTTCGTCAAGGCCGGTGTCCGCTTCTTCGGCAGCAGCGGGTGCGGCGGCGTCTTGCGCGAATGCCGGTGCCACAAATGCGAGCGCGGCGCATACCGCAAACGCTGATGTCGATAATTTCAAATCCTGAATGCGCATATCAGTCTCCCCAGTCCGTATCATGAGAGTCGCGTGGTTGTCCCGCGCTCTTCACGTCTTGAATATCATTACGGAAATCGATTGCAAGGATTTTTTGCAAACCTTTGCATAAAGTGCAAACGGGGGCTGAGACTGTTGTAACTTGGCAACATTCTGGGCGTCATTCCAACAGACAAGCCCCAGCACTTGGCACTTCACGCATGATGAGCGGCGCGTGTCCGCCAGGTGTGCGGTACAAGCGCGTCACTTCCTCAACCACGGCGTCAACAGCACCCGTCCGCATGACAGCGACAACCGCGCCGCCAAAGCCGCCACCCGTCATCCGTGCGCCGCCCTCGCCACCGATAGATTCGTGCAGCAGCGCCGCAAGCTTGTCGATGGCGGGCGTGGTAATGGCGAAATCATCACGCATTGACGCGTGGGATTCGGCCATCAACCGGCCAAGCGTTTGCAAATCATCGCTTGCTAGCGCCGCTGCGGCCTCGACTGTCCGTCGGTTCTCGCTCACCACGTGGCGGGCACGGGCGAAGGCGATCTCGTCCAAATCCCCGCGCGCAGAGGTCAACTTTTCCTCGTCAATATCACGTAAAGCCACCACGCCGTAATGCGCGACCGCAGCCTCACACTGCGCACGGCGAAGGTTATATTCGCCGTCAACCAGCCCGCGCTCAATCCCCGAATGAACAATCAGCACAGCGACATCACTCGGCATGGCAACCGGCGTCACCCCCAGTGTCCGGCAATCAATCAGTGTCGCATGGCCCGCCACACCGTGCGCACTGACAAGCTGATCCATGATCCCGCACATACACCCGGCAAACAGATGTTCGGCGCGCTGCCCTGCGAGCGCCAGCGCCGTTCGGTCATAATCGCTTCGCCCGGCAAGGCCTGCCAGCGCCAGCCCGAACGCCACTTCAAATGATGCAGACGATGATAGACCGGCGCCGCGCGGCACATTCCCTGTGATCATTACATCCGCGCCGCTAACGCTCAAACCTTCGCGTTGCAGCGAATCAGCCACCCCGCGCGCATAATTTGACCAAGGTGCCTTCGCATCGGAAAGGATGGTTTCGCGCACACTGAACGACGATTCCGCCGCTCCCAAATCCACAGCGTGCAGCCTGATGATCCCATCATCCCGCCCGCGCGCCGCAACGATAGTGCCGCACCCAATCGCCATCGGCAGGACAAAGCCGTCATTATAATCGGTATGTTCACCAATCAGATTGACGCGCCCGGGCGCACGCGTGACGACAGTGGGCGGTGCACCAAAGCGCGCTGTGAAG
>JAYUIX010000224.1:0-1340 GCA_043765635.1 Sphingomonadales bacterium
TTTAAGCGGCCCGCCGCTGCTTTATGCTGAGACCAGCGGGTCAACACCGTTTCGTCTGTCGACCCATATTGGCGATGTCGGGCATATGCTGATTGTCGGCCCAACAGGGGCTGGCAAATCGGTTCTGCTGTCGCTGCTTGCGCTCCAATTTCGTCGCTACCCCGGCGCTCAAATCACGATCTTCGACAAAGGGCTGTCAGCGCGCGCCGCTGTTCTTGCTATGGGCGGGCAACATCATGCGCTTGGCACCACTGGCGCAGCGCAAGCAGCAAGCCAAACAAATGCCATGCCGCAGGCACCGCAGTTGGCGTTTCAGCCGCTGCGACGAATAGATCTGGCCGATGAGCGCGCTTGGGCTGCTGAATGGATTGCCGGATTACTCGCGCATGAAGGCGTTAAGGTCACACCCGAAGTCAAGGAGCAAGTCTGGTCAGCGCTTGGCATATTGGCGTCAGCCTATTTTCATGAGCGCACTTTAACGGGCTTTGTGCTGTTGCTGCAATCAAACGCTCTCAAATCAGCGCTTGCCCCGTACACGCTTGAAGGCCCATTTGGCTATTTGCTTGACGCTCAGGTGGACGGCCTCGCGCTATCTGATCTCCAATGCTTTGAAACCGAGGCGCTACTGCACACGCCAAGCGCAGTGCTGCCAGTGCTCACTTATTTGTTTCACCGCCTTGAAGCGCGGTTTGACGGTCGGCCATCGCTGCTGATCCTTGATGAGGCGTGGGTGTTTCTGGATAATCCGTTATTCGCTGCGCGCATCCGAGAATGGCTCAAAACGCTGCGTAAGAAAAATGTGGCGGTGGTCTTTGCAACGCAGTCGCTTGCCGACATTGCCGCAAGTTCAATCGCGCCAACCATCCTTGAAAGCTGCCCGCAGCGCATATTCTTGCCCAATGACCGCGCGAGTGAACCGCAGTCGCGTGAGGCTTATACCCGCTTTGGACTTAACGAACGCCAGATTGCGCTGATCGCAAGTGCCACACCCAAGCGCCAATATTATTTGCAAAGCCAGCGCGGCAACCGTCTCTTTGAATTAAAGCTCGGCCCTATTGCTCTAGCACTTGCCGGCGCCTCGGACGCTTCGAGCCAGACCCGGATTGACCGCATTTTGGAGGCGAGCGGCACGGCTGATTTCTTGCCGCAATTTCTGGAAAGCAGCGGCCTTGACTGGGCGGCTGATCTTGCTCGCACACTTGCCCCATCACCAAAGTCCCAAGGAGATTTATCATGATACGCACATTAAAGACCGTGCTGATCGCGACCGCCAGCAGCGCCGTGACGCTGGCAAGCATCGTCATGCCCATAGCGCCCGCCCATGCGATTATCGTCTTTGA
>JAYUIX010000225.1:0-49871 GCA_043765635.1 Sphingomonadales bacterium
CGTGGATAGTGACAGTAGCCCCGACTACCTCTTGTTCGAGGTCATAGATGACGAGGGCATTGCCGAGGGATGCCTTGTGGAGGTTCGAGTGGGCGAGGAGCGACAAGTCATCTATCAGGTGATAGACGGCGTGACGCGGGAGGAGGTCGTTCAGCAGAAGAACAAGTATGGATACGCAAGAGCGAAGGCTCGCAAGATTGGTGCTTGGGACGCAATAAAGTCCAAATTTGTCGCTGTGCCTTGGATGCCACGACTCAACTCCCCAGTATTTCTGATGGAGAGTGATGACGCTGCACCTGCCCAAGACTGCATCGGCCATTTTCCGGACACGCCATATGGGATTCGCGTAAACGTTTTAGAGTGTGTCACGCATAATACTGCTATCCTAGGCATTCTAGGCGTCGGCAAGAGTTTCATTGCCATCGAACTTGTCGAGCGAATGATAGCTGAAGGTGTGAAGGTTCTCTGTCTCGACCTCACAAACCAATACGAGACGTTGTTGGCTGACTTTCTTGATCCCACATTTGAGACTGTTAAAAGAGAAGAGCTTATTGCGGCCGGTAGCGGTGGGGTCGCACATCAGAATAAAGAGAATGGTGGGTCGCGAAACGCATTTGTAACTGCCGTAATTGAACAAGTTCGTTCATTTCTTGATGCGACTGATGACCACTACCTCCGGATTTTTAATCCGGCGCAGTTTCGTGTTACCAAGCAAGTATCAGGCTGGAACTCCGACACAGCGGCGTTCCAGCGGCTTACGGCGTCCGAGATAACAGCTATTTTTTCAGATGCTGCATTGCTGGTCTGCCAAGAGATGGGCATGACTGAACAAGCTCGGCTTTGCCTTGTCTACGAAGAGGCGCACTCCCTCGTACCGGAATGGAATTCCGTCGCTGCAGAAGGTGACAAAGCTGCGACTGCCAAAAGCGCGAGGGCAATCCTCCAAGGCCGCAAGTATGGCTTGGGCTGCCTTCTCATCACACAGCGCACAGCGAACGTGACTAAAACAATTCTTAATCAGTGCAATACTGTGTTTGCGATGAGAACATTCGACGACACAGGCAAAGATTTTCTTGGTAACTACATTGGCTCAGATTACGCAAGTGTGCTGCCATCGCTTCAGCCCCGGCATGCCGTAATTTTTGGCAAGGGATCGTCTTGCGAGAACCCAGTTTTGATCCGCCTCAACGATCAGGACGCCTTTCGCCAGCGCTTCCGTCTCACCAATCCCCCGAAAGTTCCCACACCTAAGCTTCAGCAAGATATAGATTGCGCGGTAGGCGACAGTATCGCGGTCAAAAGTGGAGACACTTCTTCTGCGAGGCCGTCACCGTCAATTACATCTTTGTGATATGGGCATATGCAGCGACGGGCTATGGTTTGCTGCTTATGGGATCGCCCCAAATAATTTGAGGTGCATAGTGAGCCATTCGGCCTAGTGCCCTCCTAAACCGGAATCTCCAGCAGCACCCGGTCAACGATGATCAGCCCGAGCAGCACGACCATTGGTGACAGATCAAGCGCGCCGAAATCGGGCATGATCTTGCGGATCGGGCGGTAGAGTGGTTCTGTCATTTTCTGGAGCGATTCCCAGATCATCCGCACCATATCATTGTAGGTATTGATCACATTGAATGCGATCAGCCATGAGAGGATCGCCTGCACAATGATGATCCACCAAACAACGTTGAGGAGGATGCGCGCGATATCAACAATCAGATCCATGAATATGCCTTCAGTAGTGATTTAAGTGTATTAGCCGAACAAAGCACCAAGATCAACGGTGAACAAGCGTACCCGCCCCTTCGCGGGTGAAAATTTCGACCAACAGCGCGTGAGGGATACGACCGTCAAGGATGACCGCCGCATCCACGCCGCTTTCGACCGCGCTGACGCAGGTTTCAAGCTTTGGGATCATCCCGCCGCTGATCGTGCCATTCACGCGCAGTTCCGCGATCTGGGCGGGGGTGAGGTCAGCAAGGAGGTCGCCTGCTTTATTGAGCACGCCGGGCACGTCAGTGAGCAAAAACAACCGCGCCGCGCCAAGCGCCGCCGCGACCGCGCCCGCCATCGTGTCAGCGTTGATGTTATATGTATGGCCATCGGTGCCAACGCCAATTGGCGCGACAACGGGGATCATTCCTGCACCAGAGATGGTGTCAATCACGCTGCGGTCAACCGATTTGGGTTCGCCGACAAAGCCCAGATCAACCACGCGTTCGATATTGCTATCGGGGTCACGCGCGGTACGTTCGATCTTTTCAGCGGTGACGAAGCCGCCGTCTTTGCCCGAAATGCCAACCGCCTTGCCGCCCGCCTGCGAAATCCAGCTCACCAATTCCTTGTTAATCGCGCCCGACAGCACCATTTCGGCGATCTTGGCGGTTTCAGCGTCAGTCACGCGCAGGCCGTCAATGAACGAGGATTCAACGCCCAATTTCTTGAGCATTGCTCCAATTTGCGGCCCGCCGCCGTGGATGACGACTGGGTTAATCCCGACGGCTTTGAGGAGGACGATATCAGCGGCAAAATCGCGCGCGGCCACACCGTCGCCCATCGCATGGCCGCCGTATTTGACCACGAACGTCTGCCCGGCATAGCGCTGCATATAGGGCAGCGCCTCAGTAAGCGTCTCCGCCTTGGCGAGGAGAGCAGGGTCGGGCGCGTGGCGTGTCACGGGACGGCGTCAAGCTTGCGGCCAAGCCCGACGGCGGCTTGGATCAGGATCGGCACAAGCACGATCGAGAGCACGACCTTGGCAATAATCTGTCCGGTCATCAGCGTCGCAATCGGAAACACTCCGTAAAAGGCAATGCTGATGAACAGCAGCGTATCAATGATCTGCGAAAGCACCGCCGCGATCATCCCGCGCAGCCACAGCATCTTGCCAACGCCCGACTTGAGTTTGTCAAAGATCAGCACGTTAAGCGTCTGCGATGTGCCGTAAGCAATGATCCCGGCAAACATCAATCGCGCGCCCTGCCCAAGGGTCAAGTGAAAGCCATCAACGCGCGCTTG
Source organism: Sphingomonadales bacterium (assembly GCA_043765635.1). GTDB lineage: Bacteria > Pseudomonadota > Alphaproteobacteria > Sphingomonadales > Sphingomonadaceae > Aquisediminimonas. Next base: position 3,019 of record JAYUIX010000225.1, read on the forward strand.
CTCCATATCGGGCGCGGGCGGCAGCGCAATGACAAGCTGGATCAGCAGCATTGAGATAATCAGCGGGATAAAGCCAAAGCGCACCAGCCGGTTTGCGGTATCCGTATCATGCAGTTCGGCAATCGCACTTGAAAGGATCACCAGCGGCAGGAAGGCGAGAATCCCCGCCTCCACCGCGAGCGGCCCAAGCGCAACTTGCTTTGCCCCAAGCACGCCCGCCGTGGTCACCAGTCCGCCATAAACCAGCGAGTAGATGAAAAGCGAGCGCGGTATCGCCCCTGAAGATGTTGTCATAACGGCGTCCTGACCCTGTTTATGCCCCGGCTGGTAAGTAGGATGGGCGCGCGACGCAACGGTTAAAGCGCCATTTGCGCGAAACAGGCGCGCACCTCGGCAACGAACGTTGCGGGCCGTTCCATTGCGAGGAAATGACCGCCGCGTTCCGGCTCTCCCCAATAGATGATATTCTTGAAGCGCGTTTCGGCCCAGCGGCGTGAGGGCGCAAATATCTCCATCGGCGCGACGGTTCCGCCCATTGGGATTGAAACGCTCTTGGTCGGAAAATCGCCGAAGCTGTGCCAATATAGCTGTGCTGATGAGGCGGCACTGTTGGTCAGCCAGTAGAGCATCACATTATTAAGCAGATGATCACGGCTGAATACAGTCTCGGGATGGCTGACTCCGGCCTCATTGGCGCAATCTGACCAGCCGTGGAATTTTTCAAGTATCCACGCCATTTGCCCGACGGCCGAATCGGCGAGGCCATAGCCTAGCGTTTGTGGCCGAGTGCGGTGCTGCGTAGCATAGCCATTATCCTTCGACTGATACCATGCCATCCGTGCAAGCGCGGCTTGTTCGCGCGGGGTGAGATCATTCATTGTCGCAGGGTCAGGCCGCGCGATCACCATATTGACGTGAATACCAGCGCAGCCCCCCAGATTTTGCTGGCCGATAGCATCGGTCACCGCCGCGCCCCAATCGCCGCCCTGCGCGAAATAGCGATCATAGCCTAGCGCGCGCATGAGCTTGTCCCAGGCGCGCGCAGTGCGTGGAATATCCCAACCCGGCTTGGTCGGTTTGCCCGAAAAAGCATAACCGGGCAGCGAGGGAATGACGAGATGATAGTCAGAACTGAGCGGGCCAATTACGTCCATAAATTCAAGCACAGAGCCGGGCCAGCCGTGGGTCATGATTAGCGGGCGCGCGGCAGGGTTGGCCGAACGGATGTGCATGAAATGAATATCAAGTCCGTCAATCTCGATTAGGAAATGGGGGTAGGCGTTAAGGGTAGCTTCGCACCGTCGCCAATCATAACCGTCCGCCCAGTACGCGGCGACCTCCTTCACATAGGAAAGCGGAATGCCCTGATCCCAATCCTCAACAATCTCCTTTTCAGGAAAGCGCGTGAGCGCAAGCCGGGCATGCAAGTCATTGAGTTGGGATTGGGGGATGTTGATGCTGAAGGCGCGCGGGCTGGCGGTCATAACTATGTTCCTCAATCGGGCACTTTGAGCCTAAACACAAGGTTTTGCCAATGCAAAGCAAGTTCAGCCACTCAGCCCGTCAACCTGATCCGCGAGCGTCAGCCAACGCTCTTCAGCGGCGTCCTTTTCGGTACGGGCGGTTTCAATCGCTTGCATTAACGCCGCAAATTTTGCGGGGTCGCGTGTGTATAGATCGCCGTCGGAGAGAAGTCCCTCATCGTGAGTAATTTCAGCCTCAATCGCTTCAACCCGTGCGGGCAAAAGATCATAATCACGCTGATCCTTGAAGCTTAACTTGGTTGCGGATTTTGCAAGCAAAGCGGGGGCCGCCTTCGTCGCAATCTTCTTCGGCGCAGTTTTGGCGGCGTGGCGCTTTGCCACCCAATCAGCATATCCGCCCGCGATCACATCCACCTTGCCTGAACCATCAAGCCCAAGCGTGATCGTCACCGTGCGGTCAAGAAAGTCACGGTCATGGCTGACGATCAGGACGGTGCCCTCATAATCAGAGATCACCTCTTGCAGCAGATCAAGCGTTTCGAGATCAAGATCATTGGTCGGCTCATCGAGCACCAGAAGATTGGACGCACGGGCAAATTCACGCGCGAGGAGCAGCCGTGACCGTTCGCCTCCCGAAAGCGATCCAACGAGCGTTTCAGTCATGCCCGGTTCAAACAGGAATTCTTTCAAATAGCCCTGAATATGCTTTTTGACGCCGCGCACTTCAATCCATTCGCCGCCTTCACACAGCACGTCACGGACGGTTTTTTCAGGTGCCATCAGGCTGCGCTGCTGATCAATAATGACCCCGTCGAGCGTTTTGGCGAGCGTCACCTTGCCCGCGTCTGGCGCAATTTCGCCTATCAGCAGCTTAAGCAATGTCGTCTTGCCAGCGCCGTTCGCGCCGACAATCCCGATCCGGTCTCCGCGCGTGATTTTGAGAGAGAAATCCTTGATGATCGCCCGCCCATCATAAGATTTGCTGACTTGATCGGCCGTGATCACTGATTTGGTGCGGATGTCATCATTGGCCAGGCCAAGCTTTGCCCCGCCCTGCGGCTCGAGCATCGCCGCTCGTGCGCTGCGCATTTGATACAGTTTTTCGAGCCGTCCCTGATTGCGCTTGCGCCGCGCTGTGACACCGCGTTGAAGCCAATGCTCCTCAATCTTGAGTTTTGCATCAAGCCGCTCGGCTCCCCGCGCCTCATCGGCATAGACTTTCTCCATCCACGCCTCAAAACCGCCAAAGCCAATGTCAGCACGGCGGATTGCCCCGCGATCAAGCCACAGCGTTGCGCGCGTCAGCCGGGTTAGGAATGTCCGGTCATGCGAAATCGCGATGAACGCGCCTTTGTATCGCCCAAGCCAATCCTCAAGCCAGTCAATCGCACTGATATCGAGATGATTGGTCGGCTCATCAAGCAGCAACACATCAGGCTCCTGCGCCAGCGCGCGCGCAATCGCGGCGCGGCGACGCTCACCACCGCTGGCAGTGGCACACGCGCGGTCAAGGTCAATTCCAATTTGATCAGCGATTGCCTCGACATCGTGGCGCGCGGGCGCATCATCGCCGCTCAGCGTATAATCGCGCAGTGTTGTATAGCCTGTCAGATCAGGTTCCTGCTCTAGCATTACGACGCGCGTGCCCGGAACAATCGTGCGCCGTCCCTTATCCGCCTCGATATGGTCAGCCAGCAAGCGCAGCAGCGTTGTTTTGCCAGCACCATTGCGGCCAATCAGCGCGAGCCGATCACGCGGTTGCAGATAGAGATTAAGATCGCGGAACAGCCAGCCCGAACCTTGAACAAGGGCAACGCCTTCATAGGCAAGAACAGGGGCAGACATATCAGGCTTTCCGTGATTTGGTGGCGCAAGGGGCAAAACCCTTACAAATATATGACGCGGCCATTCATGGCCTATTCAATGGTTGCCGCCTATGCCAATAAACCATGGCAATGTTCAAATCTTTTATGATCATCTTGATTGCGAGTATGGCAACAAGCACGGTAGTGGCGCAAAAACAGCCTTACCGTGAGCAAGACCGGGTGCGTAAGGATACCAATGAAGGTGCTGTTTTGCCGCTTCGTTCAATCGAAGACCGGATTGTGCCGGGGATGAAGGCGCGCGGGGCCGACTATATCGGTACAGAATATGATGGCCAGATTTCACGTTATCGCCTCAAATTCATGCGCGGCAAATCGGTTATTTGGGTCGATGTTGACGGGCGCAGTGGAACTATCATTGGAAAAGCTGGCGAATAATATTAAGAAGGCGCGATTACCCACCGATATGGATGAGGGAGACACACATTGCGCGTATTGATCGTCGAAGACGAACCAACGCTTGGGGGCCAACTCAAGAACACTCTCGAAGGCGCCGGCTATGCGGTTGATCTCGCAACTGATGGCGAGGACGGCCATTATATGGGCTCTACCGAGAATTATGATGCGGTGATCCTAGATCTCGGCCTGCCTGAGGTTGACGGGCTGACGGTGCTTGACCGCTGGCGCAAGGAAGGCAAAATTATGCCCGTCCTCGTGCTCACCGCGCGTTCGGGCTGGTCAGACAAAGTGGCCGGGCTTGATGCCGGGGCGGATGATTATCTTGCCAAACCGTTTCAAACGCAGGAATTGATCGCGCGGCTGCGCGCGCTCATTCGCCGCTCATCGGGCAACGCCTCATCTGAACTCATTGCGGGCGACGTGCGGCTTGATACGCGTTCAGGCCGGGTGACACTTGCAGGTGAGCCAGTCAAGATGACCGCGCAGGAATATAAGCTACTGTCCTACCTGCTCCATCATAAGGGCAAGGTCGTTTCGCGTACCGAACTGATTGAACATATTTATGATCAGGATTTTGACCGCGATTCGAATACGATTGAGGTGTTTGTCACGCGAATCCGCAAAAAATTGGGTGCAGACGTAATATCGACGATTCGTGGCCTCGGTTATAGTCTCGACGAACCAGCCGCTTGACCGCGTGACCAAGGCACAGCGCGGATGGCGCGCGCTGCTTGGTGGTGGATCACTGCGCCGCCGGATGATCAGCGTCGCGGCGTTGTGGATTTTCGTGCTGCTTCTGGGCGGTGGCGTCGCGCTTGACCGGGTACTGACAGGGGCAATCACCCAGAATTTTGATGATGGTCAGCAATATGTGCTGACCTCAATGATCGCATCGGCAGAAATTGGCCCGGACGGTGAAGTCCTGCTTAACAAGCCGCTTGGTGATCAGCGCTTTCTTGAGCCATATTCCGGTTTTTACTGGCAGATCGCTGGCGGTGGGTTTGATGCTTTTCGTTCGCGCTCGCTCTGGGACCGGGCGCTCAAATATAATCCAAAAGATAAATTTTCCGAACTGCATGTGTTTGATAGCAAGGAATTTGGCGATGACATCCTTCGCGTTGCCGAACGCGATATCATCCTGCCCACGTCAGACACGGTATGGCGGTTTCAGGTTGCCCAAAGCCGATCACTGCTTGATGAACAGATTAGCACGCTGCGCACCACGCTCATCCGCAGCTTTGCCTTGCTCGCGATCGGCCTAATTGTTTTGGCGGCGCTCCAAACGCTCTATGGATTGTGGCCGCTCAAGGCGTTGCAAAAATCCATTGGCGATATGCGCAGCGGCAAATCAAAGCGCTTGCAACATGCCGTGCTGCCCAACGAAGTTGCGCCGCTTGCCGAGGAACTCAACGGTTTGCTTGAACATAATGAGCGGCAGGCAGAGGAGGCGCGGCGTCATGCGGGCAACCTTGCCCATGCGCTCAAAACCCCGCTGACAGTGGTGATGAATGCAGCCACCGCCCATGCCAGTGACTTGTCCGATACCGTCATTCGTGAGGCGACGACGATGCGTCGTCAGGTTGATCACCATCTGGCACGCGCGCGCGCGGTCGGTAGTCGCGGAAACACGCAAAGCCGCACTGAGGTGTGGCCCTGTCTTCAAGCGGTCGAGCGCGCGGTTGAGCGGCTCTACGGCCATGTCACGCTCGATATGGCGGGCGAGAAAACATTGTCAGTCAAGGTCGAGCGGCAGGATCTTGATGAACTGCTCGGCAATTTGATTGAAAATGCTGCCAAATACGGCGGCGGGCGCGTGTTCGTCACCGTCGGGCGCGTTGGCAGGTTTGCCGAATTTCAGGTTGAGGATGATGGCAAAGGCATCGCCGCCAACGCGCGCGAACAAATCTTCACGCGCGGCGTTCGGCTTGATACGAGCAAGCCAGGCACTGGGCTTGGCCTTGCGATTGTGCGCGATGTCGTCGAAATTTACGGCGGCACGATCAGCCTTGAAGAAAGCGAAGACCTTGGTGGCCTCCTTGCACGTTTGCGCTTGCCGCTGGCTGAGTGACGCGGCAAAGCCCGCTGCCTATGACACCTAAATCCTATTTCTTTTGTGGCATCGGTGGTTCGGGCATGATGCCGCTTGCGCTCATTTTGAAATCGCAGGGGCATGATGTTGCCGGCTCTGATCGCTCGCTTGATCAGGGGCGGACGGCACCCAAGTTTGAATGGCTGAAAGCGCGCGGAATGCGGCTGTTCGCGCAGGACGGCAGCGGCGTAACCAGTGCTGACCAAATCATTGTTGCCTCAACCGCCGTTGAAAGCAGCGTGCCCGATATTATCGCGGCTGAACGGATTAGCGCGCGGCGGATGGTGCGCGCCGAATTGCTCGCCGAACAGTTTAATGCAGCCCCTTTGCGGATTGCAGTTGGCGGCACCAGCGGCAAATCAACCGTGACGGGCATGATTGGCTGGATTTTCCACGCGCTTGGCCGCGATCCAACAGTGATGAACGGCGCGCTGATGAAGAATTTCATTACTGATGATACGCCTTTTGCCAGCGCGCTCGTCGGCGCGGGCGATGCCTTCATCAGTGAGGTTGATGAAAGCGACGGATCAATCGCGCTTTACACGCCTGACATTGCCGTCCTCAACAATGTCGCGCATGATCACAAAAGCATGGCCGAGCTTCGCCTGCTGTTCGGCGGCTATATCGGCAAGGCGCGGTCGGCGGTGCTCAATCTTGACAATGACGAGGTCGCGCGGCTAGCCGCCAACCATCCGGCAGGCCGCGCGATGACTTACTCGCTCGGGGCGAGGGCAGCAGATTTGTTTGCCAGCAATATCATTGAGCGCGCCGACGGGATTGATTTCTTTGTCAACGGCGCGCCCGTCAGTTTGCAAGTGCCCGGACGGCACAATGCGTCAAATGCGCTGGCAGCACTCGCCGCGGCGCGCGCGGCAGGCATTAGTTTGGAAGAGGCGGCGCGCGCGATTAGCGGCTTTACCGGCCTGCGGCGGCGGCTTGAGGTTGTCGGCAGCGCAAACGGGATCACCGTAATTGATGATTTCGGCCATAACCCAGACAAAATTGCGGCAACGCTGCAAACGCTTCATGCCTTTCCGGGACGGTTGTTGTTGATGTTTCAGCCGCACGGTTATGGCCCGTTGCGGCAAATGGGCGATGAACTGGCGGAGACGTTCGTAAGCCACATGAGTTCCGACGACGTGCTGATCATGCCTGATCCAGTTTATTTCGGCGGTACCGTTGATCGTTCAAAAGGCAGTGAAGCGCTGATCACGGCAATTGTCGCTGGTGGACGCAGTGGACATTATACGCCGGAACGCAGCGATTGCGGTGAACAGCTTGTCGCGCTTGCAAAGCCGGGTGACCGGATCATCATCATGGGTGCGCGTGACGATACGCTGGCAGTTTTCGCGCAGGATATTTTTTCCCAGATATCCAAACCATAAAAAAGCCCGCAGTTGATGCAATCAACCACGGGCCATTTCAAATATCAGTTTTGATCAGAATGCGCGGTAAGCTTCATTGCCGATAAAGCCAAGCTTTGACACTTTGGCCTTTTTGGTTTCCGCCAGCACCTTGTTGACCATGTCATAGCGCGCATTTGGATCAGGCTGAAGATGAAGTTCGGGAACGGGATCCATTGTTTGCGTTGAGTCCAGCAGCGGACGAAGCTGTGAAAGCGCCACTGGCTGGTTGTTCCAAAGGATGGCATCGTTGGGCGCAATGTAGAGTTGATTTTTGGTAGGCAAAATCTCTGGCGGCGGCGGGCAATTCGGCGCGCAATCCTGCGGCAAATCGATCTTCACCGCGTGAGTTGGCGGCGGAAGGGTGATAATGAACATGATCAAAAGCACCAGCATCACGTCAATCAACGGCGTGGTGTTGATATCCATCATCGGATCGCCTTCGGCGCCACTACTACTCATTGCCATAAAAAATTCTCCAAAAACAAAATATGCGGTAACTCAAGCACCAAGTGGCTTTGGTTCCGAAATAAAACCAACGCGAATGAACCCCGCACTTTGCATGATTGAAATCGTTCCGCCAATGCAGCGGTACGGTGTGTTCTGATCACCGCGAATATGCACCTCAGGAAACAGGTTCGGATCAGTTACATTGGGCCCCAAGCGCTCGGCCTCATTCTTAAACTTGGTTGCCGCAAGGTCGAGCAGCTTTTGCGAATCGACCTTTGCTTGGCCCCAATACACGCCGCATGAACCATCGGATTCGCCGCGCACTGAAAGAATGACATTTTCGGCCTTGGTAATCGTCGGCTGATACCGAAGTGTCGGCATTTTCATTGGAACTTTTTTGACCACAACCGGGATGGTGATCAGGAAGATGATCAACAACACCAACATAACATCCACCAGTGGCGTTGTGTTGATATCTGACATCGGCTTTTCTTCTTCGAGACTGCCGCCACTGCTCATTGCCATCGAAACTATCCTATCTCAACATTACTATGCATGCCTCAACCGCAGCAGCGATTGGCCCCGTTGCAGAATCGGCATGATATCAGGCACCCACCCCTCAAGAGCGGGTGCCCATGATCTTACGCCTTTGCAGGAGCTGCGGTTGCCTTGGCAGGTGCCGACGCCGATGCGCGTACAGCCGGGCGCACCGCACCGCCCGACATCATGTAGCCATGAAGATCGTTCGAGAAAGTGCTAAGCTGTTCGGCGATCATTTTGTTGCGACGCTGCAACCAGTTGTAACCCATAACCGCAGGCACAGCGACGATGAGACCAAGCGCAGTCATAATCAGTGCTTCACCAACCGGGCCAGCGATTGATGCAATGTCTGCTGAACCCGTTGCACCGATTTTGATCAGCGCACCGTAAATACCGATAACCGTACCAAGCAAACCAACGAATGGCGAAGTGGAGCCAACAGTTGCAAGAAAAGCAAGGCCTGTTCCAAGCTTGGAGTTAATCGAATTCTGGCTGCGATTAAGTGAGCTATGCATCCATTCATGCTGATCCATGGGATCAGTCAGCTTGCCGTGCTGTTCTTCAGCTTTGATGCCATCATCAACAATCTGGCGAAATGCAGAGTTTTTCTCAAGCTTGGCAGCACCTTCGCGCACACTTGTCGCGGCCCAGAATTTGTTAACGTCTTGGCTGGCCTGATTCAGGATTTTGCGCTGTTCGAATAACTTCGTGAAAATAATGTAAAACGAAACTATCGACATGATCACGAGTATGACAAAAATGGTGATACCAATCCAAGCGGGTTTTCCATCTGGAAAAAGTGCCTCTTTAAGCCCGAATTGCTTTGCAGCGGCTTCAGTGCCGGCTTCAGTGGCTGCGGCCTGCAAAATGGTAAGATCAAACATGGTTGCTACTTCCTCTTAAAATTTGATTTAAATTGTTTACGACTTCTAAAGCGGATTTTATTTGGGCAAATCCCATCTTATTCGCTGCGTCTTGGTTTCTTCTATCGGGCTGCCACCTGTATCAAGCGCCGCTTTGAAGCGGAACCTGCGAATAATCAGCTTGCACGCCTCGGCATCAAGCGTAGCGCTTGCTCCTGAAGCGTTGCAGGCGGTTACCTTGCCATCAGTGCCAACCGTAAAAGTCGCGACGCTGACGCCTGACTCTTCATTACGCACAGCCGAAGGCGGATAATCATCATTGGTAATTGACCCTCCCCGCTGCACTGCTTTTTGTGCAACTTTTGGTGCCGCAGGTGGCGGTGGCGGCGCTGGCGGCGGCGGCGGCGGCGCTGGCGGGGCCGAAGGTGTGATTATGACGGCTTGCGTGTTGGTCGATATCACCGGGGTGACATTAACCGGCGGAGGCGCGGTTACCTTTGGCGGCGGCGGAATATCGAGCTTTTCGGGCGGTGGAGGTGGCTCCTCTGGTTCTTCTGGCACTTCTTCTTCAACATCGAAGGTTTTCAGATCCTCAAACACCTGCTTTGCGGCGTCAAACGCCAAGCCTGTTACGAGGGCATAACCCAAGCCAGCGTGAAGCAACGCTACAATGCCGATAGTGATAATCCGGTTGGTACTTATACCTTGGTCTTGATCAGCATAGGCCATTAAAAACGACTCTCCCTCCTACATATCCTCATTGAGGCTGACACAACGTCTCGACTTTGGCAACCGTCTCAAAGACGTTTTCCTGAGCGAGCGTCGATTTTCCGGCCTCTACGCCGCCCTAGCCAGCGATAATCGATTGCGCAACGGCTTTTGCATAATCATGTGTTCATTATATGAAGGCTATGCTGTTTGAGCTTGGAGTCTGTTTTTTGCATAAGAAATTACTCTTTTTGATGTCTGCTATGCCGGGATTTGCGCTTGGATTATCTGTGCCGGCGTCCGCGCAGCAGAAGCCTGCGAGCACAGTGCAGTTCGCGCAGTCCGCGACCATGCTCAGCTATGCCGACACGGCTGACCTCTCGATTGGGACTGAAATCGTTGCGCATGTTCGGGTGCGCACAGCACAGCGAATCAAGCCCGCGCCGGAAATAATGATCCCGCCCGGTCGCGCGCGCTTCGTTATTACAGCTGACGTTGTTGCCCTGATTCGCGGTGCTGGTGGGCTGCCGCCGCAGATTCGCTATCTTGTTGATGTGCCGACTGATTCAAAGGGCAAACCGCCCGGATTAAAGAAGGCTGAGATGATGGTTTTTGGCGTCGCTGTGCCAAAACGAAACGGCGAAATTCAGTTGATTGCGCCTGATGCACAAGTGCTGCTCGTGCCTGGCCTTGCAGAGCGTGTTCGTGCCATTATTTTGGCGAGTACGCGTGCTGACGCGCCGCCGCGAATCACCGGCGTAGGCGACGCGTTCCATGTTGCTGGCGCACTTTCGGGACAAGGCGAAACGCAGATTTTCCTCATTGCAGACGATGGCCGTCCCGCTTCGCTCAGCATCTGGCGCGAACCGGGATTGAAGCCGCGCTGGGCCGTTTCGCTTGATGAAATTGTTGACCAGGGCGCAGCCCCGCCGTCGCGCGACACCTTGCTCTGGTACCGGCTCGCCTGTTTTCTGCCGTCGTCGCTTTCGGTTGACAGTGTGGCGACACTCGACAGCGAGTCGGCGCGGATTGCGGCCGAGGATTATAAGGTTGTGCTTGATGGCCTTGGTACGTGCGGGCGGACGCGGAAATAAGCCAAGCTTATTGCCCAGCTAAATTGCGAATATAATCGACCGTCGGAATTGCGGGTGAGGCCAGTCGCGCACGGCCAAGCTGTTCGGCCCAATAGCTTTCTGAACCGTGTGCTGTGCGCCATTCACTCAGGTGGCGCGTGTAGAGGCAAAGATCACAGGCCTCGCTAATCCCGATGGCTCCGTGGACACCGTGGGCGATTGCAGCGATCTGCACGGCCGCGCGACTTGTACCCTGTTTGGCGATTGCAGCGATTTCAAGTGGCGGTGCCAAGCCGTGCGCACAGCCGATTTGGGCAGCTATGCGCGCCATCACGACCTGCTCTGCCATCACCGCAAGCTGTTGCTGAACCGCCTGTTGCTTCGCAATGGGCTTGCCAAATTGAATGCGCTGGTTGGCATAATCAATTGTCATCGCCAGCACCCGGTCAGCCGCGCCTGCAATCGCGGCTGCGGTCGTAACGGCCCCGATGCTGCGATGAAGCCGGGGCGAAACCTCGCCAACCCCGCGCGCTAAAATTGTCTCGGCAATCTGCGCTGGCACAAGGAACTGACCCAGCGCGTGGAACAGGTGGAAGCCCTCGGCAAGCGAGAGTCCCGCTCCGCCCTGCGCCTCGGGCACAAGCGCATCAAGATAGCCTGATGCGTCCACTGCTTCCACCAGCGGCGCAATTGGCGCGCCTACCGCAATCGCGCGGATCTGCGCGGGCGATGCGACGCTTTCAAGCATCCGCACGAAGGGATCAAGAAATTCCATCAGCGCATCCCAAGCCCGCGCGCGACGATGCCGCGCAATATCTCTCGCGTGCCGCCGCGCAGCGAAAAGCTTGGCGACATTGCGCTGACATAGGCGAGCGTCCGCAAAAGTTCCGGATCGACGGCCTCGTCTGGGTAACGGCCAAGGTCATCCGCGATCAGCACAGGCACTGACTGTTCAAAAGCAGTGCCCAAATCCTTGATCAGCGAGGCTTCAGTTACTGGACTTTCACCCGCCGCAAGCCGCGCGGTCACCGCAATCGAGAGTGCGCGCAGTGTCGCCAATTCGGCAGTTAGTTGCCCGACGAGCGCCATCGTCATCTCGCTTTCACGCCCACAGTCGCGCACATGCGCCAGCCATGCATCAATCAGGACAACGCTTGAATAAATCCGTTCGGGCCCGCTGCGTTCAAACGCGAGTTCTGCTGTAACCTGTGCCCAGCCGCCGCCTTCTGCCCCGATCAGCGCATCGGGGCCAAGCACCACATCATCAAAAAACACCTCGGCAAAATGTGCGTCACCAGCCAGATCACGGACTGGCCGGATCGTGACACCGGGCGCTTTCAAATCAACGATCATTTGCGACAGGCCAGCGTGGCGATCTTCGCTTGTGCCCGAGGTGCGCACGAGCGCGATCATATAGTCGCAGTGCATCGCACCTGATGTCCATAGCTTTTGCCCGTTTAAGCGCCATCCGTCGGGTGTCGGCTCAGCACGGGTGCGCACGCTGGCGAGATCAGAACCGGAGCCGGGTTCGCTCATCCCGATGCAGAAGAATATCTCGCCGCGACAGATTGGCGCGATGTAGCGCTGACGCTGCGACTCGGTACCGTAATTCAGGATCAGCGGCGCGCTTTGCCGATCGCCAATCCAATGCGCCGCAACTGGCGCGCCAACGCTCAGCAATTCCTCAACCACCACAAAGCGCGCAAACGGCCCAAGCCCGCCGCCTCCATATTGCTTGGGAAGTGTTAGCCCAAGAAAGCCGGCCTTGCCCAGCGCTCGGCTGAATACGGCGTCATGCCCCATCCATGACCGGGCGCGGATATGTGCTGGCAAGCCATCAATCATCTGTGCGATCAATGCCTTGATCGCCGGGCGCAACGCTTCGTTGTCATCTGGAATATGTGAAAGGGACAGAGTGTCGAACATTGCCTTCGCTGCTAACCCAAAACAAAGCGCGCTCATAGTCTACACGGCCATGTTTTGTCATAAACCCCTCAAATTACGACTGGTATTCAAACATTGATTGACGCAACGATTCGTCAATTGCTAACGCGTAAGGCACGGGGCGAGACTGACGAACATTAAGTCACTTTCATGCAATTCACTCTAAAACAGGAGGATAATATGACTCTCAAACGGATTAGAAAATCGCTGCTTTTGGCGGCAACCGCTGGCATTTCATCACTGTCGGCTCCTGCCTTTGCGCAGGTTCAGGTTGGCACGGGTGCCAATGCGACAGCGGCTGGCCAAACCGCTGTTGGCGACGGCGCCGTTGCCACTGGCACGACCGCAACTGCTGTCGGCAACGGCGCAATTGCAAGCGATGAAGATGCTGCTGCCTTTGGTGATCTGGCAATGTCAACGGGCTTCCATTCAACTGCGGTTGGTGGTGAATCTGTCGCGCAAGGTCGAGGTGCGCAGGCTTTTGGCTGGCAGTCACGCGCGATTGGCAATCTTTCGCTTGCGGCAGGGCATCAGGCGAATGCCATGGGCGTTCAGGCCTCTGCCGTTGGTAAGAATGCAAACGCAGCAGGCACAAACTCAACTGCGGTCGGTTTTGCGGCAAACTCAAGCGGTGTATCAAGCTTTGCTGGCGGTGATACTGCCGTTGCAAGTGCCGTGCGCTCAGTAGCGATTGGTGCAGGTGCCAATACCAACAGCGCCAATGCTGCTTCGCTCGGCACATCGGTTGCGGTTGGTAATCTTGCCATTGCATCGGATGAAGACGCTGTTGCAATCGGTGATCAAGCGATGTCAACGGGTTTCCACTCAACCTCGGTTGGCGGCGAATCGGTCGCTTCGGGCCGCGGTGCACAGGCTTTCGGCTGGCAATCGCGGGCAACGGGCGGCCTTTCGCTCGCGGCTGGGCATCAGGCAAACGCCGGCGGCCTCAACGCCTCAGCGGTTGGTAAAAACACCAATGCGGCTGGTGCAAATGCAACAGCAGTTGGTTTTGCCGCCAACGCCAGCGGCGCATCAACCGTTGCCGTGGGTGACGGCGCAGTTGCAAGTTCAGTCAATTCAGTCGCAATTGGCGCAGGTGCTATGGCCAACAGCAGCTCAAACGCAGCGTCACTTGGTACGACGGTAGCCATTGGCAATCTTGCAATGGCAACTGACGAAGATGCGGTCGCCATTGGTGATCAGGCGCGCTCGACTGGCTTCCACTCAACCGCAGTTGGTGGCGAATCGATTGCTTCGGGTCGCGGCGCACAAGCGTTTGGCTGGCAATCAAGTGCAACGGGTGGTCTTTCACTTGCGGCTGGCCATCAGGCAAATGCGGCTGGCCTCAATGCAACAGCACTTGGCAAAAACACCAATGCTGCTTTTGAAGCCTCAACCGCAGTTGGCTTTGCTGCCCGTACAACGCGCGCCAATCAGGTTGTCCTTGGTGGCACCGGAAGCTCAGTTACGGTTGGTGATATCGCCGCCAGCACTGCGGCTCAGGTCGGCGCGACCTCACTCGTGACGGTTGACGCAACTGGTACGCTTGGCCGCGATTCAACGACACTTGGCGGGCTGAGCTCATCCATCGGCACGATCAACGCGCTCAACGCCACCCAGTCAGGCCAGATCAATACATTATTTGATCTCAACACCGTTAATCGCCGCGATATTAACAAGGCGAATGAAGGTGTTGCAATAGCGCTGGCGCTTGATTCGCCGTCAATTCCTGAAGGTGCAAAATATGCGGTTTCTGGCGGGATCGGCTATTATCAACGCCGCGCCGCAGGTACTGCTGCACTCTCAGCAAAGATTGGTAACAACGCAACCGTTTCAGGCGGCATTGGTATCGGCTTTGACAGTGGTGAAGTCGGCGGACGCGGTGGTTTCTCGTTCGCGTGGTAAATCTGGCCACATTGGCTAATGCATTCGGGTCGGGGCTTCACGCCCAGACCCGGATCGCCTTTGTAGCAGCCGTGCTGTGCCTGCCCAGCGCGCTTGCAGCACAACAATCGCAAACAAGCAATGTGCCACTTTCCAGCGTCCCCGTGCCGGGCGATCTTGAGCTTGCCAAGCTGATTTGGAGCACGATGGCGGCGGTTGATCATGCCAATCAAGCGGGCAATTATTCGGTCTTACGCGATCTCGCAGCGCCAGGTTTTCAGGTGAATAACGATTCGGCACGGCTTGCCGAAATTTTCCGCAGCTTGCGCGCCAGCCGGATTGATCTTTCAAACACTCTGCTCCTCGCGCCCACTTACAACGCTGCGCCGCGCATGGTTGAACCCGGCGTGATGCAGGTGCGCGGTGGCTTCGGCCTGCGCCCAACCGCGATTGGGTTTGACCTTTTCTATCAGTGGAGCACTGGCCGCTGGAAACTGTTCGGCGTCTCAATCACCCCGATCGCGATCACCACACAGCAGCCTGCGCCTGCTGGACAGGCTCCACCACCTCCACCCGCAAAACGCAACTGACAATAGACATTTGCGGGGGTGTGCATAAGGGTGAGCGGGTGGATATGACTTCTGACCAGAACGACGTTCGTATTGTCGCCTTTGCGCGCTTCCCTGTGGCGGGCATGTGCAAGACGCGGCTTATTCCCGCTGTTGGTGCCGACGGCGCAGCGGCGATCCATACCCGGCTGGTTGAAACCTGTGTTGCGGCGATGCGCGCATCAGGGCTTTCGATTGAGCTACGGACTACCGGGGCAGAGGCATTCGCGTTTTGTGACTGGCTTGGGCGTGATATTACTTTCATTGATCAGGGCGAGGGCGATCTTGGGGATCGGCTGGCCCGCGCCGCTGCGCCTTATCCAGTGATTTTTATCGGTAGTGATGCGCCTGATCTTGATACTGGTCGTTTGATAGTGGCAGCCAAAGCGCTTGCAAGCGCGCCTGCCGTGATCGGCCCGGCTGAGGATGGCGGCTATTATCTGCTTGGGCTCAATGCGCCTGCCCCGTGGTTGTTTACGGATATGGCTTGGGGCACCGAGACTGTGTTTGATGAAACAATGCGTCGTTTTGCCGCGCACGGGATCGCACCAGTGGTGCTTGAGCCGCTTGCCGATCTTGACAGGCCTGAAGACCTCGCGCGCTGGCCCGAGTTAATGCAGTGAGCGGTGTTTCAATCGTCATTCCAATGCTCAATGAGGCGGAGGCACTGCCCCGCCTCGCGCGGACACTGTCAGTGCTTGATCCGAAGCCGTTAGAAATTATTGCAGTAGACGGCGGCAGTGATGATGCGTCGGTTGCGCTGGCGCAGGCTGCGGGTTGGCGCGTTGTCAATGCACCGAAGGGTCGGGCAATCCAGATCAATCACGGGGTAGAAGCGGCGGCTGGCAAAATCATCTGCATACTTCACGCTGATACGCTGCTCCCCGATGATGCGGTTGCAGTGATGGTACGTGCGATGGCCAATCCGAAGACCGCGCTGGCGGGTTTCACCCCGCTCATTTGCGGGCCAGACAAGGTGCGCTGGGGAACGAGTTTCCATAACTGGATCAAAACCTGGTACGCGCCCTTATTCCTTAAAACGCTGTGGTTTTTCCAGGGAATGCGGCTGTTGTTCGGCGATCATGCGATGTTTTTCAGGCGCGCCGATTTCCTGTTAGTCGGTGGCTGCAACCCCGGTGAGCATGTGATGGAGGAGGCTGACCTCTGCTATAAATTTACCCGCGTTGGCCGCACCCGGCTGATCAATCGGGTGGTGATCACTTCGGATCGCCGCGTGGCCGCATGGGGGCCATGGCGTGCGAACTGGATTTATTTCAAGGTTGGGTTTCTCTGGGCAGTCGGCGCAAAAAAACGGCTCGCGTCCTATTATCCTGACGTGCGTTAGATATTGGCGCTAGGCTTTAGCCTTCGCGCCAAGGAAGCCAACGCCGATGCAGTAATCAACCAGTGTTTTGAAAAAATCCTTGCCCGTTGGCGGACAAACCAGCCCGGTCAGATCACGCAGTCGATCATCGTTGAAACGCGGGCTGCGCTGAAAATAACCGACATACGGCCCGAGCAAACGACCGAACACCCGACGCTCCAGCGGGGTGAGCGCGCTGGCGTCAAAGGCTTCGGGCGCAATCATCAATGGACGTTTGAAAAAATCATAACCATCAAGCGTTTCAAAGAAATCAGGGATCGAAAGCGCGCGGTTGGCAACCAGATGAAATATCCCGCCCGCTGCCTTATCCATTGTCCCTGCAATCGCGACAATCCCGCGCGCAACATGATCGATGGGTACGAAATCAAGCGAGGCCTCCGCCCGTGCAGGCATTTTCGCTACACGGCCCTCAGCAATCAGTTTAAGCGCAGCATAAATCGTATCAAACTGGCGGATTGCGCCGGTTTCGCTATCGCCAACGACAATGCTGGGTCGCGCGATTGCATGGGGAATGCCGCTTGCTTGCACTAGCCGTTCGGCATCAGCCTTGCACGCTTCATAGCTGTTGGCGAATTCAGCGCCGTCGCGGGGTTCAACCTCGTCAATCTGGCCCTGACGCGTGCCGCAGACATAGGCGGTGCTGATATGGAGGATTGGCATAGCCCCCAATCGCGCCATCTCAAGCGCGTGGCGGGTGCCCTCAACATTGACAGCAGCACAGTCATCATAAGACAGATCAAAGCGCACCGTAGCCGCCGAATGGATCAGCAGATCATGGTCAGCCGCAAAGGCATCCCACTGTGCCTCGTCCCAGCCAAAGCAAGGTTTTGAAACATCTCCGCTGATCGTCTGAACCGATCCAGCATGATGGCCACTAGCCGCCCAGCTGCGCGTTTCGAGGATCGCATCATCATTGCTTCGCATCTCAGGGTTGCGGTGGACAAGGCCTGTGACGCTATGTCCCTGTTTGCAGAGCCGCGAGGCGATCTCTCCGCCAATCAGGCCAGCAGCGCCAGTGATAAAGATGCGTTTTGTCACGGGTGGAGCAGCCTTAGCTTGAGGATTTGGGAACGCAGCGCTGTTAGAGGGTCAGCCGCCCCTAAGTCAAAGGAGAAAGCGGCGTGTCTAGTAATCCAGTCGTTTCTTTTTCATGCGCGCCAAGCTATCGGCGGATTAACTTCCCTGCTGACGCTGTACCGTCACGATCATGAGGATTGATTCGCCTTGTCACAGTCACCATTTGCTATTGCCGATGCGGCCCCGCTTGCTATCGAGAAGTTTCGTGATCCCAAGGTTACAGCAAAAGGTGAGGTGCGCGCATCAGTCAGGATGACTGGGCTGACCACGCTCTGGTTTTGCACTGGTACACTCTGCAATCTGGCCTGCGTTAATTGCTATATCGAAAGCTCACCCAAGAATGACGCGCTTGTTTATTTGAGCGAGGCCGAGGTGGTCACCTTCCTTGATGAGATCGTCGCCGAAAAGCTTCCAACGCGTGAGATTGCGTTTACAGGCGGTGAGCCGTTCATGAATCCTGAGATGATTGCTATCCTCACGACTTGTCTGACGCGCGGATTCGATGTGCTCGTCCTTTCAAACGCGATGCGGCCAATGCGGCGCTTTGAAAAGGAGCTGCTTGTGCTTCAAGCACGGTTTGGCGCGCAACTCACCTTCCGTGTCAGCCTTGATCACCACACCAAAGCGCTTCACGAGGCCGAACGCGGCCCGAACAGTTGGGACAAGGCGATCGACGGCCTCAAATGGTTGAGCAGCAACGGCTTTTCAATCGCGATTGCGGGGCGCATGGCCAAAGGTGAAAGCCCAGCGGACGAAAAAGCAGGCTATGCCGCACTTTTTGCCGAACATGATCTGCGCGTTGATGCCAATGACCCTGCGCGACTGGTGATGTTCCCCGAAATGGACGCCCATGCCGACATCCCTGAAATCAGCGAAAGCTGCTGGGGCATCCTCGGCGTATCGCCCGATGACATCATGTGCGCGAGCAGCCGAATGGTGGTGAAGCGCAAGGGTGAGGCCACCCCGCGCGTCGCCGCCTGTACGCTGCTCCCTTATGATCCGGGCTTCGACATGGGCGCGACGCTGGTTGAAGCGTCGCGAGACGTAGCGCTCAACCACCCCCACTGCGCCCGCTTTTGCGTACTCGGCGGGGCAAGCTGCACGGGCTAACCCCCTAGAATTTGACGCCGAGTTCAACCCCGAAGGTGCGCGGTTCATTCACAAATCCGGTCAGGTTGTTGAAATCAATCCCGCCGACCGCTGACGTATCATTGGTCAGATTGCGGACATAGCCCGAGACTTCAAACCTGTCAGTCTTGTAGCCAAGCCGCGCGCCAAGTTCGACCAAGCGGCGATCCTGAAACTCAACCGATTCGTATAGGAAGAAGTTGATCCGTGATCGGAAGGCAATGTCGCTAAACGCATAGACCTCGCCGTTACCAACCGGAACGCCGTAGCGCGCAGTAGCATTGGCGATCCAGCGCGGGCTTTGCGGCAGGCGGTTGCCATTAATGTTGACGATTGCCGCAGAGAAGGGCGCGGCTGGCACAACAATTGGATCAAGCAAGGTGCAAAGCGAAACATTGGGGAAGGTATCAACGCGCACTGCGCCGCAAGCAGCCGTTGTCAGGGTGCGATCCTGAATTTTGGTGTTGTTGTAGCTGAGGCCAGCCGTGAGCAGAAACTCAGGCACTGGCTTAAACTCAGCATCCACCTCAAAGCCGTAACCACGAACATTGCGCGCGTTGATCAAACGGTTGGCGTTCACCCCGCCACCAACAGCGGTAAGCTGCGCATTTTTGAGGTCATAATAAAAACCATTGGCGTTGAAGCGGCCCTTGCCGTCGGCAAATTCAGTTTTGATGCCTGCCTCATAGGACGTGATCGTTTCTGACCGCCCAACCGTCACACCCGACTCAAGTGGGGTGGCCGTGGCAGGTGGAAAAAGGATGCGGCCCTGAATGCTTGGTGCGCGGTAACCACGCGCAACGCGGGCATAGAGGTTCACATCATCGGTCGCCTTATAATTGGCGGCGATATCCCAAGTGACATTATCATCCTTGACTGAACGGTTGACAGTGCCGAGCGGGTTTTGAAGGAAGTTCGGGAATTGCGTATCACGGCTGCGAACAACGCGGTAAGTACGCTTATCGTCATTGTAACGTGCGCCGCCAGTGAGGCTTAGCTGATCGGAGAGCTTGTAAGTGAGCGAGCCGAACACGCCGTAAGCCTTGCTTTTCTGACGCTGGTCAACGGTGATGTTAATCCCGCCGACCGCATTGTTGGGGTCACCCAGCGTTGAGAAATTGTCCGAAAGAATGCGGAGCTTCTCGTCAAAATAGAACACACCGCCTTGGTAGCTGAGCGCACCGTCACCATTGCTCGCAATCCGGAATTCCTGCGTGAACTGCTTGAGATTGGGCACAGCATCGCGCGTTTCAGCGGTGAAAGGGATGACGCCGGGGCCAGTCAGGTTTGGCGGCAGGAACGAGGCACCAAAGCCGCCGTCAACATCGCCGACCGAGGTCGCGTCGCCGTCCCAATAGCTAGTGACTGAAAAGAGCGAGATTGGCCCTGCATCATAAGTGATCCGCGCGGTGCCGTTGTAGGTGTTGACCTCTTGCTCATTCTGGCCGTCAGTGCTGACCGTGAAGCGGCGGAAATTGGCGTTGAGGCCGCGCTGTCCGCGTGTGAAGACATTGGCACGGAACACGCGCGCGGTGCCATCAAGCGTGCGGGCTTGGCCGCTTAGCAAAATATCAAGCGCTTCGCTTGGCTTGAGGAGAAGCTGGAGACGCCCTGCGAACTCATCATAGCCTTCAAGCGCATTCTTGGTTGTCCCGCTTGGCAAGACATTGTCAATATAATCATCCTGCCGCTGGTAAAAAAGCGAAAGCCGGGCCGAGACTTTTTCGCCCGACAGATTGCCACCAACCGCGCCTTCGAGGCTGACCTGATTGAAGCGGCCATATGACGCGCGAAGATAGCCGTTCAAATCCTTGCCGGGTTTTACTGAGTCAAATTTGACGATCCCAGCAGGCGTATTGCGCCCAAAAAGTGTCCCCTGTGGCCCGCGCAGCACTTCGACTTGAGCGATATCGAACACTGGAAAGCCCTTGAGGATTGGATTTTCAAGCACGACATCATCATAAATCAGACTGACAGGCTGCGAGGCGTTAAAATCAAAATCAGTATTGCCAAGCCCGCGAATATAGAAACGCGGGAAGGTGCGGCCGAACGAGGATTCAACAATCAAGCTTGGCACCCGCGCCGAAAGGAAGCGGATATCCGCACCCGCCGCTGAAATATTACCCAGCTTTTCGCCGCCAATCGCAGTGACGGAAAGCGGCACATCTTGCAGATTCTCATCACGGCGCTGCGCCGTCACGATGATTTCGCCGAGACCAGCTTGATCTTCGGCAGGGGCTGTCTGCGCAAGCGCCGGAAAAGCCGTACTTGCAAGCAAAGCGAAAGCAAAAAGACGGGTAAAATTGGTCGGTCGCATAGTGACACTCCTACTGCCGATAGTGAGATAATAATTGCCCCGCCCTGATAGTGCGCGCTGCGTGGGTCAAGCAGAGTTTCCCATTAAGCAGCGCTTTCTGCTTACCTGTTGCACAAATGTGACGTGGATAATTCGTTGAACGCGGCGTGGCTGGGGGCACGGAAACCACGTTTGGGAGGCCTTTGTTAAAACGCGCGCCATAGCGTTGCTCTTGGGGAATTAAGGGAAATTTATAGTGCTGTACGCGCTTTGGCGTGATCAATGATTGGTGACACGCAAGCGGCAGATGCAAAGCAGTTCCGCTATGAGCGCGAAATGCAGGAGTCCGTCCGCCGCCAATTAGATCAAATCGAACCCGGCTTGGTTGAGGCCGACGGCGGTCATGAACGCAGTGTTGCAACAGGCAAAATTGATGTGCTCGCGCGCGATCTGGCGGGGCATTTCGTCGTGATTGAGCTTAAAGCTGGGCCATGCCCGCACGGCGCACTTGAACAAGTGCTTGCTTATTCAACCGACCTCGAAGCCGAGACGGGAACACCTTGTCGGGCTGTTCTCGTTGCATATCAGTTTTCGGAACGCATTAAGGCTGCGGCAAAGCGCGCGCGTGACATTTCGCTTGTTACTTACGAGCGCCAAACTGGCCTTGTAAAAGCGCTTCCTCAACCGCGTTGAACGCTGAGCGACCTTTAGCGGCATCATCGGCAACGGCGGTAATGAAATAAGCTGTGCCTGTGCCGCGCGCTTGATCAATCCAAAGCCCTGAGCGTAATCCGTAAGCCTCACCCGAGTGGCCGATGCGCCGCCTCCGATCGCCAAAGAGATCATCCTTGCATCCGGCAGCCCTGCTCGCGAGCGTCTGGACGGCAAGGCCGTAGCTGCACCAGAAACCGCCCTCAGTGTCGCCATTTGCACCGTCATAACGCCATGACGGGGTAATCATCGTTTTGAACGAGGCGGGTTTGAGGAAACCCTGCCCGCGCCGCAGTAGCATTTGCCCAATGGTCGCAAGGCCACGCGCGTTAATCCGCAGGCCGCCTTGGGGGGAAAAGAGTCCACCGTTGATGCCGGGCTTATAATTGCTCAGATCACAGGTGTCATCGGCAGCCACCGTTGGACAAACAGGGCGTTTGCCCTCTAAATGATCACGCCGCACAGCGCCCGCGCCGTCAGTCAGCACTACCGCGCGCGCCACTACTGCATCACTGCATGTCGTCCAGTTAAAACAGGCGTCAAGTTTGAGCGGCTTCAGCACCAGCCGCGCCATCAGTACGTCAAAGCGTTCGCGCGCTGCCGCTTCCATCACGCTGGCTACAATGGGAAAATTGAGATTGGCATAGCGAAAATATGTGCCGGGTGGGTGCGCCGCGTCCCAAGCCTTGGAGTCAGCGGTACTGGCCTGCACGGTTCCGCCAACGGGTATTACATAATCAACATTATCAGTCAGGCTTGACTGGTGCGAAAGCAGCAGACGCAACGTGATTGGCACATCAGGAAAGGCAGGATTGCGGAGCCGCCAGCCCAGAAAATCCGAAACATCGCGGTCAAGGTCAAGTATGCCCGCATCAACCAGTCGCATCACGCCAAGCGCAACAACAAGTTTTGAAACAGAAGCAACCCGCACAGGATCATCGGGAGTAAGGCGGCGCTTTGTAAAGGGATCGGCCATTCCCGTAGCCGTAGTGCTCGTGACTCCGCGCGCATTGAATGTGATGATCACCGAGGCACCAAAATCATTCGCCCGCACTGGAGTAATGCCATGCATAAAGGCCAACAGCACGAAAAAAACCAGTTTCATATGTTTGGTCTATCGCACTCGCAGGCGCGGCGCGCAACTCCGCCCAAAGCGTGATGGCCATCACTGACACTAAACCCAACATCATAATATCAAGCGACTCATTAATCGACATAGCGGGCCGCACAGTGTCCAACCCAGAGCTCCAGAAAGGAGTAGCTTATGTCCTGCCAATGTTTCATCGTCCCAAAAGATGTGCTTGAACGTTATTCCAAAGACAATTCACTGCCCGAGGCTGACCGCAAAAAATTTGCCGATGCGGCCAATTTTGAAAGTGAGTGGCGCAAGGCGCGGGCGATCAATGCAAAGCTGGCGGTGTCTGCACAGAATATGCTTGAAAGTGGATTTCAGGCGGTCTTCCCGCCCCCAGTTTTGGTCAACAACTGCAATAATGGAAACGTGCTGCCAGGCACGCCCGTTGCCAATCCGGGGAATTCGGCCGACGGCACCGCCAAACGCGCATTTGATGAGACCAAAGCCGTCGCCGATTTTTACAAGCAGGAGTTTGGGCGCAACTCACTTGATAATAATGGCAAAACCCTGCTGTCCTCAATCCATTTCGGCGTAAGTTACAACAACGCCTTCTGGAACGGCAATCATATGACATACGGTGACGGCGATAGTAATATCTTCGTTGATTTCACCAAATCAAATGACGTGATCGCGCATGAGCTGACCCACGGAGTCACGCAATTTACCGCACAGTTTGCCTATACCAATCAAGCTGGCGGACTAAATGAAAGCATGTCCGATGTTTTCGGTTCGATGTTTCGTCAGTGGCGGGCAAATCAAAACGTCAATCAGGCAGATTGGCTGATCGGCAAGGATATCATGGGGCCAGGTGCGGTTGCACAGGGCTTCAAATGCTTGCGCGATATGGCGAACCCGGCTGCGGCCCATGCGCTCGCGCCGCAGCCGACCCATTTCAGCCAATATCAAAACGGCATGGATCCACACGAAAGCAGCGGCATTCCCAATCTCGCTTTCTGCAAGGCCGCCCAGACTTACGGCGGAAAAAGCTGGGAAAAGGTCGGCAAGGTCTGGTACAAGGCACTTGCGGGTTATGTGGCTTCACCCAATTTGAAGATGCTGGCCTTTGCAAACCGGACGCGTCGGCAGGCAAGGCTCATGTTTCCTGGCGATGCCGCTTTGTACAATGCCATCAATAACGCATGGAAAGCCGTCGGACTGTAAGGCAGCCCGTGTTGAAAGGCCGCGCGATATGGGTATGCTCAAGGTTGAACGTATCGGCGGTCTCGCAGGCTTTGGCGGCGCAAGGTCATGGTTGAAGAGCGAAGGGCAAATCGCGTTTTCTGGGCTTTCCCTGAGTGATCAGCAGTCCGTCGAGGCGCTGTTCAAATCAGGCGCAAAAGCCGCACCATCACAAATGCGTGATGGATTTAGCTACCGGGTTTCACGCGGGGGCGGGGCAGCGGGTGATACTATTCTCGTGCCTGAGGATAAAATGCCCGCCGCCCTCATCGCCTGTGTGAAGGATCGGATCGGTTAAGCGTTAGAATTTAGGCTGGCCCCATCCGGAAGGCGCAAAATTTATTGCCTTCGGGATCACGGAAATAAGCGCCGTAAAACGCCTGTGGCCCTTCATCACCGCGAAGCCCCGGAGGGCCATCACAAGTGCCGCCAAGCGCAAGCGCCTTGGCATGAAGCGCATCAACCTTGGCGCGCTCATCAAGCGTGATCGCGGCCATATTGCCGTTGCCAGCGCTGGCGGGTTGTTGATTATAAGGCTGCGTCACGGCAATTCCGGGCTTATCAAAACTTGTGCCCCACATGGTGAACCCGCCAAGTTCATCACCAAATTCCATGATCCGTTTCGCCCCGATTTCGCCGAGTAGCGCATCATAAAAGCTCCGCGCCGCCGCGATGTCATTGGTGCCAAGTGTGATATATCCGATCATCTTTCTCTCCTCTTGGTTAACGTGACGGGGTGAAGTTGGGCCTTGGCGCAAGCGACGCGCCACCAATTTCAAACGCATGGCCAGCCGCAAGCACCTTGGCATCGGCCCATTTGAGGCCAATGAACGAAAGCCCGACCGGCAAACCATTGGTCAGCCCCATCGGAACCGTCAAATGCGGATAGCCCGCGACTGCGGGACGCTGGCTCGCGCTTGGCCCGATAAATGCGTCACCCGAACCAAGCGTCGTCCGCCACGCAACCCCGTTGGTCTGCGTCACCAACACATCAAGCTGGTTTGTCGAAAACAGCCGGTCAAGCCCGTCGGTGCGCGACAATCGCCGCGCGGTTGCGAGCGCTGAGGTATAAGTGGTGGTGTTCAACCCCGTGGTACGCTGCGCCTCGATAAAGGTTTCCTGCCCGAAAAATTGCAGCTCAGTCGCGGCATTGGCATTGTTGAAGGCGATCAGGTCGGCCAGCGTCCGCGATGGCACGAGCCCCGCCGGAAGCCCTTGCAGATAAAGCCCGATATCGACCTTAAACTCAGTCAGAAGCACGGTGTTTTCCGCTGAACCCAGCGTGCCCGATGACGGATAAGTGACTGAAACCACTGTGGCACCCGCATTGCGTAATCGCGTAATCGCTGCTGAAAGCAGCCCCTCATCAGTGCCTGTCGTCCGCACTATGCCAACGCGCAAGCCCCGAAGGCCATTGGCGCTCAGCGCCGCCACATAATCCACCTTGCGGGTATCGGCCTCAACCGTTGCTGGATCAGTTGGATCACTACCCGCCATCGCGGTGAGCATGATAGCCGCATCACGCACGGTAAGCGTCATCGGCCCGGCAGTATCCTGGCTGCGGCTGATCGGGACAATGCGTGAGCGTGAGACAAGGCCCACGGTTGGCTTAAACCCGACAACACCGTTCACCGAGGAGGGGCAAACGATTGAGCCGTCCGTTTCAGTCCCCACCGAACCCGACGCGAGCCGCGCCGCCATGCCAGCACCACTCCCTGATGAGGACCCACAGGCATTATGCGTCAGCAGGTAAGGATTGCGCGTCAGCCCGCCCGTCAGGCTATACCCGCTGGTTGAGCCATTGCCGCGAAAATTCGCCCATTCGGAGAGGTTGCTCTTGCCAAGGATGATCGCGCCCGCCGCGCGCAGTCGCGCCACCATCGGTGCGTCACGGCGCGTGACGTTACCACG
The DNA here is from genome assembly GCA_043765635.1 of Sphingomonadales bacterium. Classification (GTDB taxonomy): domain Bacteria; phylum Pseudomonadota; class Alphaproteobacteria; order Sphingomonadales; family Sphingomonadaceae; genus Aquisediminimonas. Next base: position 29,168 of record JAYUIX010000225.1, read on the forward strand.
CAGCGCCAGCGACCCTGCGGTTGTCGCCATATTGTCTGACGACTCGATATTGTCCTTGAGCAGGATCGGAATACCGTGGAGCAACCCGCGCACCCGCCCCGCCGCGCGTTCAGCATCAAGCGCACGCGCCTGCGCAAGTATATCAGGATTGGTCACGATCACCGCGCGGATCGCTGGCCCCGCATCATCAATTGCGGCAATCCGCGAGAGATAGGCCTGAACCAGCGCCTCACTCGTCGTCCGGCCAGCGGCCAAATCAGCCGCATTTTCCGAAAGTGTTTTCGGCAGCGCCGTCTGCGCCGCGAGTGGCTGCGTAAAAGCGGCAACCGCCGCGACACATCCAAATATTGTAATTGCTTTTTGCATGACCCGTCCTTGTGCTTATCGTTGAAGCGCGGAGATTGCCCGATCAAGGATCACTGCGCAAGATGGGAGTGTTGCAATTGAAAGCTGGATTGGTGTTGAACCGGTTTTGCCACGCTAAGGTGACAAAGTACCACCTGTAACGCAGTATTTCTGTCACCTTATGTCACCTTACGGATGCCCCGATCCTCTCCGCGCCTTCGCCAAAGGCGAAGTTTATCCTGAGCGCCTGCAAGGCAGTCCAAGGGCGCCTTTGCGTGAAATAAATCAGGCCGCGCCGCGCGACGGGAGGCTGCAAGTGGTTCACGCGAAGGCGCAAAGACGCGAAGAAGAAGGGGCGTAATTTCCAAGAGACGCCCTTTCAAAAAAGTAACGGAAAACTCAGGAAGTTGACACTGAATCCGTATATTTTCCGACCCTGCGCGATGTGAAAAATACGGCTCAACGGGTACGCCAAAACGACGCATTAAGAAGGACAAGCGAAGAGCGATAACATTAATCATATTTAGAACACATCATGAATATTTGCTGTAGGAAACATCTATGATTGTGGTCGCTTTGTTGGGGGGGCGGACGGGCAGGTTTTGGCGCGCTCAAACTCGCTTAGCTGCCTGTGCGCACTTGCTTCAAGAATTCCGCTGGCATAGCTAGAGGAATACTGAAAAGAACAAGCGACATGCCGACTAGAGAATTTAAACAATGACGATAACACCAACGGGGCAAGCAGTCATCAGGAGCAAAGATGACGAGCAAAGTTATGTCATCCAAGCCAAGGATCTCGACTGGAATCAGGTAAGCGCCGACGAGCGCGAAATGGGGCTGGAAGTTGAGTATTTCGGTGAGATCGAACATCCAGAATTGGGCAGGTTAACTTGGTCGGTTTGGGAATATCCTATCGGCATGTTTAACGATTCGGATCAAGATGTTAACGGTCACACGCTCGAAGCGAATTTTGATTTCGACCCCCAATTTGAAAATGACGAAGACTGGGACAACATAGAAGCTCATGACGACCTGGCTAACCTTACCGATGATCAACTGCGAGCGTTGCCGAAAGAACAGCAGGAAGCATATGTCATTGCTTGGTTTCATTCCCAGTTTTGGGACCCTGCGCATGAAACTCCCTACAACGGTCGCGAAGGCGGCTACCAATATGTTTACGGTGGGCCGTATGACGCGCGAGAACAGCTTGATGAGAAATTTGGCGGCATTGTCGAAGAGGACATTATCGAGAACGCTGTTGGAGAAATCGAATCTGACGGTCAAACCGACTGGGCGCCGTCTCCGAGGCACCCTGATCAGTTGCGTGCCGCTGAGGAATATTATGAGAGTCTAAAACCGCAAACGCTGGATGAAATAGGCGTTGTGCTGGCAAGCGGTGCTAAAACTGATTTGAGTTCGCCCGCTGCGCGAACTGCCGCTGAAGAACTAAAACAATCAGCCGATGCCCTAATGGCTGCGATTGACGCCCGCAAGCCTTTGCATGGTGGTATGGGGCACAACGGCCCAGCTTTGGATGACGACGGAAATCCGCTCCCTGACGGTTTTGAGAATGAACTGCGCGAAACTGCAATTGCTATATCTGTTCAAATGGAAAAAACCTCTCCAGACCCAAAGGCGGTGGTCGAGGCGGCGACACGGCTACAGCGTTTTAGAGCTTGGCTTCAGCCAAGAATTGATTTGGCCGCAGATGAATTTGCAAAAGAGATCGGAAAAGGAACTGCAAAAGCGATTATCTGGATTGGTTCCATTGCGTTGGTGTCAATCTCACTAGGACTCAACACAGCAATTTCTGCAGCTTTGAACTGGCTCCAAACCATCTTATTCTGACCGATTTTACGGAGACAAGTGCAAAAATTATGTCCGCTTTTGGTGCTTGCTGTTGAGAGTTCGAACGGTCGTATTCTTATCGTACCCAGCCAACTCAACCCCGTCGCCCCGCACTTGATGCGGGGTTAGGCTTTTCTACTGCGATGGCGTAGTTTTTGTATAGTGTAGCGCGAAGAAAGCCCAGCCCCGTGTCGAGCACGGGGCGACGAGGGCTTTATGTCGGTTATCTATGGCTACGATCTGCTCACCACACGTCCGAAAACTCCTCGCACCCCTACATCTCCCTCAAACCCAAGCCCCGCCTCACGCCAGCGCAGCGCTTCCTGAGAAATTATAGGGGTCAAGCCCTTGCGCACGGTAGGCCTTGTGGGCGCGGGCGTAATTGGTTGATGCGCCGATATTCATCCGGGCGCGGGCGGCCTCAAGCGGTTCGGCGAGCAGTGCTGATATGTCCTGCTTGAACAGCGGCTCGGCGGCTTTGCCAATGCGGATCGCTTCACGGACTGCGGCAAAGACGGGCGCATCAGCCTTCACCCGTCGCCACAATTCAAACGCGCCTGCCCAAGCAAGGAAGCCGTCCGTCCAGCTATCATATTGGCTGTAGGAAAAACCGAGTGCGCACTGCTCCCCCAGCGGATCGCGGCCATAGCCAGTGAGCACATGGACAAGATCATGCGTGTCGCGCAGCCGATCATGAAACCACTGCGCCTGATCATCAAAACGCGGCCTTTTTGCTTTCTCGCTTTCGGCAACGAGCCCAGCGGCAGACAGCCCCTCGGCGCGCATGAACGCGACATAGGCATGGGCGACCGAACCAGTCGGCATCGCCAGCAGACGATCATGATCATCAAGCAAGTCAGGCAGATAAGCCTCCTGCGTCATCCGCATCTGACCCCCCGCGCTTTCGCAAAATGCGCGCAGCACACGGTCGTAGCCAGCGCTTGGCAGGCAATCAGTCATATGGAAAACCTGCTCAGTATCTTCCTTATCGATGATAAGTTTCTGAAAATGCCCTAGCGCCTTAAACGGACGCAGGCGGGACTTCGGGCGAAGCGGATCGTAGATCGGAGTGGTTGTAATCATGATGTAATAATAGTGACTGCTTACATAAATGTCAATAGTGTTTTGTGCCGATCACGTAGCCCCCCATTGCCCGCCAGCGCATACCAGCCTATTGTTCCTGCTATGTCCCTAGTCATCCGCACGTCGCTCGCCGAGCCTGAAACTGGCGCTGAGTTCATTCCGCACCGTCCGGCGCGCCCGCCCAAGGCCGAAGGCGGCAAACGGTTTGAGATTGTCAGCGATTATACGCCCGCCGGGGATCAACCGACCGCGATTGCCGAACTTGTGGCGGGGATTGCGGCGGAGGAGCGCGATCAGGTGCTGCTCGGCGTCACGGGTTCGGGCAAGACCTTCACCGTTGCCAAGGTGATTGAGGCGCTCCAGCGGCCCGCGCTTATCCTTGCGCCCAACAAGATCCTCGCCGCACAGCTTTACGGCGAATTCAAAAGCTTTTTCCCCAACAACGCCGTCGAATATTTCGTCAGCTACTATGATTATTACCAGCCCGAGGCCTATGTCGCGCGGTCAGACACATACATCGAAAAGGAGTCGAGCGTAAACGAAGCGATTGACCGGATGCGCCACTCCGCCACCCGATCACTACTAGAGCGTGATGATGTGATCATCGTGGCGTCGGTCTCATGTCTTTACGGGATTGGTTCAGTCGAGACATATTCGGCAATGATCTTTGACCTCAAGAAAGGCGGCACCGCTGATCAACGCGAGATCATTCGCAAGCTTGTTGCGCTCCAATATAAACGCAACGATGCCGCCTTTTCGCGCGGTAATTTCCGCGTGCGCGGCGACAATCTCGAAATCTTCCCAAGCCATTATGAGGATACCGCGTGGCGGATCAGTTTCTTTGGTGATGATATTGAGGAGATCACCGAATTTGATCCGCTGACCGGCAAGAAAATCGCCAACCTCGATTTCATCCGCATTTATGCCAACAGTCACCACGTCACCCCCGGCCCGACGCTCAAACAAGCGATGGAGGCGATCAAGCTTGAGCTTGAGGTGCGCCTCAAGGAAATGGTTGGCGAGGGCAAGCTGCTTGAGGCGCAGCGGCTTGAACAGCGCACCAATTTCGATTTGGAGATGATCGCGGCGACGGGCAGTTGTGCTGGGATTGAGAATTACAGCCGCTTTCTCTCAGGGAGACTGCCCGGTGAGCCGCCGCCGACGCTCTTTGAATATCTCCCCGAAAATGCCTTGCTGTTCGTTGATGAAAGCCATGTCAGCATTGGCCAAATCAACGGCATGTCTAGGGGCGATCACCGCCGCAAGCTGACACTTGCCGAATATGGCTTCCGCTTGCCAAGCTGCATCGACAATCGCCCGCTGCGGTTCAACGAATGGGATGCGATGCGCCCGCAGACCACTTATGTCAGCGCCACGCCGGGCAATTGGGAAATGGAGCGGGTGCAGGGTGTCTTCGCCGAACAAGTCATCCGCCCGACTGGCCTCATCGATCCGCCCGTCGAAATTCGCCCGACCGAAGATCAGGTGCAGGATTGCATCAACGAATGCCGCAAGGTCGCGGGCGAGGGATACCGCACACTCGTCACCACGCTGACCAAGCGGATGGCCGAGGATTTGACTGAATTCATGCACGAGGCGGGGCTTCGCGTCCGCTACATGCACTCGGACGTTGAAACGCTTGAGCGGATTGAGCTGATCCGCGATCTGCGGCTCGGCGTTTATGATGTCCTCGTCGGGATCAACTTGCTACGTGAGGGATTGGACATCCCCGAATGCGGGCTGGTGACGATTTTGGATGCGGATAAGGAAGGCTTTCTCCGCTCCGAAACGTCGCTGATCCAGACAATCGGCCGCGCCGCGCGCAACGTGGATGGGCGTGTGATCCTTTACGCTGACCGGATAACGGGCAGCATGGAACGCGCGATCCGCGAAACCGATCGGCGGCGTGAAAAGCAAGTCGCGTACAACAGCCTCCACGGCATTACTCCGGCCTCAATCAAACGCAACATCGCAGACATTATTGGTGACGTTGCCAGCCGCGATCAAGTAACCATCGAAATTGAAGACGGCCCGCAGCACATGGTCGGCCACAATCTGCGCGCCTATATCGAAGACCTTGAGAAGCGAATGCGCAAAGCGGCGGGCGATCTCGAATTTGAAGAGGCTGGCCGCCTCCGCGACGAAATCCGGATGCTTGAGCAGAACGAACTTGGCATTCCCGTCGCTGGCCAAGTCGCGCCCGTTATGGGCCGCAGCAACGAAGGCAAGCCGGGAACGCGCAAGGGACGGTTCGGGAAGAGCAGCACGTTTAAGCCGAGAAAGCGGTGATGCTTGCATTTTTCTCTAATTTATGCTAGCAAATAACTTCTGAATGGAGAATCGGAATGGCGACTATTACTGCACGCAATGTTGATGATAATGACTATGCTATCTTGAGCGACGCGGCTGACGCGCATGGCAGATCAATTTCAGAGGAACTCCGCACCTTGATTGCAGACTTCGCGCACAAACAGCGAGCGAAAATCCTGCTAGCAGAGATGCGCGAAATCAGCGCCAACTCAAAACCAATGCCAAACGGCCTTACAATGCAGGATTTGCTTCGCGAAGAACGAGACAGTTGGTGATCGTTGTCGATGCCAGCGTCGCTGTAAAATGGTATGTGTTCGAACCCCTCGCTGACCTCGCAATTGAGTTTTATGCAGAAAACCAAGGAAACCTCTGCGCACCAGATATTTTTGTCGTTGAAGTAATTGCCACGATGGTTCGGCGGGCGAATGTCGAAAAGTCACTCAGGCCTGACACAGAGCAGTCAATTGCAAACTTCACAAGGCTCCTCGATTCGAATCTGGTTGAGGCGCGTCGGACGACCGCCGGACAAATGGCCCAGGCTGCATCCATCGCAATTGATCTCGGCCACCCGCTCAAGGACTGCATCTACCTTGCGCTGGCAATGGAGCTGGACTGCGATCTGATCACCTGCGACGCAAGGTTCGCCGATAAGGCGAAGGGCGTTTGGGACAGGGTGCGGGTTTTGGGGGAGTAGCATAGTGATTTGCTAAAATGTGCCAAATGCTAAAACTGCTTGATTTGCTTCACTAAAAATGCAAATTAAGAGTCGTAGAGGAGATTTGGCATGCGTATCGTCCGACCAGATGGCACGGTAGTTGAAGGAAGCCCCCAAGAATTGGCACAATATGAGGGATTTTTGTCATTTAACTCGCCAAAGACGGCGGCAATGCGAACTGGCAGCCTCGCCTCTCAGAACGACGTAGGCGACGTATATGATTTTCGATTTGTTAGCTCTGATGTAGCTTTTAGGGCTTTAACTCGTATTAAGCTATCCGAAAAACAGATCTTGGTGCTCATAAAAATGCACGAAGCTGGAACTAACTGGATAACTGGGACAGCCCTGCAGCAGGCAATTGGCTATTCCGCGAGTCAATTTGCCGGCCTGATGGGAGCCTTTGGGCGGCGCGTAATTTACACCCCCGGCTACGTCTTGGACTCAGCATTTTTTGAGCAAGAGTGGAACGAAGTTGGCTCTTGCTATAGTTATCGTCTGCCACCGTCGGTTCGCGAGGCCGTGGAGCGGGCAAGGATTGTCGGATAATCCAATGATCCGCTCCTTCGCCAACCCCGAAACCGAACACATCCGGAATGCCCAGCGCAACCGCCGGCCTCCATCAAAGACCCCACATGGTTAAGCCCGCCAAACTCTATGAACTCCTCCTGCAATCAAGCAGTCGCTCAATCGCCTACCGCGACTTTGAGAAGCTCGTGATCGCATTTGGTTTCAATTTCGTTCGGATGAACGGCAGCCACGCCATTTATACTCACTCGAAATTGCCTCGGCCCTTCCCGATCCAACCCGAAGGCAAGGATGCCAAGCGCTATCAAGTGCGCGAATTGCTTGAATTGGTGGAGCAATATGCGCTAACACTCAGCGCGTGAACGAGCCGCATTATCATATCAACCTTTTCTGGTCTGCCGAGGACGACTGCTGGATTGCAGACGTTCCTGATTTGCGTCCCTGCTCAGCGCATGGTGACACGCGCAAGGAAGCGCTGGCGCATTGCTATGATGCCATCGAAGGCTGGCTCGCCGTTGCGCGCGACAATGGAATGGACATCCCTGAACCCCGCTATCGCCCAGCGATCTACGCAGCAGCATGATCATGGCGCTGCGCACCTCTGACCTGCGGCATTAGCCGCAAGCAGCACGATCCAATCCCGGATAGGCTGTGAACTTGCGGCATTCGCAAGGAGAGGACGCATGTCCCGTTCACGCCGCAAAACGCCGATTTTTGGCCACACTACCGCTGAAAGCGACCATCAATGTAAGAAAAAAGCTGCCCGCATATTACGGCACCGGGTGAAACAGCATCTGGGCACCACGCTCGATGGTGACTGGTTTGCGGGCAAGCGTTGGGACGCGGTCAACCCGTGGGGTGCGCCCAAGGACGGCAAGCATTATTGGGGAGAGGCCAAAGCGAAGGATATGCGGAAATAGCGCGCGCTATGCTTCCACACCCTCCACGCGCACCATTATCTCACCGCAACCCAGCCAAATACCCATTCAGCCAATCAATCAACGCCTTGGGATCAGTCGTCGCCAGCACGGGCACTTTCGCTTTGGCGCGGGCGATGGCGGCGGGGAGATCGCTCGCTTCTAGTGCGACCTCGACTAGGCCACGTGCGGCGAAGGCTTCGGCGATTTCGAACTGGTGATTGTCATAATGTTCGCCGCGTTCAAACAGGCGTGGCATCGCGATCACGCGGCACCCTTGGCGAAGGGCTGTAATGAATGATCCCGTGCCGCCGTGGCAAATCACGATATCGGCGTCGCGAAGGAGCGCTTGCATTTCGGAGAAGGGAAGGCTTTCGACGACCCGCAGGCCATCAATGCCGTGCGCCCCAGCGGTCACCGCGCTGCCTTCTCCGGTTTGGAGGACGACGGACTCGCTGATTACGCCACTGGCCTTGAGCGCGACAACCGCCTCGCTCATCCGGTCAAACGCGAGCGTCGCGCCGACAGTGGCGAGCAGCAGCGGCTGCTTCTCTGGGCGCGGCGCATCAAGCGCACGCAGCGGGTCAAATAGAAGTGCATCCGGCCAATGACCTTTAAGTGCCGCCGACTGTACAATCGTCTGCGTCGCGAGCCAGCGCGCCGAACGCGCAAACTTTGATGGCGCTTCAAAACGCGCAAACGAATCGATCAGGATGAACTTCGCGCCGAGGATGCGGCAGAACAGCACCGTCCAAAACATTGCGCCTGCGCCGGTGCTGATCACGACATCGGGCCGCTCGGTGATCGCAATGCGCAGCGATTGAAACAGATTGACAAGTGCTGACCACAGCATCGTAATCGGTTTGCCAAGCCGCGCCTGCCCGGCGGCAAAATGGCGGACGCGGTGGACACGGTGCGACGCGGCGAGGTCAGTCGCAATCGCTGAATGCTCAGTCACAAAGGCATGGTCATGCGCTGACCAGACGGGTTCCAGGTCAAGCAATTGACGCAAATGCCCGCCGCCCGAACCCGCAAGGATCAGGCGCAGGCGGCGTTTTGGTGAAGGGGTTTGGGCGGATGCCGCTGTTGATTGTGCCACAAAATGGCTTTGCCGCGCTGCGCCCGCAAAATCAAACTTTTCCGATATTACGCCAGTTTACCCTTTTTCATTTTGCGATATCGTGTGACCGTCGGTATAGCAGCGCCTTTGCGGGGCAAGGCAAAGCCGAACTCGCTTTCGATATTGATTCCCGAGGAGATCCTGACATGCGTTCATTTGCCCTTCCCGCCACAGCCATCGCGCTGGCGCTTGCCCTCTCCGCCTGTGGCGGAAAGGAAGATGCCAAGCTTGAAAAAGGTCAGGTGCTGGCAACGGTCAATGGCACTGACGTGACGACCAATGAACTCAATGCCGAACTGGTTGGCGCACAGCTTCCCGCTGCTGGCGAACAACGCAAGGCGATTGAGGCGCAAGCGCTTCAGGGCTTGGTTGATCGCACGATCCTTGCAGACATCGCGCGTGAACGCGGGATTGACAAATCGCCGGTTTACATCGCGCAAAAACGCCGCGCCGAAGAAAATCTGCTCGTGCAGATTTTGCAGCGTGAGATTGCGAGCAAGATTTCCCCAACCACACCGGGTGAAGCCAAGAGCTTTATGGAGAGCAACCCGCAATTATTCGCCGAGCGCAAGATTTTTCAGCTTGATCAGATTCAGTTTCAGGTGCCGCAAGACCTGAACAAGCTTAAAGCCTATGAGCCATTCAAGACGATGGAAGAAATTGCGCTGCAACTCACGCGTGATGGCCTTGCCTATCGCCGGGCACCGGGTTCGCTTGATCCAGCGGGCACCAATCCTGCAATTCTAAAGCAGCTTTTGTCAAAGCCAGCTGGTGAAATTTTTATTATTCCCGCCAACGGCGCGCTGGTGGCAACGCGGGTTATCGGATCAAAGCCTGAGCCACTGACCGGCCCGAAAGCTGAACAATATGCGATGAACGCGGTTCAACAGAAGAAGATTGGTGAGGCGACCGAAAAAGATTTGGCCGAACGCATCAAAAAGGCGCGCGAGTCCGTAAAATATCAGGAAGGCTATGCCCCGCCAAAAGCGCGAGCAGCAGCACCAGCGGCCCCCGCGCCGACCGGAGGATAAGGCAAGGCTGGCGCAGATCCCGTGCGTAATGCGATCCTTGCTCGGCTAAATGATCTGCGGACATCGGATGGGATGTCCGCAGTCAGCCGATATCTTGTGTCGCTTTGGACGCGCCCTGCGCCTGCACTTGCGCCCTATCATCAACCGATTGCGCCGCTGCGCCGTGCGATAAAAAAGACTGCCGTCATAGCGCTGATCATCCTCATCGGGATGATCTACGGCCTGCTGATCTCAGTGTTTCAGATTTTTCTGTATCTCTATCTCGCGGTGCCAGTTGGGATACTGGCGCTGCTCGTCATCTGGGCGCTGCCAGAGAATGAGAATATCCCGATAAAACCGATTAACTGGCTGTTCTTCGCGATTGTCGCTACGGTTTGTCTGTGGCCAAATTATATTGCGATCGCTATTCCCGGTCTGCCGTGGATCACCTTCATGCGGCTGTGGTCAATCCCGATGACCCTGCTGTTTGTCATCAGCCTGTCGATGTCACCGCCGTTTCGGCGCGATGTCAGTGCGTGGTTCAGGACAAGTCCGTGGATCTTGCGGTTCATGCTGGCGTTTGTTGCGCTTAATTTCCTCACAATACCGATGTCATTTCGTCCCTTTGGATCGTTCAACCGCGTGATCATCAACCAATTTGAGTGGACAATGGTGTTTTTCGTTGCGTGCTACTTGTTTGGCAAGCAAGGCAAGGTGATGCAGTGGGCGCGGCTGTTTTGCGGCTTTGCCATTTTCCTCGCGCTGTTCAGCGTGGTTGAATATATTAACGGACAAGTGCCGTGGGCCAATCGCATCCCCTCATTCTTCAAAATCCAAAGCGAATTGGTCGAAGCAATTCTGATTGGTGGCGCGCGCTCTGCGACTGGCGCGTACCGCGTTCAGAGCATTTTTACGACCAGCCTCAACTTTGCCGAATTCCTTGCCCTGTCCACGCCTTTCGTGATCCACTTCATGGTAACGGCAAAGCGGCAATGGCTTCGCGGGGCTTTTCTGCTTTATATCCCATTCTCATTCTGGGTGATTTTTAAGACTGACTCCCGGCTTGGCATTATTGGCTTCTTTGCCTCAATCTTTATTTACACGCTGATTTGGGGCGTAAGGCGCTGGCAGCGCGATAGTCACGGACTGGTCGCGCCTGCCGTTGTGATTGCCTACCCAGTCATTATTTCGGCATTTTTCGCACTCACCTTGGTCTGGCGACGGCTTGAAGTGATGGTGTGGGGCGGCGGGCCGCAGCAGGCAAGCAATGAAGCGCGGCGGCTGCAATGGACAGGCGCGATGCGCGAACTTAAGGAATGGCCGCTTGGGAGCGGTCTTGGCAACGCTGGTGAGTTGGTCGGCTATGTTGATGCCGCTGGGCGTCTATCGCTTGATAGCTATTTTATCACGATCTTGCTTGATTTTGGGATTTTTGGTGCCGCTGCCTTTTTCGGCATGTTCATCATGGCAATTTTCAAGGCCGCCAAGGTTGGTCTTGAAACCGATGATGAGGAAGCCGCACTGATGATCCCGCTCGGCATCATGCTGATGGTGTTTTTGATCATCAAGGGCGTGCTGAGCCAAGAGGATAATCACACGCTGATGTTTATTGCGCTTGGCGCAGTGGTCGCGCTCTATCACAGGGCAACGGTCAAACCCCAGTCAACGTGATGGCGGATGACATCCAAGCGTCGCGTGAAACGCTTTACGGCGAAAAAACCGCAGGCTATTTTTCGGGTGCGCGCCATGACATGGTGGGCTTGCTTGGCACTGGGCCTGATGCGCATATTCTCGAAATTGGCTGTGGCGACGGCGCGACTGGGGCAGCGGCATTTGCGGCTGGCAAGGTGGCACATTACACCGGAATCGAGCTTATGCCCGAAGTCGCGGAGCAAGCGCGTCTGCGTCTGAGCGAAGTCATCACCGCTAATGTCGAACAGTTCGACCTCACCCCTTTTCACGCGCGATTTGATGCACTGATCATGAGCGAAGTAATCGAACATCTGGTTGATCCGTGGGACGTTGTTGCTCGCCTGCTTGCGTGCGTGAAACCCGGCGGGGAAATCATCGCAAGTTCCCCCAATGTTGCGCACCGGCGCGTTATTGGAGATTTGATTGCAGGCCGATTTGAATATGAGAGTGAAGGCGTGATGGATCGCACGCATCTGCGCTGGTTTACTCCGCGATCTTACCGCGCGCTTTTTGAAGGCGCAGGCTGTGTCAGTGTGCGGGTGATGCCAATCCGCCGCCCTGGCCTTTTGCCCCGGCTTTTTAATCAGTTAACCGGGCAGCGCTATGCGCATTTATCAATGACGCAAATCATGGTTCATGCGCGTAAGGCCGTCTGAGTGGCACCGCTGCCTTTGGCCGCACCCAGCAGCATATCTTCCAGCCCGCGCAGTCGCTGGGCATCGATAATCTTTTCGCCCATCAGGTCAGTCACGTAAAATGTATCGACCGCGCGTTCGCCGTAGGTTGCGATGTGCGCTGAACGGATCGTGACGCTTGATTGAAACAGTGCGTGAGCAAGCGCATTGAGCAAGGCCGGTCGATCCTGCGCGTTGACCTCAACCACGGTGTAGCGATTTGACGCACTGTTATCGATCAGGACATTGGGCTCAACCGTAAAGGCGTGCGCGCGCGTTCTGGGCAAGGGCCGCGCGGCAAGCCGCTCAGTCATCTTTGAACGATTAGCAAGCACGTCTTCAATCGCGGTTTCAATCCGTTTGAGCCGGGAAGGATCGTCGAATGGTTGGCCAAACGGATCTTGGATCAGGAAGTTATCAAGCGCCATGCCGTCACGCGTCGTGTGAATGCGTGCATCGATAATGCTGCCGCCCGCCAAGTGGATTGCGCCTGCCAAGCGGTAGAATAAGCCGGGGTGATCCGCTGCATAAACCGTGACGAGCGTTGCCCCGCGATCAGGATAGACTTGTGCTGAAATCGACAACAAACTGTCACCGGATTGATCAATATGGCGCGCGTTGCGTTCAAGGATGTCGGCAGGTTCGGCAATCCAGTACGCCTCGGGCAAACGTTTTTTATATTTGGCGAAGCGCGCATCGGCCCAGCCAAGTGCTACGTGAAGCGCCTCTTGCTTAGCGGCAATCCGTTCCTTGCGTCCGCGCTGTTTGTGGCCAAGGCGGAGGACTTCTTCAGCAGCACTGAACAAATCTGAGAGCAGTTGACGCTTCCAGCTGTTCCACACGCCCGGCCCTACTGCCCGGATATCAACCACCGTCAGCACCAGCAGCAGGCGCAAGCGCTCAGGCGATTGCACAAGCTCAGCAAAATCAAGCACCGTCTTGAAATCAGACAAATCGCGCTTGAACGCGACTGCCGACATAAGGAGGTGGCTTCGCACCAACCAGGCCGTAGTTTCGGTCTCGGCTGCGCTCATTCCAAAGCGCGGGCATAGCTTTTCGGCAACCTGCGCGCCCAGCACACTATGATCGCCTCCGCGCCCTTTGGCGATATCATGGAGCAGAACGGCAGCGTACAGCACCCGGCGCGAAACAATCTGTTTCACAATCGCCGTCGCCAGTGGATGATCGTCGCCGAATTCACCTTTTTCGATTTTGGCCAGCAGGCCAATCGCGCGGATGCTATGTTCATCGACTGTATAGTGATGATACATATCAAACTGCATTTGCGCGACAACACGCCCAAAATCGGGCACGAACCGGCCAAAGACCGTCGCCTCGTTCATCCAGCGCAACACCGTTTCGGGATTGCGCGGGCTGGTCAATATATCGACAAAAAGTGCATTGGCTTGAGCGTTTGAGCGAACATTTGCATCAATCAGCCGCGCGTCGCGGTTGGCGGCGCGCATCGCTTGGGGATGAATTTCCACCTGCTGTTTATCGGCAATCGCAAATAGCGCGATCAGCCGGGTCGGATCACGCGCAAACCAATCATCTGTTGGCAGCGCGAGCCGCCCGCGATCAAGCACAAACCCTTGCAAATCTCGCGGCGCCCGGCGCAAACCCGCAAGCGAAAAGCGCCGTCCCTTAGGCGCGAATTGATCATCCAAGTGCGCCAAGAACACGCCTGTCAAATCGCCGACTTGCTTTGCGATCAGAAAATAATGCTGCATGAAGCGTTCAACCGCAGAACGCCCCGGTCGATCCGCATAGCGCATCCGCGTTGCGATTTCGCGCTGGACATCGAACGTCAGCCGCTCCTCACCGCGCCCGGTAATCGCGTGGAGATGGCAGCGCACCGCCCAGAGAAAATTTTCGGCCTTTTGAAACTGGCGCAGCTCAACCTTGGTCAGCAGCCCGCGCTCAACCAGTTCGGCAACGCTCCCTACCCGGTGCATGTATTTGCCGATCCAGAACAGTGTATGAAGATCGCGCAGGCCACCTTTGCCTTCTTTCAAGTTCGGCTCGACGACATAGCGGCTATCGCCCATCCGCTTGTGCCGAACGTCGCGTTCGGCAAGCTTTTCGGCAACAAAGCTGCGCGCTGTTCCTGCCACAACCTCAGCATCGAACCGCGCCGATGCTTCATCATATAATGGCTGATCACCCCAGACATAACGCGCCTCAAGCAATGCCGTGCGGATTGTCAGATCGCCCTTTGCCATTCGGATCATTTCATCAAGCGAGCGGCTCGAATGGCCAATTTTCAGACCTAGATCCCAAAGCGTGTAAAGGATCGACTCAATCACTTGCTCAGTCCAGCCAGTTTGCTTCCACGGCGTCAGGAAGGCAATATCAACGTCTGAATACGGTGCCATTTCGCCGCGCCCATAGCCGCCGACCGCAATCAGCGCGATGCGTTCAGACGCAGTTGGGTTGTTAAGCGGATAAAGCCGTTCACAAGTGAAATCGAAAGTTACACGCAGGATTTGATCGATGAGAAAGGCCTGCGCTGCGGCGGCCTCTCGCCCCGCTTGCGGATGGAGCGCCAGTCGTGCGGCAATCTCAGCGCGGCCCGCCTCAAGCGAGGCCTTCAGAATTGCAGTTGACGCCGCACGCATCTGCCCGGCATTACTGACAATAATCGCTCCAAGCTGATCACCAATCGCGCGGCGATCAATAATCATGCGACGGTTGGTCAGTTGATCGAAGCGGGAAGCCATGATTGGCTATTGCCGGACTTAGTTGCCGCTGTCGCCCTGATATTTTAGCTCAAGATACCGGCCCTGCGTGGCGAGTGTGTTGAGGTCGCCTGAGGCAAGTTGTTGGGACAAGCGGGTCAGTTCGGTGTCAACCACGCCGAGCCCATCAACCAACTGTTTATCTGGGCTCATCCCATTAAGCCCGTCACGGCGGAGATGCTGGGGCACACGGTTATAACCGTTGACCAGTTCGGGAAGTTCATCGC
Organism: Sphingomonadales bacterium; assembly: GCA_043765635.1. Lineage (GTDB taxonomy): Bacteria > Pseudomonadota > Alphaproteobacteria > Sphingomonadales > Sphingomonadaceae > Aquisediminimonas. The sequence goes on from JAYUIX010000225.1 coordinate 44,372, forward strand.
CGATTAAACGGCGGAGTTCGCCCGCAATAGGTTCACGCTCATCAAGCGTCTGAAGCTGAAGCCCGAGCGTGTCGAGCTTGCGGCCGATATCATTGACCAATGTAATTGCTGGCGCAGGCAGCGCCCGACGCTGCGATTGTAGCCAGCGGTCAGTGCTTTGGGGCAACCGTTTAAGATCAACCTCACGCAGTTTTTCGGCTGCAACAACGCGTTCACTGCTGAAATAAACGCCAGCGCACATTGCCGCCATCATCGCAAAGAAAGCGAGCATCACCCCCGCAATGCCGATCGGCGAAATCATTCCCCAAACAAAGGTAGCGAGGATAACCGCCCCTGCGCCTGCAAGCGCATATTTTATTGCCCTGCGCGCGCGATTGAGGATTGATCGCGGCTGGGGGAGCAAGTTGTAGCCCTGCTGTATGCGGATCTTCGCCTCACGCGCACTCCGCAGGATTTCATCAGAGTCACTCATGATCAACCAACCGGAGCAAACGGGCTATCGTTAGCCCCGCCGCCCTCAATCGCTGCCTGCCGCTGCCCTTCGGCGCGCGCGATATAACCTTTGGATTTCTCAACCTCGTTTGACAGCGTATCAACGGTGGTTTTCATTGAAATCAACGCCTTGGCCTTAAACGTATCAATGCTGTCCATCGTCACATAAATATTCTGGAACGCCCGCTGGAGCGTTTCCATCGGGATTGTGCTTGATGCCGCCTGCTCATGGATTTTGGCAGTCTGGGTTTTGAGCATTTCGCCGGTTGAGTCGATGATGTTCGCGGTCGTCGTATTAAGCGCAGTAATCTGTTCAAGCACCAGTTTCTGCCCAACCAGCGCCTGTGCGACCGTCACCGCCGTGCGCAGCGCCGCAACCGTCGTCGTTGAAGCGCGGTCAACGCCCTTGATCAGTTCAACATTATTCTTTTTGACCAGATCAAGCGCGAGATAGCCCTGAACCGTTACCGCCATTTGGGTGAGCAGATCAGTCGTCCGCTGGCGAATGTAGAACAGCGCAGTTTCGCGGATCGCCTTGGCCTTGGCTGGATCGCTGATATCAAGATCGTTGGCCTTATCCTCAAGCTTAGCATCAAGCGCTTTCGCCACATGGATCATCTGTTCAAGCCGGCCCATTGCCGCCCAAAGATTCTGCCGTTCAACATCAATCGCGGCATTGTCCTTCAATAGCTCATCCTTGCCCGATCCAAGGTTGGTGAGGATTGAGGAAATATGGCCTTGCGATGATTTATAGCCATCAAAATAATTGCGCATCTTATTGCCGTAAGGGATGATGCCAAAGAATTTTTTGCGCGTGAAGAGATCACCCTTGGCACCGGGATCAAGATCCTCAATCGTTCTGCGAAGTTCAGCCAGATCCTTGCCAACGCCGCCTTCCTTATCCATCGCGCGGACGGGGCGATCTAGGAAACGGTTTGATTGGCCAGAGGCTTCGGCGATTTCCTTGCGCCCCATGCTGGTCAACTGATCCACCTTTTTGCCAAATTCGGGCGAATTGGGATCAAGCAGCGCAAGCTCACTCACAAAGCCGTCAGCCTTTTCATCAAGCGCTGAGCGTTGCTCGTCCTTGAGTGGAACAAGCCCAGACGCCTTTTCGGGCGCGACAACGGGCACTGGATCGGGTGCGTTTAATGTGATCGTTGGTTCCTGAACTTGGGTTGCCAACCGAGCCTCCTTTAACAATTTATCCAAACATGGCGATAAATGCTGTGTTATTCAAGTAGAACGCGTTAGCCGCGCGGCCAACCACGCCGAAATGATCAATTGCAATTGATGATACAGCATTAGCGGGATGATGATAAGCCCCGCCTCAGCACCCGGAAACAGGATACGCGCCATCGGTGCGCCCGTCGCCAGCGTCTTGTGCGATCCAGAATAAAGCAGCGTAATCCGGTCTGCGCGCGCGAAGCCAAATGCGCCGCCCATCCACCAAGTTGAGGCAAATGCAAACGCTAGCAAGCCGCAGATAATCAGCATCAACGGCCCGAATTCGTTCAAGGTCAGCCTTTGCCAAAGCCCGTCAACAACCGCCGCACTAAATGCGACGTAAACCGCCAAGATAATCGTCAACCGATCCATCCGCCCAATCCAAAGCTTATGCCGCTCAACCCAAGCACCGAACCAACCGTGCGCAATCTGGCCGAGGATGAAGGGGAGCAACAACAGTCCAGCAATCTTACCAATCGAGCCAAGCCCGATACCCGTTCCGCTCACGCTCGCTACCCCGGCAACAATCAGCGGCGTTAAGATAACCCCAGCGATATTCGAAAGTGCGGCAGCCACCACCGACGCGGCGACATTGCCCCCCGCCATCGAACTTGAGGAAATCGCCGCCTGCACCGTTGACGGCAAGGCGCAGAGGAATAGCACGCCAATCCAAAGGCCAGGGGTGAGGAGCGATGGCATCAACAACGATAGTGAAAGCCCGACAAGCGGAAGTGCCGCGAACGTGAACACAATGATGGCAAGCTGCAACCGCCAATGTTTGATCCCCGTCCAAACCGCCTCCCGGCTCAGGCGCAATCCGTGGAAGAAGAAGAGCGTGAAGATCGCGATATTAGAAACAGTGGAAACGGTGGAGAGGGTCGCCCCGCGCGCAGGCAAAAAACTCGCCCCTATAATCACGCCGAGCAGCATCAAAACAAAGCGATCCGGGATTAGGCGCGCGAGCATGAGATCAAACGCCGAGCCATTGTAATCCACCATCTAGCTGAGAAGCACTATAGTCGATCTGGAGAACACGCCGCCCAGTTTGCGAATGTGATCGCGCTGATGCGTGTAGGATTGGAGTAGAGTAAACCCATACATCGCCTCGCTCGGCAAGGCAGCTTAATTGAATTGAAGACTCAACCACCACTTTGACCCTATCCTCTGAAATTTGCCCTAGCATGTGTGAAGCAACTGCTATCAAAAGTGGGGCATTATCAGCGTCAACCGGGTCAAGATGAAGCCTGAGCGTAAGCATAGACTCAAGAATAGGAAATGGCGGTGAGACATGCCAATTCCCTGCTTTAATTGTCCAATTCTCAAACCCAATTGTCTCAATTTTTTCTTTCACAACAATCACGCGATCTTGGTGCCAGCCAAGCGCCCAGTTTGCGTTTGCAGATTTATCAAAAAATATTGCGCGGACGGGCTTAGCTTTTTCTCCAATCCACCGTGCCGCTAGACGACCAACGGTACCCTCGATTTCGAGAAAATCATTCAGTTGATTATTGCCATAAAGGCGAACGCCAGGTTCATTTTTCTCCACACCTGCAAGCGCCTGTTCAATTTCTTGAAGCTGTGCTGCATTACACGCCGCAGGTATAAGCTCTGCACCATCACGAAAAAATTCGACCATATTCATTGAATGACGCAATTGCTGTCACTCGACAAGCGACAGCAATTGGTATATACCACTGCCATATACCAATTGGAGCCGCCGCAATGAACGATATGGCCAAAATCTTCTGGAGCGGGCGCAGTCAGGCGGTGCGATTGCCCAAGGAATACCGCTTCGACGGCAAGGAAGTACGGATCAGCCGCGAGGGCGGCAGGGTGGTTCTGGAGGCGGTTGAAGAAAGCAACGGCGATTGGATCGAGCGGCTGGCAGGGTGTATGGATGATGACTGGGCGAAGGCTGTCGAGGCTGGCCATCTTGGCCCCGAACAGATGCCGGATGGCCCGAGTTTCGATTGAATATGCGCTACCTTCTCGATTCCAATGCGATCATTACATGGTTTAATGGTCGTAACCGCGCGCTGGTTGAGCATCTCAAAGCACATGACGGCGAATTTGGAACATCAACAATCGTCATCTTTGAGCTATATTTCGGCGCGTTTAGTAGCAGCCGCGTTGCCGATAATATAGACCGCCTCACCAATCTCAAAATGCCAGTGCTTGAGTTCAGTGAAGCGGACGCAAGGGCAGCAGGCGAAATCCGCGCAGCCCTCAAAAAAGCCGGAACGCCGATTGGCCCTTACGATCTGCTCATCGCCGCGCAAGCCAAAGCGCGCGGGCTGGTGATGGTCACCAACAATGTCGCCGAATTTTCGCGGGTGGAGGGGTTAGTGATTGAGGATTGGACTAACCCGATAACATAATCACTGATCAGACGGTCGCCAATTGTCCCCGACGACGACGCAGTGCCCCGCCAACCAGTCCGAACCCACCAATCATCATCGCCCAGCTTGAAGTCTCAGGAATAGCCGACAGTTCAAACGCCAGAAACTGGGTAAACTGGGTCGCGCCAAAATTATTGTCAGACACCAGAATGAGGCTTTGTCGGCCATTTTCAAGCGTCTGGCCAAAACTGATGCCCTCAATATTATCGAGTGGAATGCCAAGTGTGCCAAGATCAAACAGTAGAGTTTTTCTGACTGTTGCAAAATTTGCGCCTGTCAGCGAGGATAACCCTATAACATTGGTTGCGCCTGAAATATCGATATCAAACAGCTTGACTGAATAACCTGTTCCGGGCGCGCCGACTGAAAAGCTGCGCTCAACGCCAATGAACCGACTGTCCGACAATGCCAATATTTCGACCAGTCCATTGGTTGCAAACGCGGTCAGTGGATTTGGCGATTGATTGATCGGTGCGACTTCATAAACATATTCAGCAAGCGGACTGCCGCTAGCCGGATTAAACGCCAGCAAGCGGGCAAAGCTGGCGTTAGTCAGCGTCGCGGCTGAGCCATCTTGACGGAGCGCATTTTCAGTTGCTGTGAAAATCGTGCCATTTGGCGTCAAAGCCAGGCTTTCAAACGCCAGATTCTGTCGAATGCCCGCCGTTGCCGTTGGCAGATAATAGCTTGGCAGCGCGAGATCGCGAATGAACGATCCGTCCCCCCGTGCTTCACGCACGAACGGCGATTGAAACACATTCGCATCGCCTTCGCTGGTGTAATAAAAGCCGCCCCGGCCATTCAAACGGATTGCCTCTGGGTCAATCCCAAGCGCCGGAAAAGGGCTGCCACCCGCTTGTTTGAGCGTCTGCGTTGCCGTGAAATTGACTGCATTGAAACGCGTTGAGGTAAGGTCAAGGCTGAGTGTGTAAAAGCGCGCCGGATTAATCTGCGAACGATCATCACTGATCGTGAGATAGGTTCGCGACGCCGCATCATAATCAATGCCCGAAAGCCCGCCGAGCGTCGTGCCAAGTACTTGAGTGCCAGTTGGGAGAATTTGCTGGCCAATGAAACGCAAATTGACCGATGCGGCGTGTGCAGGGGCGGCCAACAGAGCGACTGCGGCAATCAGTGTCATGCGAATGGGCAATTTCATTGCGTATCTCCAATATATTCACAAATTGCTAACCATAGTCTTGTGACAATCAAATTACGCATTCAGGATTTAACGGCCTGACCTCCCCACCTTGCCGCACCGCACAAATTGCGCTAAGCGCGCGACCAACGTCATTCCTCGCAATCAGAGTATTTTCATGAGCCTCCGCAATGTGGCCATTATCGCGCACGTCGATCATGGCAAAACGACCCTTGTTGATCAG
>JAYUIX010000226.1:0-12000 GCA_043765635.1 Sphingomonadales bacterium
AATGGGGATTGGCCCAGTGTTCGCGGTGCCCAAATTGCTCGCGCGCCACGGCCTCAAGGTTGATGATATTGGCCTGTGGGAACTCAACGAAGCATTCGCGGTGCAAGTGCTTTATTGCCGTGATCGGCTTGGCATTGATCCTGACAAACTCAATGTCGATGGTGGCGCGATAGCGATTGGCCATCCGTTTGGCATGTCGGGCTCACGCCTGACTGGCCATGCGCTGATTGAAGGCAAACGGCGTGGTGTCAAATATGTTGTGGTCACCATGTGTGTTGGTGGCGGAATGGGCGCGGCGGGTCTATTTGAGGTTTTGTGATCAATCTTCAGTTTCGAAATTTATGCTGCCTTGATTGAAAAGCTTTGCGATTAACGCCATCACTGTGTCCGATTTAATCAGATCGGGATCGACGGAAAAATGATCATGTGCGCAGAGGTCTTCTGCAAATCTTGAGGTTTCTTCGGCGCATTCAAAACATTGGCCATCTACAAACAGCAGCAGCGAATCCGCCTCTTTCCGCACAAATGAAAAACGGCTCGACGGGTTACGATGAAGGGGCGTACCGCCTGCTAATAAGGCGCGTAGTTCCATCACGCTCACTGGCTTTTCTGGTGCCCAATCCTGTTCGGGGTATTTGGGGGTGCTGTTATATTCGCCGAACCAACGCGTGAAGGCGGTGCGGTCGGCGAGTTTTTCGGTGATCATTGCGTGAAGGCGCGCAATGGCCTCGCTGGTGATTTCGCCGGGATTGGTTTGCGCCTGCAAACCGGGGTCGGCGTAACGGTCGTCTTCGCTTAGGCGCTGCACAAAATCATCGCACCAATCGGCAATGAGCTCGCTGCGGGCGGGCGCGCGGAAACCGATTGAATATGTCATGCAATCATCGCCCAGTGCAACGCCGTTGTGCGCGATGCGCGGGGGGACATAAAGCATGTCACCGGGTTCGAGAATCCATTCGTCAGTTGCCTCAAATTCAGCGAGCAGACGCAAATCGTCATGCGGCAGCAGCGGCGTATCCGCGTCGCATACCGCACCGACTTGCCAGCGTCGCCTGCCCAATCCTTGGATCAGGAATACGTCATATTGGTCAAAATGCGGCCCCACGCCGCCTCCGTCAGTTGCATAGCTCACCATCACATCATCAATCCGCCAATTGGGGATGAAACGGAACGGGGCAATGAGCGCGGCAACGTCGGGTACATGGGTATCTACCGCTTGCACAAGGAGCGTCCATGGCGCTTTGCCAAGTTTGCTGAAACGCTTTTCGGGAACCGGGCCGTGCTCAACTTTTAATCTGTCATCCGCCTGCATGATCAGGCGCGATTCAACTTCATCTTCGCAAGCCAGCCCAGCGAGTTCATCGGGTTCAAGCGGGTTTGCCCAAGCAGCCCACGGATTTTTGATCAGCAGCGGCTTCTTCTGCCAATAATCGCGCAAGAAGCCGCCAACATCAAAATCCGTGAAGTGCATGGCCTCAATCAAAGATTGCGCCCCATTTACGCTTCACCCGGTCTTTCCAGAAGCCACGGTGATACGCGTCGGAGGCGAGCAGCGGCATGACTGAACCGGCTTCGGCAAAGACCATCTGTTCAATGCCGGTGTTGACCTTGCCCCAGCTTGCGGCCTCTTGAAGGGTGGAGGATGAGCACGCCCCGTCGCGAACGTCAGCGACAGTGATCTGCACGGCATATTTATGCACTTGCACATCGTCATGCCCAAGAATTTCAGCGCAAACTACAGTATCCTGAATGAAGTTTTTGGGAACGCCGCCGCCGATCATCAGCAGACCAGTCGTGCCCGCCTTAATCTTGATATCGGTCAGCTCGCGGAAATCGGCGATAGCATCGAGCACCATATAGGGCTTGTCTTCTCTCGCACGGTCAACCTGATGCTTGACGAGGCCAAAGCCTGCCGAGCTATCGACAAACGCGGGGCAGAAAATCGGCACGTCATGTTCATAAGCGAGCTTGACGAGGCTATTGTCCTTTTTGCCATGTTCGACCAAATATTTGCCCATTTCGCGGATGAACGCGCGGCTTGAGTAAGGGCGCGGCTCAAGGCTGTTGGCGATTTCAAGGATCGTGTGATCGCAATCCTGAAGCTGTTCTTCGTCGATATAGGTATCGTAAATCCGGTCGATATAAAGCGAACGCAGCGTATCATCATCGGGAACTTCGAGCGCCTGATAATGTTTGTGGCCAAGCCCTTCGAAGAAATCCATGTCCACAATCGTTGCGCCGGTGGCGACGATGCCATCGATCATGTTGTTGCGCAGCAGTTCGGCGTAGAGGTCCATGCAGCCGCCAGCACTTGTGCTGCCCGCGATCACGAGGAAGATCGAGCAATCCTTGTCCTGCAACATTTGGTTGTAGATGCTCGTCGCGCGGCCAAGATCGCGGCTGGTGAAGCTCATCTTGCTCATCCCGTCGATAATCGGGCGAGCATCAAAGCTTTTGATGTCGATATGTTCGACAGTGGTTGAGAGGAGTTCGGCCTTGCGTTGGGCGTTAGCTTGAGGGGTATTCATTTGGGATACTCCGTAAATTTGGTCGTCATTCCCGCGCAGCCGGGAATCCATATACTCAACCATATGAGATCATGGATCCCCGCCTGCGCGGGAATGACGGTATTTGAGTTAAGCGTTACAGCTTGACGACGTTGGATGAAAGCCTGCGCTCTTCGGGCATCTCAATATAAAGCGAGGCCATCGGTTCGTCGGCGACGGCATAAGTCTCGCCATTGCCAAAACCATTGAACCCAGTCCGCATTGCGCAACCATAGGCACCGAGCATACCGATCTCAATATAATCGCCCGCTTTGATATCCGCTGGCAGCATGAACGGCCCCGCCATATGATCCATATCATCGCACGTCGGGCCGTAGAAGCTAAACGGCATGTCCTTGGTGTCTGATGCGCGTAGTAGTTCAACGGGGAAACGCCAGCCGACATGCGCTGCATCAAACAGCGCGCCGTAAGCGCCGTCATTGATGAACAGTTCATCACCGCGCCGCTTTTCAACACGCACGATCAGCGAGCTATATTCTGCGCAAAGCGCACGGCCGGGTTCGCACCACAGTTCGGAGGAATAGCTGACAGGCAGATCCTCGAACGAACGGTGGATCGCGTCGAAATAGGCTTCGAGACAGGGCGGCTCCATACCCGGATAAACGCTCGGGAAGCCGCCGCCGACATCAACGACATCTACTGTGACGCCCGATTCGACGATTGCCGCGCGGACGCGCTCCATCGCTTGAGTGTAGGCCGAGGGCGTCATGGCTTGGCTACCGACATGGAAGCAAATCCCGAGCGCGTCGGCAACCTGACGCGTTTCGATCAAAAGCTGCTTCATTTCAGAGGGGGCAGCGCCAAACTTCGCAGCAAGGCTAAGCTTTGAATGTTCTGACGATACACGAATGCGGACGCACAAAGTGAGATCTGTCGCGTTCTGCGTTGCGCGAACGATCTTTTCAAGCTCTTCTTCACTGTCGAGCGAGAAGGTGCGGACGTCATGCTCAAAATAAGCTTCGCGGATCGATTCCTCGGGCTTCACCGGGTGCATATAGCAAAGCGCCGCGTCGGGCGCGTTGGCGTGTGCCAGCCGCACCTCAGCAATCGAGGCGACGTCAAAATGGGTGATGCCGCTCTCCCACAACAGCCTGATCAGATCAGGCGAAGGGTTGGCCTTGACAGCATAAAGCGACTTGCCCGGAAACTTTTCGACAAAGAAACGGGCAGCGCGCTGTGCGGCGTGCGGACGAAGGAGCGTGACCGGCTGAACCGGAAGGAGCTTAGCTAGCCCCAGCGCGTTATGATGGCTGTGCAATTCAAGGGACCTCCAAAAGGTAGTTAGCGTTTTCAAAGGCTGCCTTGCGGTTATTGGAAGTCCCCATGGGGCAGCGAAAGCGCCTATATGAATCGCGTGCCCCCATGTAAAGCGAAACCGGAACCCTGATTAAACATTTGGAAATTGCGTGACCCAAACAACAAGAAAACCAGCACTTTTCGGGGTGCATGACGCGCTAGAAAAATTGCGGAAGGTGACGCCACAGACGCCTATCAGGCGCGCGCAAATTGGCGAATCAATCGTCTGGCTAAAATGCGAATCGGCGCAACCCATGGGCGCGTTCAAACTGCGCGGCGCATGGCACCGTCTTACCGCACTTTCAGAGGCTGAACAGAAAGCCGGTGTCGTCGCTTTTTCGAGTGGAAATCATGCGCAGGGCGTTGCTTGGGCTGCGCAAAAGCTCAAGATTGCCGCGACCATAGTTATGCCGTCTGACGCGCCTGCTCTCAAGATTGCCGGAACGAAAAAGCTTGGTGCAGAAGTAATTTTCTATAACCGCGCGACCCAAAGCCGTGAGGCCATCGCTGCAGAATTAGCGCAGTTGCGTGGTGCTGTGTTGGTTCCAAGTTTTGATGACCCGTGGATTATTGAAGGGCAGGGCAGTTGCGGTCTTGAAGCCGCCGAACAACTCGGTTTTGCGCCAACTCAGGTGGTTGTTCCGTGTGGCGGTGGCGGCTTGGCGGCGGGAATATCATTGGCGCTGCCAAACGCTGCTATTGTTACAGTCGAGCCAGAGGGTTGGGACGATATGGCGCAATCTCTCCGCTCGGGCCACATCATCCCGGTTGGCAAAGATGCGTCGCCAACGCTGTGTGACGCGCTTATGACGCCGCGCGTTTCGCCGCTTACGTTTGATGTGCTTCATGATGTGGGTGCGCACGGTGTGGCGGTGAGTGAGGCCAAAACGGCGGCGGCCATGCGGTTTGCCTATCACGAACTAGGTCTGACGATTGAACCCGGCGGCGCAGTTGCGCTGGCAGCGGTGCTTGCGGGGAAAGTAGAGGTCAATGAACCGACGCTGGTGATCCTCTCTGGCGGCAATGTCGATCCCGCCCTTTTCGCAGCGGTAATCAGCGGCTAAGCGGGCATATGGATTTTCTGCTTTCCCCCGGCCTATTGCTCTCGCTCGCAATGCTCGGCATATTCGCGTTGATTTTTGGCGCAATTACCATCTGGCGCAAGGGCGATAATCGTAAGCAATCCGTGCTGATGGCGGTTGCGGCCCTCGTGCTACTAGGGAATGTTTTGATCCTAACATGGCCATAAGCACCGCGCTGCCCTTCGCTTAGATTTTGATTAAATCACTACCCCAAACCGTTCGGGCTGAGCTTGTCGAAGCCTTGTCCTTTTCTTCGGGCGACGATGAAAAAAGGACAACCCTTCGACAAGCTCAGGGCGAACGGTAGAGATGGATGATATCATGCTATACAGGAAGACTCTAGCGATCAGGAAGATTATCCAGCGTTAAGCGGATATTACGGAGCGTCTTAAAAGTAATTTCGAGGTCTTCACGCGGAATTTCAGCAACCGCCATCATCATATCAGGGGCAACGCGGGCAACGATTTGCCCGTGTGCTTCGCGACCAATATCAGTGATCTCAACCATCGCGATGCCATTATCAGCAACGTCAGGTGAAATCTTGACGAGATCACGCGATGCCAGCCCTTCAATCTTGGCGCGGGTATAGGCTTCTTCTTCCTGAAAGCACCACGCGATCCCCGCAATGCTGTCTGGATCGGGATGATTGACCATGAAATAGTTGAGGACGCCAAAATCACCCATCGTCAAATCATCCTCGGCATGGCGTTCTTCACGCGCCCTCACCAAATGTTCAAGTACAGCAACTTCAGTGAACAAACCGAGCAGGATTTCTTGCAAATCTTCCATTATGTCACCTGTTAGCGAATGGCCGAGTTGGGATCGAGCCGCATATCGAGATATTTGTCTACAGAGCCCATCAGTTCGACCATTTCATGTTCAAAAAAGTGGTTTGCACCCTTAATCTCATCATGATGGATCGTAATATGACGCTGTGTGCGCAGTTTATCGACCAGCTTTTGCGATGCGCTTGGCGTCGCGACTTCGTCCGAAGTGCCCTGAATGATGATGCCTGACGAAGGGCAGGGGGCAAGGAATGTGAAATCATACATATTTGCTGGCGGCGCAACCGAGATGAAGCCCTTAATCTCGGGGCGACGCATCAGCAATTGCATCCCGATTAGCGCGCCAAAGCTATATCCCGCGATCCATGTTGTCTGGGCTTCGGGGTGGATCGACTGCACCCAATCAAGCGCGGAAGCCGCGTCGCTCAATTCACCAACGCCATTATCAAACACGCCTTGGCTCTTTCCAACACCCCGAAAATTGAAACGTAGCGTCGCAAAACCGCGTCGCACGAAGGTCTGATACATCGCCTGAACAATGTGATTGTTCATCGTGCCGCCACTTTGTGGGTGCGGATGCAAAATCATCGCAACGGGTGCGCGCGGGCGCGGCCCAGGGTTAAAGCGACCTTCGAGACGACCCTCAGGGCCGGGAAAAATGACTTCGGGCATCAACTACTCGCAAATGTTATGTTCAAGGATGCACAGAACGGGCTGTGCGAACGCGTTGGAGCCTATATAGGATGCTGCGAACATTTCGCAATCACAACAGGCGGTTTGCTTGACAGAACGGCTCTATCTTGATCACGCGGCGACAACGCCCATGCTACCAGCGGCGCGCAGTGCCTTTGTTGATGGCATGTTGAAATGGGCAAACCCATCCTCACCTCATGCCGAAGGACGCGCTGCACGCGCCGCACTTGAAGACGCGCGGCGCCGGATTGCGGCGGCACTCGGCTGGTCTCATGACGTCATTTTTACAAGCGGCGCAACTGAAGCGATCACTATCGGACTTGGCGGATCACATGCTGATGCAACAATCATTGCCGCCACTGAGCATGACGCAGTTCATCGCATTGGGGCCAACGGATATTTTTTGAGCGTTGGCGTGGAAGGCGCTGTTGCGGCGGATGCCCTTACCGGGCGGCTTGGGGCGCTTGGCGCGAAACAGCCAATCGTGGCAATTCAATCTGCAAATAATGAAACCGGCGTGCTCCAACCGCTGCATCAGCTTGGGCCTGTGATTAGGGATGCTGGCGGCCTGCTGTTTGCCGATTGTTCGCAGTCGGCGGCAAAATTGCCACTGCCAGATGCTGATATGATCGCGGTTTCGGCGCATAAGCTTGGTGGGCCGCCCGGTGTTGGGGCGTTGCTTGTCCGCAGTCTTGATATGCTCCGTCCGACTGGCGGGCAGGAACGCGGCTATCGCGGTGGCACCGAGAATTTGCCGGGGGTACTTGGTTTTGCAGCAGCAGTTGAGGCCAATCGCGGCTGGGTTGAGCGCGCTAAAGACCTGCGCGCGCATCTTGACGGTGCGATTGAGGCCGCTGGCGGTGAAATCGTGGCGCGTGGATGCCCCCGTATCGCGACGATTGCCGGATACCGGATGCTAGGCATTGCCTCTGCAACACAGCTTATTCAGTTCGATATGGCGGGAATCGCGGTTTCGGCGGGCAGCGCCTGTTCATCAGGCACGATTAAGGGCAGTCCAGTGCTCGCGGCAATGGGATGGGATGAAACAGCGGCGAACGAAGTTATCCGCGTCAGTTTTGGCCCGGACACAAGCCGTGCCGACGTCTACCGCTTCATCGAGGCATGGAAACGCATCAAACGGTGAGCATTTATCTCGATTATCAAGCAACGACTCCGCTTGCCTCAGAAGCGCAGGCAGCAATGCTGCCTTGGCTCGGCATTGAGGACGGATTCGCCAACCCGCATTCGCCGCATAAAGCAGGTCGAGCTGCGGCGGCAGCAGTTGAAATGGCGCGCGATGCAGTGGCGATGATGCTGCCAGCTGGCGGCCGCGTATATTTTACCAGCGGCGCGACTGAGGCGCTGAACTGGGCTATGAAGGGCAATGGCGCGAAGTCTATTGCACTACCCGATACTGAACATGCCGCCGTGCGCGATACGGCACTCTGGCTGGATGATTGCGGTCATGACGTCACTATTATGCCTGTTAAGAATGACGGACTACTTGATCTCACTAAAATTCCGGCGGGGCAGGCTTTGGTCGCGGTTATGCATGTTAACAATGAGATCGGGGTAATCCAGTCAATCGCTGACATTGCGCGCCTCGCTCATGCATCGGGTGCACTGATGCTCTGTGACGCCGTGCAGAGCTACGGTCGGATCGAGATTCCTGATGGTCCAGACCTGATTGCGATCAGCGCGCACAAGATCTATGGACCGAAGGGAATAGGAGCATTGTGGGTGCGTGACGGCGTAACACTTGATCCGCTCCTGCACGGTGGCGGACAGGAGGGCGGTGTTCGTTCGGGCACGCTTTCGCCGGCGCTCTGTGCCGGGTTCGGGGCGGCGGCCAAACTTGCGCGGGAACGTTTTGAAACCGATGCCAATCATGTTGCGTATCTTTGGGATGAGGCGCTCGCGCAAATTCCCGCCTCTTGGCGCATCAATGGTTCAATTACAGAGCGTTATAAGGGTAATCTCAACATTCACATGGAACGCATTGATGCCTCCCGGCTAATTTCCGATGTACGTGGCGTCGCTTTTTCGGCCGGGTCGGCTTGCGCCAGCGGATCGGGGCGATCAAGCCATGTCCTCCATGCGCTTGGCCTGACCGAGGCGGAGGCGCGGTCAAGCATTCGGCTTGGCTTTGGGCGCTATACAAAGGCGGACGATGTGCGGACGGCATTACAGATGATCAAAACCGCTGTTGCGGCTCAGGAGATTGGATAAATGGTTCAGGTACGTTTTATCAGCGCTGACGGCACGCGTACCGACGAGGTTGATGCAGTCGCAGGTGCCAGCCTGCTCGAAGTTGCGCAGGATAGCGGTCAGCCGCTTGAAGGCACATGCGAAGGGCAGATGGCCTGCTCGACGTGCCATGTCATCATCGCCCCGCAAGACTTTGCGCGGCTGCCCAAAGCAATCGAGGACGAGGAAGACATGCTCGATTTTGCGGCCTGCACTACACGCAACAGTCGCCTGTCGTGCCAGATAACGCTTACTGAGGCGCTCGACGGCATAACCGTTCATATCCCGCCCGAAAGCCGGAACATGCAAGGTCGTTGATTTCTTCGCTGGATAAAGCCATAGCGACCTTGGGAGTCGGGCGGGCGGTGCCCTCGCCAACTTGGTCAGATCCGGAAGGAAGCAGCCACAACGAATTCGTGTCGGGTCGTTCCGGCTCCTACTGATTTTCCATCGTCGTTGGCACCGGCATGGCAATATCAGGCAAATGGTGTTTGGCGCGTGAGATCAGAAAATCTTGAAAGGCCGCAAGCGTGTGCGAGAGCTTGCGATCTGATCAGCTCAGTGCGAACCATTGCCGGTGGATAGGCAATCCGACAACTTTTTCTATATCTGATCGTTCATTTGCCAACTACTGACCCGGTCAGTACAATAAGCTATGTCTTGTACGACAGGCTTGGCCGTAAGTGGCTTATGTTGACGGGTGGCACTGAAACAACGGCCTATATTTATGATAATGTCGGCAATCTGATTTCAGAAACTACATCGGAACCGTCTCAACCAAGACGCAAACCAACAGCAACCGTTATGATGCCGAGAGAAAGTTGATTGTGGCGCTTTCCGGTGTTGGCAATGCAGCACTAACTGCGATCATTACGAACTTGACGTTGGCACAATTTGATAATGTTTATGCACGCTTCCGCACATCTCATTGGCATTCCAAAACCAACTGTCGCACTTCAAATGTGAATCCACCTACCACTTGCGCGGGAATGACGGAAATTCTTTACCCCTTTGCCGACAGTCGTAGCAGCCGCCCGTTATCGCCGTCCTCAAGCAACCAGATTGCGCCGTCCGGGCCCTGCTCAACCTCGCGGACGCGCATGTTCATGTCCCATGCGTCGGCCTTGGCTGCGTTTTCGCCGTTTAGATCAACGCGGATCAGGGCTTCACCGCTGAGCGCGCCGATGAAGGCGTCGCCTTTCCACTGCGGGAACATGCTGCCTGAATAGATCATCAGGCTGCCCGGCGAAATGCTTGGGTTCCACCATGCTTTGGGGGCTGCAAATCCGTCAGCAGGCGAATGATCGGGGATGTCGCCGCCGCCATAATGATTGCCATTTGAAACGGCGGGATAGCCATAATTTGCAGCGCGCTTGACGAGGTTTAGCTCATCGCCACCCGCTGGCCCCATCTCGCTGTCCCACAATGTCCCGTCTGGCGCAAAGGCGAGGCCAAGCGGATTGCGGTGGCCGAGCGACCAGATTTGTGCCTTGACCCGCCCCTGATCATAAAAGGGATTATCCGACGGGATCATGCCCGTATCGGTCAGGCGGACAATCTTGCCCAGATTTTTGTTCATATCTTGCGCAGGATCAAATTTTTGCCGTTCGCCGCTTGAGATATACATCATCCCGTCAGGGCCAAAAGCAATGCGATGGCCGAAATGCCCACGCCCAGAGACCTTGGGTTCTTGCCGCCAGAGTATTTGCAACCCGTCTAGCCGCGCCTTGCTGCCTTCTTCAATGAGTTTGGCGCGGCCCACAACGGCACCAAGCCCGCCATCACCGCCTTCAATCCAGCTTAGATAGACCATTCGCGTATTGGCAAAATCAGGGTGGAGGACAACATCACCGAACCCGCCTTGCCCGCCGTAAACGGGTTTGGGGACGCCAGCGATCATCACTTTGGCTGGCGCTTTCCCATTCCACAACACTAGCGCGCCGGCTTTCTCGCTAATCAGCGCGCGGCCATCGGGGAGGAAGGCCATCGCCCACGGCTCATTAAAACGCGCTATTTCGGTGATCGTGAAAGGCGATCCCGCGCCCGCTGCCTTGCGCGCATCGCTGGTCCCGCAGCCGCTGAGGAGAAGGGCAGGGAGGAAGAAAGTAAGAGCAAGACGCATGGGGGAGAAGCCTTTTTGCAATATCTAAGGCTATATAGCGAGCATTGCCCTCACAAACCAGTCGTTACTATGCGCCCTTTGCAATCCCATTAAGCGTGCCACCAATCCAGGCGCGCACGGGCTTCAAAAACGTCGCAAGCCCGTTAACGATAAGCGCTGGCAGCCCAAGCATTTGGAAATACCATGTATCCTTGAGAACAAACGCCGCGAACAGCATCACCGCGATTGACGGCGTAAAAATGAACAGCATGAACGCAAAAATCCGAAGCACTTTCATATAGATTATCATCCTGAAAAACATCGAAACGCCAACGGCACCGCACTGCGCAAGCGGCGTTAAACATCTCTATCTAATACGGAGGGTCATTGACCAAAAACTGATGACCAACAGAATGTGATCGACAGCAAGGGTGCCAAGGCAAAGCCGTAGTCAAATCTCTACAGGATTTGGCGCGCACCACAACGCATTTTTCTGCGGATGATTTGAGTGTGGGTTGGTTTGAATTATACGAAAAAACTCCGATTGAAAAACGGCAGAAATCTGAGGAAGTTGACACTGAATCGGTATGTTGTTTGGGGTCTCGCAGAACTAAAAAATGAACTTAAAAAGCCTCCGTGATCAACATGATCGGGCGCGGTTGCGAAGCATTAACAGGTTCAAAAATCATCATCGATGTTATTTTATCACAGACGCCAAGCTGTAGGAAAGCGGATAATATTGTGGTGAAATATGACAGATCCCCGTCGCCCCGTGCTCGACACGGGGCCCCGCTACTTTCCCTCACCTTTGTTTGGAAACCACACGTCCCACAAATCACACCAGTCAGGATTATCAGTCTCAATTAACGCAAACTTCCAAGGGCGTTTCCACTTTTTGACCAGCTTCTCGCGCGCAATTGCCGTTTCTATCTCTTCATGCCTTTCAGAATAAACTAGTCTAGTTTTTGCGTATTCGGTGACGTGAAGCGAATCCTTGCCCTCCCGGTGCTGATAAATGCGGCGCACCAGATCTGACGTCACACCGACATATAGACCGCCCCGATAGCGATCCGCCATGATGTAAACCCAACCGCCTTTTGCCATAGTATGCCTATACTCAGGCAGTTCGCCGAAGAAAAGCCTAACCCCCCTGAGTTCACAAACGAAGTGCAACACCTACAACAGGTGCTGCCATGCCAAGATATACCCAGCTTTCGCTTGAGGAGCGC
>JAYUIX010000227.1:0-49484 GCA_043765635.1 Sphingomonadales bacterium
TTTAATGAGGCAAACCGGGCCGTGGTTTCCCTACCGATTTGCCTATGGTAGGATACAACAGCGGATAACCAAACTGGAAACTCGGCCGTGGTTTCCCTACCGATTTGCCTATGGTAGGATCGCGGCATTAGTGGTGGTGCGAATATGCTAGCCGTGGTTTCCCTACCGATTTGCCTATGGTAGGATAGGTTGAGTTCAAGTGGTTGAGATTGTTGTGATTTCCGCGTTTTTATAAACGCCGAAATCACAACAAAACCATCTGAGATGGCCCGACTCGTTCATTTTTTGGTGCTGTTCCGAGCATCAATTCCATACGTCCAAACTGTTTATCCGTTATTTGCAACGAACGAATGCTTCCTTCCTTGGGAAGGCTGCTCCGCGCCCGCTTTACGTGCTTTTCAACTGCATCTTGCCCCCTACAGACGCGTGCGTAAACCGAAAACTGCAGCATCATATAGCCGTCATCTTTGAGAAAGTTGCGGAACCGATTCGCGCGGCGGCGTTGATCTTGCGAACCAACCGGAAGGTCAAAGAAGACGAAGAGCCACATGAAACGAACGTCCTCCGCTTTCATTGTTTAGCCCCGGCAAATCCCGGGAGCTGGAGGAGTAATGCGCTGCTATGTTCGATAGCCCTGACAAGGCTACTTGCCGTGGCCTCTGTAGCAGCAAGCAGCGTCATCCGCTCTGCCCCGATCATTGCCGTTTCGTTGAGGATATTCGCCATATGGCGCCGGTCATCGACTGTCAGCGTTTCCCCCTCAGTGTCCAACGCCCGTGTATAGGCACTTTGATCTACAAAGGGACGATATGACTCAATCAAATCGTCTACCAAATTGAAGGCGTTGACCTTGGACGCATGGTGCAAACCGAACGCAGGGAGCAGGCCAGACGCAACGCACGCCCGTGCAATCGCGGCGCGCACCACCGCATAACCATAGTTCAGGAGCGCGTTGCGGCGGTCGCTTTCGTCCGAGCGCGTAAATTTGGTGAAGAGCGCCGACCAATAGGCCCGCGCGGCTTGCGCCTCTATATTGTCCGGGTCGCCCGATCCAACACGGCCCGCCATCGCCCGCAGGCTTTGCCCGCGTTCACGTCCTAATTCGTCCAATAACGCCGCTTGATTGTTGATTTTGGCAACAATGATGCTCTGCCACATTCGTTTTTTGAGCGGCAGGCTCATGCCAACCTGGGCATGAGCGATATGGGCTTGGGCATGATGTTGATGAAATGGCAGCAAAACACCCGCCGGGTGGTGCTTGTCGTCTGGCACAATCATCGCAATGCCAGCGCCTGCAAATGCTGAGAGCAATGAACCCGTAAGCGAGACTTGAGATGTATCAAGGATAAGCCATGCAATGTCTTCAATGGGCAACGACACAGACCCTTCGTCCTGTTCGACAACCAGTTGCCTGTCCCGATATTTTAGCCGGGCGGGCTGGGAGATATGCACGCCACGCCATGCCATGTGCGAACCTCGTTTCCGACTTTGAACCTATTGCCAAAGCGATCCACGCTATATTTGTTTATGGTTAATAATTTCCTAGGGCCGATAGCACCTTCACCAGAATTTGTATTGTTATGATCGAATAGGCTAATGTTTCCTGTTCCTCGATGAAGTCCTTGAAAATATCCATCCAGAATTTGGCCATCAGATTTCACAACCTCGACATGGCTACGAGGATACAAACTGAACCGAAATTCATGATTCGATGTCATCGGAAACCAGTCTTGCTCATCCTTAAATGCTGCAACTGCCATCATTGGCGGCTGAGGCCAGCCCTTCTTATCCATAACCTGATGTGGATAGACAGGAACCATATACCATTCGTCTTTTCCGGCATTTTTTCCCTTGCTGTTTTTCAACGAAAACACATCCACCCTTACCATCTCGCCACGATCTGCCGTTCCACCCCGCACCGACACTGCGGGCTTGTTCCGCGCTATCAACCGAACTTTGGTAATCACATCGCCCTTGGGCGACATCGGTAGCGCGTCAACCGGACGGCCCGCAGCTATCCAATCCCGGATAGCTACAATAATCGCGCTGTTGCGTTCGGGGTCTTTGATGCGATCAAGATCAGCGTCTTTGAGGCCGAGTATAGCCTTGCGTTCAAAAACGAGTTGCTGGCCTTCACGTTCTTTGACCTGTCTTATCGTGGCAGCGTGGCCTTCGCCTCGCGCCCGTCTCCGTTCAGGGCGGGCGACAAAGACGGACTCGAATGCCGCCTTGGCTTGTTCTCGAAAGCCTTCCCAAGGTTCCGGTACTCTGCGTAATGGCCGAGCAAGCCCTTGCTGTTCCCATTCCTGAAATGACTTGGTCAGCTTCGCCACTTCGCTTTCACTGACCGCCGCGACGACCAAGGCATCAAGCGCATGATGACGATCATCGGGCAATCGCTTCCCGTCCACCTTTTTGAGAGATTCTAGCCCCCATGCTTGGCGTAACGCAGCCGTTAATTGCCCCGGCCTTGTGAAGACGCGGCGGTTGCCATCTTTTTCCTGCCTTTCGCCGCGTGGGTAAAACAACTTCACCGCCTCCGCGAGCAGACGACAGGCGTAGCGGGTGTCATTCAAGTTACGCGAGCGGAATTTTTCCTCCGTTTCCTTCGCATTTTTCAGCATATAATTGCGCTTTTTGAAACCGCGTAGCGCTTTGTTGCCTTCAACCCGTTCGACGAACACATCCCATTCGTCTGGCGTCTTATCCTTTGCAAACCATTCAAACGGCGTACTCTCCTTTTTGCGTTGGTTCGCGCTGGCAAGGCACAGCGTTTTGTTGTTGTAACTGTCATCCCCAAATCGTGACCATGGCAATATGTGATCGACCTGAACGCTGTTATCGGTTGCGATGATTTGGCGGGGATCAATATGCTGTCCTGTGTAAAGGCAAAATGAGCCTTGCTCTTTCCACAACCGATATCGAAGTAATGTATCGCCGTTCACGTCCTCAATACCGAGCAGGTCGCGGGCTTCCTGTCGCTCCCGATTGCGCTGGGCGGTTGCATCGTTGATGCCCTTTTCAATCTCCCTCCGCTTTTCGAGGCTGTTGCCCACGTCCCGCGCCAATTCGATATAGATTGCCCCCGGCAGGCCATACGTGTTGCGCATCGCCCAAAGCTGTTTCAACCCTTCGGTCAGCGCCTTGCGGGCGATGGGATTGGCGATGCTTTCGCCCACTTCTTTGACGAGGGCATTGAATGATGCTTTGTCCGTGACATGATCGACATGGGAGAATGACGAAGCGGCATGATTGTAACCGGCCAAAGTGCAAGCTTCATCATAGCGTTTACCAGCTTCCAGGTGAGGCAGCAGCGCGCGCACCGCCTTGGCGGAAATATGCGCCGCGCCTTTGAAGCTGGCAAACTTTCCCGCATCCAGTGCATCCGTAAGGGCGGAAAGTACCGCGTCATCAAGCCCGAGCGCGTGTAATTGTTCAACAATACGCTCACTGGTTTCAAAGAAGCTTAGGATATGGGCGATTTGGTCAAGCTGTTCGGCTTGAGTATCTCTCCATAAGGTATCGCCCAACACCTTGCGCAGCGTTCCCGTACCAGACATGGCTTCGCCCGTCTTCGAGGTAATATCGCCTTTTTCCTGATCGGGTTTGATCGTCGTAAATCGTTCGTCGTCTGACAAGCCAATGAGGTCGCGCACCTTTTTACCAGTCAATATCTTGGTAGCCCCCAGATCAGCCGTCACACGGCCAAGTTCGTCGGGCCTCAAACACCGCTCGCCTTCGGGCGTCGTCACGCGCAGATTGATGAGCCGTGTCAGCAGACGGAATTTCTCAAACGAGGGCGAGAGCTTCGCCGCACGTTTCTCCGTTGGTTCAAAACCGCACATGCCAACGAGACGCTCGCTGTCCTGCATCGCTTTTTGCCGAAAGGCGATTGCGACATAGCGTTCTTCCAGAGTGTCCGACGCCTTGTCCATGCCAAGCCGTCGTTGCGCCGCGAATAAAGTTTTGACCTCATGCGCCAAATCATCGCGGCCCGCCGTGCGATCATAAACACCGTCGCGATTACGCCGCCGCGTCGCAAATTCGGGGTCTCGCGCGAGCATTTCGCCCATAGTGCGATAGCGCCCAAGGCGCTCTTGCGTCTTTTCAAGCGCGGAAAGCATTTTCTTGTCGTCGCTATTGGTGTTCGCAGCCTTGCTCTTCGCCGCTGATTTAAAGCCCCGCCGTTTGGCGATATGGCCGAGCGCAACCGCAAATTCGTTTCCGGTCAATGGCTTGTCTAAACCGCGCGCGCGGAGTTCCCAAGGGTCTAGGCCTTTGAGCTTGAGCGCATCTGCGGAGTCATTGGAAAGCAGTCCAGTATCTCGAAACAATCCCCGCAATTCCGACATACGGTTTCGACGGCGGCGGATGACGCGGCGCAGCAACCGGCTGCCGCGTCGGTTCTGGTTTGTTGGCGTCCGTTCCTTATCGGTTTCGGGCACATCGAAGATCCAGCTCCCAATCGCTGGAATCGCGCCGGGGGCGTCCGCAGACGGCGGTGCTTGAAGAACCGCCCATCCGCAAGAGCCAATACCAAGGTCGATACCGAACGCCAGATTCTCGACTATCATCTTATTCTCCAATATTTTTAATTGAAGAACACTTGACCGGATCAAGTCAATCGCTAAGTTGATCCTCGGCAAATCGGTAGGGAAGCCACGGTAACAGAGATTTCGCTGTGTAGGATCATCCTTTCGGGGAAATTCCTTTTTCGAAGTCAATGATACAGAGCTTTTCTGTTGAAATCATCCCCTCGTCAGGCAACTGCCGGGGGGATGTTTCTTAGCGGTGCATTGATTTGATGGATTTCATTATTAAACATGCTTGAACGCAGCGGCCAGGGAAGCTGCAAAGCCACTTTGAATGCGCCCGCATATCAGCCAGTCTCTGTCTGGCTATATTGAAAATGCGGCTATTTATGACGGTGCCGAAATTGTGCGGCTACCTAGCCACTGGTCAAAAACGGTTTTGCGGGTTTCCTATTATCTGCTATGTTTCAATCACATATTGCGCTGTGGAGGTGGTGGAGAGCGCGTCCGACGATGATATCGTCAAGGAGGGACGCTATGATACTCGCTGTTCTGTTGGCCGCTATTGCAATCATTTCGCTTTGCGCATTGTTGGCATAGTCGCGTGGCTTCAAATTGGCACTTGGGCGCGAATGCGGGGGGCAGGCTAAACGCCCCGTCCGGCAGAACTGGGCGGGATGTGGGGTGTGATCAATTGCCGCTGGTGGGGCGGTTGCGTGTCCAGACCAAAGGCGCAGGTCTTGCCATCATCACCGCAAAACAAGACTGTAAAGATCGGGGCGGTGAAGCTGCACCCACGTATTGATCAAGCGTTAGGCGCGGCCTTCGGTAGAACATTTGCTCCAAATGGCCCCATGTCTGCGCATAATCAAAGCGATAAGTGACTGGGGACGTTTTCGTTGGGGCTGGCGTCCACTGGAGAAAAGGCGGCGCGTCGTTCTGAGTGCTGATGGTGATTATCCCAGCGTAGGGTGCTGCCTGACCTAATGAATGTGCCAATGTTCGCCACTGACCGCGCTTACCTGTGTGGCGATCCCCGCCTCCAATCACGACCTCATCGATTGGCTTTGGTTGGCAGAGGACGGCTACGTCTCGCTGTCCTAGCTGCAACGGCGGATCAGAAACCTTCTTCCCCTGGGCTAACGCCCATTCCTCGCGAGACAAGAAAGCTCCTTCCCGCCGTCCTTCACTTTGTTGCGGCCTTTCAGGTGCAGCGCACATCGCCCCTGCCTCAAACCAGCCACCGAGGCCGCGAATGGACGCGAAGCTCGAAACACAAGCAAAGGAAGTTATCATGGCAAACATCGGCACATTCACCAAGTCAGGCGAAGCTTACACCGGAGAGATCGTCACAATGGGCATTCAGACCAAGAACGTCCGCATCCTCCCCGACGACGCCAGCCCCAACGAAAACGCACCGAGCCACAGAATTTTTGTCGGTCGCGCAGAGATCGGAGCCGCATGGCGCAAACGTTCCACCGAAGGCCGCAACTATCTCTCGCTCAAGCTCGACGATCCAAGCTTTACCGCCCCAATCTTCGCCAGCCTGTTCGACGATGACGACGGCGAGACCTACAATCTGATCTGGACACGCAACCGCCCAACAAACGGCGGCTGACCCCCTCCCCTCACACCCCGCCCGGCTCTGCCGGGTGGGGCTTTGGGATGTCACCAGCGATATCGCAGTCTTCGACGAGTAATTGGTAGGGACGGACGCGCAGTGCCTGCGCGATTTCCAAAAGCGAAATCAACGTCGCATTTTGACCGCCACGCTCGATAAGACTGATATAAGCACGGTCAACGCCCATGCGAACGGCGATGGCATCTTGGGTTAAATCGGCTGCAATGCGGTAGCGACGCACGTTAGCACCAAAAACTTTGCGAATATCCATCCAAAGCTTAGAAACCACTCGCGTATTATAATGCGACGTATTATAATACGCGGAGCGTCGATATTTTGGCGGGAAAAACGCAGTTTTAGTGGCTCAGACTGATAATTTTATAACTGCGGTCACCCCATTGGTGGAATGTCATAGTGCCAAAATATTCTTATCAATTACCGTTGTTCGTAGCGGGTGAGCGTTTACCTAGGGTGCGCAAGAGCGATGCTGATGTAGGCGTTCTCAGGTGACAATCCCGGCCTTCCTCGACACGCCGCCGCAAGCCCCGCGCATAAGCCAATATGATAAGCGTCATTTCACAACTTACATTCGTTTGCTTGATGCAAGCGCCCAGGGTGCCGACTGGCAAGAAGCCGCGAGCATTATCTTTGGCCTTGACGCGCAAGCTGAGCCTGAACGCGCAAAATCTGTTCATGACAGTCATCTTGCACGCGCGCAGTGGATGACCAACAGCGGCTACCGACTCGTGTTGGGCGTCAGTTAATGCGCCTAGCCTGTCAAAATTGGCCACGCCCATTCAGGCTATACCCCGTGAAAATTTGAGGACTTCTCCCTGCCTTAGCGCGTGTGGTGACATCCCCCCTCAGCCGATCAAGGCTTGGTGTGGAGTCGGCGTATGCGTAGTCAGTCTGATTGGCGCTCTCCAGCAGGCGCGCAAGACTATGCTGACTATGATTGGGGCGACTGGGCGCAGGAGTTTGTCCGGCGCAGTCCGCAGTACGCCCGCGAATATCAAGCAGTGCAAGCAACCATCGCCGCAGGCGAGGGTCACGAACGGCAAGAAATGGAGGTGCTGGCCCGGCGGTGGGGCATGATCTTTCCCGTGTGATCCTGATATTCCCGCCAGCACCACGCCTGTTCTCTGGCACCCTGATTTGTCGCCAACCACTATCATTCTTGAACCTGCGCCGGCCGATTTAGTACATCCGACTCTGATTGAGCTTGATGAGCTAGGCACAGTCCTTACCGACTATGAGGCGACGGATGGCCGTCATTTGATTATCGCTGTGCCGGGTGGCAAGCTACGGCTCTGGGTGCGCACGCAGCATTCATGCACACAATTCACTGTGGTCATTCCAGCGGATAGCCACTTTACAACACGCGCTACAGCGGTTGCCCGCTTCGCAGCGATCTTGACCGGAACAGTCAGGAAGGCGCAGCCGCCTCCATGTCTGCCGAGCACGTTTCAGCGCCACCGCTTGAGCCTCCTGCTCGCGTTGCTTGATGCCGAGCAGAGCGGGGCAACCCGGCGCGAGATGGCAACACATCTGCTTTACCGCAATAGCGCACCGTTGGCGGGTGCGCTTTGGACAGGTTCATCACAGCGCCGCCGCGTCCACCGCATGGTGCGCCAAGCGCGGCATTTGGCGCAAGCGCAATACCGCGACCTGCTGATCGGCATTTGAAACCATCTCATGCCACCGCTTGGCAAAGGTAACGAGGTGACATTTCCGTGGCCCTTACTTTAGCCACCCCGCCCCATGCCATTCGTCCGCCAGAAGCAGCCGCACCGCAGAACAAGCGACCCACCCTTGGTCGTTTGTACCCTGGAAGGATCATCATGGACGCTTACCCACACCCCACTACGCCGCGCTTCTTAAAAACACCTGACGCAGCAATCCATATTGGCCTGTCAGCACGGACGCTTGAAAAGCACCGCTGCTACGGCACTGGCCCAGTGTTCAGGAAACTTGGCGGGCGGATTGTTTATGCCATTGTTGATCTTGATGCTTGGGCTGAGCTTGGTACGCGCCGTTCAACCTCTGATCCGGGGCGCGGTACGGTTCACCCAGCAAAGCCGTTCGCTGGCGGTGTGGGCTTTAGCCCAACCCGGCGCTGAGCTTCATTATGACACACGCACCCGCTTTACTGGCCTCCTCTTCAGTGGTGCGCAGCCAAGCCTCGCTTGACCTCTTCCGCGCGCTGCCAAGTCCCATTGCCAGCCCAATCGCAGTGCGCGACGCGCAGGATTTGATGGCGTGGCCATTTTTCAGCCTTGCAAAGTCAAAACGCGTGCGTCCGATTGATTTCAAAATGGGCGAGGTGTCAATTAGCGTTGAGGCTACTGCTGAACACGGCATGGCGACGATCTGGGATGCTGATGTTCTGATCTGGGCTGCGAGCCAGATCGTTGAAGCGCGTGACGCGGGCCGGGAGGCCTCGCGGCGCATTGCGGCAACGCCGCACCAGATACTGAGCTTTACGCAGCGCGGGACTGGCAAGGCGAGCTATGACCGCTTGAAAGCCGCACTTGACCGTCTCCAGTCAACGACGGTTGCAACCACCATTCGCCAGCCGTTGGCGCGGCGGCGGCACCGTTTTTCATGGATCAATGAGTGGCGTGAATGCCTTGATGGCCAAGGCCGTGCACTCGGTATCGAAATGATTTTGCCCGATTGGTTTTACGCAGGCGTTCTCGACTCAGCGCTCGTCCTCACAATTGACCGGGCTTATTTTGGACTGACGGGCGGGCTTGAGCGCTGGCTTTACAGGATCGTGCGCAAGCACGGCGGCAAGCAATCGGGCGGTTGGAGCTTTGACATAGCCCACCTTCACATGAAGTCTGGCGCCTTGTCGCCGCGTAAACGCTTCGCGTTCGCGCTGCGCGATATTGTCAGCCGCCAGCCGCTTCCCGGCTACCGCCTTGCCCTTGAATACGCACTTGGCCGCGAGCGGTTGAGCTTTGTCGCCGTCCACGTTGACCCCTTCGACGCCGCGATGCGACGCGTCGGATACAAGTCTGTGGATATGTCGTGATGCGGCACGGACGATCAGGAACCGCCCTACTCGGACGATCAGTGACCCGATCCTCGGACTATCGGGAACCAAAACCATATCCAAGCCACTCTAATAGAACGATAAATCCGCAGCTTAACTTAGCTAACAAAGAATCCTTCGGATTCTTTCTAACGCAAAGCAGCGCAGCGGCTTCGCGGGATAATCCCACTGACACCCTTGTCCAGCAGGCAGACACGGCTTGGTTGACACAGCCCTGCTTTGAAGCGCCGCCGCCGCCCTCAACGCAGCGGAAGGCTTGGCAAAATGCGTGTGCTCAAGCTGTACTGCGCGCCAGCTGCGTGCACCGCACTTGGCAGCGACCACGCCAGCTTAGACCCAACCTCAAACCCAAAAGGATATCCCCAATGACAGCGCAAGCAAGGCTCGGGCGGCAAGATGGATGTGCGCCCACTGCCGTTCTCACCCATGTTAACCTCACATGGATTGAGAAAAAGCATGAGGATTGGATACGCTTTGGCAGGCAGAGCGCCGACACGATCATTGATCGCCGCCGCCGCACAGTGAGTTTTGCGAGCGGCACAATTTTTGCGTTCGTGCGCTGGCAGGCCAATGACTTTGGGACGGTATGTTCCAACATTGATATTGTCCGCGCTGTGGGTGCAGGCGAGGCTTACGCCACATTCGCTTGTGTGACACCAGGCGGTGAACGCCTGCTAAATGTTCACGGCTGGCCCAAGGTGCTGCAAGTGCTGCGCGCGATTGACGTGGTTGAAGCGCTTGGCATTGATGCAGGCGACGCTGCGCCTGATCATTGGTGCCATGTTCATAACCGACTAAGCGCTGGGCACACACCGCGCGCTTACACGCTAGCGCGCCACAAAGCATGGCTTGCCCGTCAGGCGGTAATGTCATGAGACGTCTTGTCTTGATCATTACGAGTGCAGCCGTTGTCGCGACATTACCGTCAGCAATCAAGCCGCCGCCAATCCGTTTCCTTTGGAATGTCAGTGCGAGTGTCCCAACCGGATTATACGCGTTAACCGACGCGGCACACGCCGCGCTTGGCGACCGCGTGGTACTTTGGCCGCCAGAGACTATGCAAGCACTGCTCGCTGAGCGTGGCTATCTCAAGCCGAGCACGCCGCTGATCAAAACCGTCGCGGCTGTTGCTGGTCAACGTGTCTGCCGAACAAAATACCGCATCATTATCGACGGTAAGCGCGCTGGCACTGCGCGCAAGCGCGACAGTGAGGGTCGCGCGCTTCCCAAATGGCATGGCTGTCAAACGCTGCGCGCTGACCGGCTCTTCCTCATGAACTTGGCTGCGCCCGACAGCTTTGACGGGCGCTATTTTGGCCCTGTCGCGCGCAGCCGCGTTACCGCAAGGGCGGTGCCGCTTTGGACTGATGAACGCGGCGACGGACGCCGCATGTGGTTCGCAGACCCCCATCATATTGACCCATCCTCAATCACGAAAGGACAGTGACATGACCCAAATTGGTATATTTGAAGCAACGCCTGATGGCTTTACGGGGCGCATATGCACGGTCGGCCTTGAGCGCGATGTCCGCATTGTCGAAGGACATCAAAGTGACGCGCACAATGCGCCGGACTACCGCATTGTTATGGGCGATGAGAACGAAGAACTTGAGATTGGTGCGGCTTGGAAACAGGTTGGCAAAAAAGCAGGAAGCTATCTCTCGATTCAGATTGATGATCCAATATTACCGCGACCCATTCGCGCCAATTTGTTTCAGTCAGGCAGCGATCCAACAGTTTATATCCTGATCTGGAAGCGTCCGCGTAATCGCGCAGACCAGGAGTAGGTTGTGCGTAATCTGCGAACGCGCTCGCGCAACCGTTTTGCGGTGTCTTGGTTGGCAACGCTGGCTTGCCCAGTGATCACAACCGCGCTCACCACGCCGCCTGCCGCCGCACAGCCAGTGCCTCCGGCTATGCAACCAGATACCAATCCGGTTGCAGTTGCTGTGCGTGATGCTTCGCTGCGCTTTGGCATCCCTGAGCGCTGGATATATGCTGTCATGCGCGCCGAAAGTGCTGGTCGCGCAGGCGCGACTTCGCGTGTCGGCGCGATGGGTTTGATGCAGATTATGCCAGCGACTTGGCGCGCGCTCAGTGCGCGTTATGCGCTTGGTAGCGACGCTTATGAGCCTCGCGCCAGCATCATGGGCGGCACAGCGTATATTCGCGAGATGTATGACCGTTACGGCGCACCGGGGTTTCTTGCGGCTTATAATGCGGGGCCGGGGCGCTATGAAAATCACCTTACAACTGGGCGTCCTTTGCCGCTTGAGACGCGCAGTTATGTTGCCAAGATTGCTCCTGCGATTGGCCATGCTCTTGCCCCCGCTCGTGAACGCGCCGTGCAAGCAATTCGCGTTACGGCGGCTGCACCAGTTGCCGCCCGTTGGACGGAGGCACCTTTGTTTGCGGGTGACGCAGGGCGCACCAACGCTGCTTTGGCGCACTCTGTACAACCGTCATCCGAGGCGACAATTGAGCGCCAATCAACCGCCTCTCACACGCCTGAAAAGCCCCCATCAAATCAGCTTTTCGCACCCCTTTCCGGCTCTTCGCTATGATGGCGCGCGCTCGCGCGTCCTGCGCACACTGGCGGGATGTACCGGGCTTTGGGGTAGGGGGCGGGAGGCGAGCAAAAAGCAAAAAAGTGGGACGGCAAGATAAAAGCACCGCCGTCGGCTTGGGTGCGGATGGTTGGTTTAGTGCCGTTTTTTGCGACGGCACTCAAAATAGCAATCTGGCGCTGTGCACAAAAAAGCCAATAAATTCAACGGCAAGGGAGCCGTCGCTGAGCTTTTTAGCACAAATAGCGGGCGTAATCGGGTGAAAGACGATGACTTTCGCATCAGACCCGGCAAGGGGCGAAGTCGCGGGGATGGCAGTGTGCGTCAGGCCAGAAGCTTGGTCGCTCAGATTGCGCGCGTGGCTAATAAGGCTGGCTACACCCGACTTGGATCAGGCGTGCGGCGCGGCAGCGGGACTGGCAATCTTGGACGCGGAAGATGTGCTGGACTTTCTGTGCGGCGGTTACCCAATGCGCGGCGCGTCATTATTACCGCACGGATTGTGCGCCATAGCGGCAACCGCTTTCGCTCAGCCCCGCTGGCACGGCATACCGCTTATCTCGAACGCGACGGCGTTACCCGCGACGGGCAGGATGCAAAGCTCTTTGGGGCAAGCATAGAGGGAGCTGATGGCAAGGCTTTTGCTGAGCGGTGCGAGGATGATCGGCATCATTTCCGCTTCATTGTGTCGCCCGAAGACGGTGGCGACTTAGCAGATCTGCGCAGCGTTACGCGTGAGTTTATGGCTGATGTCGCACATGACCTTGATACGCGCTTGGACTGGGTCGCGGTTGACCATTGGAACACGGATAATCCCCATGTCCACATCTTGGTGCGCGGCGTGGATGATACAGGCAAAGACCTCGTCATTGACCGCAATTACATCGCGCAAGGGATGCGCGCGCGTGCTGAGGAACGCGTAACCATTGAACTGGGGCCACGCAGTGAACGCGAGATAGCCTCAGCACTTGCGCGCGAAGTTGACGCTGAGCGTTGGACAAGCCTTGATCGCGGCCTTCAAAGTCTTGCTGACGAGAGCGCTGGGATCATTGATCTAAGGCCCGCTAATACTGATCCCGACCCAGAACGGCGCAGGCTTATGGTCGGCCGCGCGATGAAGCTTGAACGGCTTGGTTTAGCTGAGCCCGTTTCACCTGCGCGTTGGTCGTTAAAGCCCGGCCTTGAAGCGACGCTACGCGAGATGTCACTGCGCAGCGATATCATCAAGACGATGCACCGCGCGTTGACACACGCAGGGCAGTCACCCGATCTATCAGGTTTTGCCATTCACTTAGAAAATGCGGCTGAACCCGTGCTTGGGCGTTTGGTCGAACGCGGGCTGCATGATGAACTAAGCGGGACGGCCTATGCTGTCATTGAGGGGGCAGATGGGCGCACCCATCATATCATATTCAACGATCTAGACCTGACGGGCGACGCAAAGCCGGGTGCGATTGTTGAGCTTCGCAACTGGGAGGACGCCAAGGGCAAGCTGCACTGTTCGCTTGCCACCCGCTCTGATTTAGCGCTTGGGCTTCAAGTGCGTGCTGCAGGTGCGACGTGGCTTGACCGCCAGCTCATTGCCAAAGAGCCGCTTGCGACTGGCAGCAGGTTTGGCAGCGAAATACGCGAAGCGATGTCAGCGCGCGCTGATCATTTGATCGCGGCAGGGCTAGCGAGGCGGCAAGGTCAACGGCTGATCTTTGCACAAGGTCTCCTTGATACGCTCAAAACGCGCGACCTTGAGGATGCTGCGCGCCGAATCGCTACGCGTACCAGCCTTGTCCACAGGCCCTCAGTCACTGGCAATTATGTAACCGGCGTGTTCCGTGAACGGGTGACGCTAGCTTCGGGTAGGTTTGCAATGATCGATGACGGGGTCGGCTTTCATCTCGTGCCGTGGCGACCAGCGCTTGACCAGCATGTTGGTCAGCATGTGACGGGTACGATGGCACCAAGTGGCAGCGTTGACTGGAGCTTTGGTCGCAAGCGCGGGCTTGGTCTGTGAAAGCGTTAGTTCTTGAAGGTGCTCAGCCTGTGCGGGCTTCAAGCCTATGAGATAGGGCGACCGCTTGCTATCGTAGAATCACGATCCGTTTTAAAAAATAAGTTTCGTAGGTTTCTGGAAACGAATTACGCTATAACAAAAATTAAGACCGTTCAGTGGCTTCTCTACGGCAGAAAAGTTGGACTATCCGGAAAGCCCGCTTTTGAATGCGCAAACGCCTTTCGTGGTCGTTCGTTCATATACTATTTGAACGGTAGCTTGGCGCATAATTTACGTCGTTCGAATTGCGGACAACGGTTCCTAAAACCATACACTCTAACAATTAGTACATTCAGGCTGAACGCCTTTTCAAACGCAACCAGCAGCCCGGCAGCCAACGATTCCAAGCATCGCAGGTGCAACGTCTCGCCAAATCAAGCGTGCAAACTCTCCTCATCACCGCAAGGTTTGGTTTCGGTCTGAATTGTTGCATGGTGAATTTTGAAACGGGTTTCGAGTAACTCCGTGACCGCGCGGCGAGTGGTTTCGGCGCCGCTGCCTTCGGCCAATGCGACATGCGCAGTTAGACTGGCGTCATCGCCCGCAACAGACCACAGGTGCAGATCGTGGACACCTGCCACACCCTCCACTTCGCCCATTGCTGCGCGGATCGCCTTCAGGTCAAATCCGCGCGGGACGCCTTGGAGGAGGATTTGGGTTGTATCACGCAGCAAGCTCCATGTGCGGGGCAGCACCCATAAGCCGATGGCAATAGCGACAATGGGGTCGATCCAGTTGTAACCGGTGAGATAGATGGCAACCGCAGCAGCGATTACGCCGAGCGAGCCAAGCATATCGGCCCAGACTTCGAGATAGGCGCCCTTCACGTTGAGGCTATCATCCTTGCCGCCTGCCAGCACGCGCATCGAAATCAGGTTTACAATTAGCCCAAGCGTGGCGACGGCCAGCATACCGATCGATTCAACCGGCTTGGGATCTAAGAAGCGCCCTATGCCCTCGAACAACACATAGCCAGCAACTGCGAATAGCAGGATAGCGTTGAATGCCGCTGCAAGGATTTCAAAGCGGCGATAGCCAAAGGTCCGTTTGTCATCGGGCGGGCGCTGGCCGATTTTGACCGCCGCGAGCGCAATTGCGAGTGCGGCAGAGTCTGTGAACATATGCGCTGCATCGGAGAGCAAGGCGAGGCTGTCGAACAGGAACGCACCCACCAGTTCGGCAACAAGGAAGACGCTGGTGAGCGAAAGCGCGATGGCGAGCCGCTTGGTGCTTGCCCCTGTGCCGTGGTTGTGACCTGCGTGTCCGCCGTCATCATGGTCGTGTTCTGCGCTCATGCGATTGCCTCCTCATTTGTATTGGCACTTGGTTCTTCACGACCGTGGATTAGTCGGTAGAGTGCTGGCAACACGATGAGGGTCAAGATTGTCGAGGATATGATCCCGCCGATAACAACGCTGGCGAGTGGCCTTTGCACTTCTGATCCTGCCCCTACGTTAAGTGCCATTGGCACAAAGCCAAGAGATGCAACCAGAGCGGTCATCAACACTGGTCGCAACCGGGTCAGCGCACCTTCACGGATGGCTGCATCAAGTCCCATGCCGCGTTCGCGTAAGTCCTTGATGAAGGACAGCATGACCACACCATTTAACACCGCAACGCCAGACAAGGCGATGAAACCCACGCCTGCCGAGATTGACATTGGGATGCCGCGTAATGCCAGCGCCGCGACGCCGCCGGTGAGCGCAAGCGGAACACCGGAGAAGACGATGGCGGCATCCTTTGCTGATCCAAACAAGGTGAACAGCAAGCCAAAGATCAACACCAATGCGAGCGGGACGACAATCTGGAGCCGCGTTGTTGCCGATTGAAGCTGTTCAAACGTGCCGCCATATTCGACATAATAGCCCTCGGGCAGGTCAACCTTGCTGTCCACGGCAGTCCGCAAGTCAGCAATGAACGAGCCCAAATCACGGTCCCGCACATTGGCGGTAATTACCGCGCGGCGCTTGCCATTCTCGCGGCTGATCTGGTTGGGGCCAACCGACAGCGCGATGTCGGCCACTTCGGAAAGGGGCACGAAGCCGGTGCCGCCTTCACTGCTGAGCGGGATCGGCAAACGACCCAGCGCATCAAGATCGGTGCGCATGTCTTCTGGCAAACGGACGACGACATCAAAGCGCCGGTCGCCCTCAAACACTTCACCCGCATGACGCCCGCCGGTGGCCGTAGCGACGGCATCCTGCACATCGCTAACATTGATCCCGTAGCGCGCAAGCATGTCGCGCTTGGGGGTGACGGCAAGTACAGGCAGGCCAGTGACCTGCTCGATCTTTACATCCTCGGCCCCTGCAACGCCTTCCAGCACTTCCTCAATCTCGCCGCCGCTTTCGAGCAATTGATCCAGATCATCACCGAACAGCTTGACCGCGACGTCTGAACGGACGCCTGCGATCAATTCGTTCATCCGCATTTGCACCGGCTGGGTGAATTCATAATTGTTGCCGGGGATTTGCTGCACCGCTGCATTGAGTTCGGCGACTAGCTGGTCACGCGGCTTTTTGGGGTTGGGCCAATCCGTGCGAGGTTTCAGCATGATGAAGTTATCTGAAACCGATGGCGGCATCGGGTCGGTGGCAACGTCTGCCGTGCCGATTTTAGCGAACACCCGTTCAACCTCGGGAAATTGTCGAATGCGCTTTTCGAGTGTTTCCTGCATTTGCAACGCTTGCCCCAGACTGGTTCCGGGGATGCGCAGCGCATGCATGGCGATATCTCCCTCATCGAGATTGGGGATAAACTCCGAGCCTAGCTTTGTCGCGCCGTAAGCACTCACGGCAACCAACACCAAAGCGCCTGCGATTATCAGCTTGCCGCGCTGCATCGTCCGGTCGAGCAACGGCGCATAGCCATTGCCAAGCCAACGCATGACGCGGTTTTCCTTTTCTTCGACCTTGCCCGTCACGAACAGCGCAATCGCTGCTGGAATGAAGGTCAATGACAGCACAAGCGCTGCAATCAATGCCATGACAACGGTGATTGCCATCGGGTGGAAGGTTTTGCCCTCAATCCCTGTCAGTGCGAAGATCGGTAGATAGACGACGGTGATGATGACGATGCCAAAGATGCTCGGGCGGATAACTTCTGCGCTGGCATTGGCGACAAGGCCAAATCGTTCGTCGCGATCGAGCAAGCGGTCTGCTTTGTGTTGGGCCTCGCCTAGCCTTCGCAAGCAATTCTCAACGATGATAACCGCCCCGTCGACGATAAGCCCAAAATCAAGCGCGCCAAGGCTCATCAGATTGGCCGAGACGCCGCCCTGCGCCATGCCAGTGAGCGTCATCAACATCGAGGCGGGGATAACGGCAGCAGTGATCAGCGCCGCACGGATGTTACCAAGCAACAAGAACAGGATGACCACGACAAGCAACGCGCCTTCGAGGAGGTTTTCCTCAACCGTGCCAATGGTACGGTCAACCAATGCCGTGCGATCATACAGCGGGTGCGCAATCACGCCTGCTGGAAGTGACTTTGATGCTTGTTCCAGCCGCTCGGACGCCGCTTGCGCGACGATGCGGGGATTATCGCCAGTCAGCATGAAGATCGTGCCCAGCACAATCTCCTTGCCATTTTCGGTCGCAGCGCCGGTTCGCAGTTCGGAGCCGATCACGACTTCGGCAACATCGCCGATGCGGATGGGAACGCCGCCGCGTGTGGCAAGGATGATCGCCGACAGGTCGGTCTCATTTGCTGCCTGACCCGGAACACGGATGAGGATTTGCTCGCCTGCGCGTTCTACATAGCCCGCGCCTTGGTTGGCATTGTTCTTCTCCAAGGCCTCGACCACATCGGTTAGCGAAAGGCGCAGCGCCGCCAACTGCTCAACATTGGGGGTCACGTGATATTGCTTGGTGTAACCGCCAATCGTGTTGACCTCAGCCACACCTGAAATAGTCCGCATTTGTGGGCGGACAACCCAGTCATGAAGCGTGCGCAATTCAGTCGCAGTCCATTCCGACCCATCGGCTTTTCGCGCATTCGGCTTGGGCTCGACCGCATACATGAAAATCTCGCCAAGGCCGGTTGCGATTGGTCCCATTTGAGGTTCGATGCCCGGAGGCAACTGCGATTTGGCGGCTTGGATGCGCTCGTTGACCAATTGGCGTGCGAAGAAAACATCGGTGCCGTCTTTGAACACAACCGTGACTTGGCTAAGCCCGTAGCGCGAGATTGAGCGCATATAATCGAGCTTGGGCAGCCCCGCGATGGCGGTCTCAATCGGAAAGGTGATCCGTTGTTCGGATTCGAGTGGCGAGAAGCCCGCCGCTTCGGTGTTGATCTGCACCTGAACATTGGTGATGTCCGGCACAGCGTCGATGGGGAGCTTGGTCGCGCTATAGATACCTAGCGCGCAGAGCAGCGCGACGATGGCCAACACGAACCAGCGCTGCGCAATAGAAAAGCTGATGATACGGGCGAGCATGTCAGTTATCCCCGATCAATGGTCATGGCTCGCGCCTGACTTTTCAACGTCGGCACGAATAAGGAAGGCACCCTTGGTGACATAAGGCGTGCCGGGCTTGATGCCCGAAATCACCTCGGTCCATTCGGGCGACTTGCGACCCAGCGTCAGCATCCGCACCTCATATTCCTCGCCGTAATTGGCAAAGACCACGGTGAAATCGCGGAAGCGTTGCAAGGCTTCGGTGCGCACTGCCAACGGCACTTGCACCGCATTGACCGTCAATCGACCGCGCAGCGCCATGCCGGGGCGGAAACGCCCACCTAGATTGGGAAGATTGGCGCGCACGAGGGCCGTTCCTGCCGCCGCATTGCCTTCGGGCAAATAGCCACCCAGAGTTGAATTGGCGACGGCCTGACCATCCATCGTCTCAACCACAACCTTCATTCCCGGCTGGATTGTTGCCAAATCCTTGGGGAAGATGTTGAAAACCACGGTCGTCTGTGCAGGATCGGTGATGACATAGAGCGCACGGTCGAACGTCACATCGCCAGGATTGCCATTGCGTTCGGCGACAACACCGCTGGCAGTCGAATAGACCGGATAGGTTTGCAGGGACTCGCTCGATTCAATTCGCGCCAGCAACTCGCCGCGCCGAACGCTGTCACCCACCGCCTTGGTCACGGACATAATGCGCCCGGGGAATTGCCCACGAATTTCGGAGCGTGCGGAAGTGGCAAGCTGAACCGTACCAAACAATTCGCGTGCCTCGCCGATGGTGGCAGGGCCAACCGTCGCAATTTCAACGCCGCCCGCTTTAGCTGCTGCTGCGGTGATTTTGGTGCGGCCTTCGGGGCTAGAATAGCTTGATATATGCTGTTTGCCACCTGCAACGGCGATGAGATCAACATCGAAACTGTGCGGTTCTTCAACCACACCTTGGCCTGCCAAATAGTCTTTTTCAGGCACAAATGTGAAAACATTCTTTTCCCCACCCAGCCGCTTGAGCGTCATCGTCAGCTTAACTGCCTTTGGATCAACCGGCTTCCCATCAATCATTGGATAAACGCGAAATTGCGGTTCCTGCCCGTCTTCAAAGATCGTCACCTCAGCAGAGAAATCGCCGTGCTTGACCAGCCGACCGCCATGCGTTCCCTTTTCGGGTTCAGCCTCAGCACCTTTCATTGCGCCTTCCTCCGCGCCATGCTCTTCGCCTTCGACATGGCCATGCTCACCCGCCGGGGATTCGCCGCAAGCCGCAAGTGGCGAAAGAAAAATGAGTGCGGCGAGTAATTTGGTCTTCATGGTTTTGTCTCCACAGCTACGGCGTCGTCAAAACGCCCGGTCAGCCGATCAATTTCGGTTTGCGTATCGCGGTATTCAGTCACAGCTTCGAGCCACTGATCCTGCACCGCCAGAATGGCGTCCGCTGCATCCTGAACATCGCGGAAATTAAACCCGCCACGATTATAGCCCTCGCGGACTTGGGCGAGCGTCTTGGTCGTGCGCGGATAAACCTCGGCTATGATCGCTTCAGCCTTCGCCCGCGCACTATCTGAATCCGCGCGAAGCGATGCCAGCCGCCGCAAACGTTCAAGTCTTGTCGCCTCAGCCGTCAGTTCGGTGCGCAGCCGCTCGGCCTGCGCGCGTTCAATACCCCCTTGGTTGCGATCAAACCGGCCGAGCGGGATAGTGATGCCGCCAACCAGCGCGACATCGTTCGTTCCGCGCAAGAAACGCGCGCCACCGTTCACTGTGTAATCCTGCACCCGGCGCGTTTGCTCAACGGTTACCGCAGCACTCGCGCGCGCGGTTTCAGCTTTAGCTAGTTCGGTGTCGGCCCCAGCAAGGTCAGACGCGGCAGAGCTGCTCTTCAAAAACTCGCCTTTGATCTCAAGCGCATCTCCACTTGCTGCCCAGAAAGCGGCCAGTGCGTTGCGCGCTGCGCGTGCCTTTCCGCGCGCCTGATTAACGTCAATCTTTGCTTGCGCCACGCGTGCCGAGGCGCGCGTTTCGACAAATAGCGGGTCTTTATAACCGCGCACCCGACGCAGCGCTTCGCGTTCAATCCCTTGTTCGACGAACAGCCGGTAATCAGCAATTTTGATGACCTCATCGGCAATCAGAACGTCAATAAACGCCCGTTCAACTGCTGCCGCAAGGTCAAGCCGCGTGACCCGTGCCGAGGCCTGCGCCACGACGATGTCTCGTTCAGCCAAGGCCACTCTTGCCGCACGCTTGCCACCGCGCTCGATGGGCTGACTATAAGTACCAGTAATCTCAGCCTGACGCAGGACATCAAAAGGGCCAGTGCCAACAAAATTCTCGGCCTCAATCGTCACCGACGGGTTGGGACGGACATCGGCTTGCGCTCGCCCAGCACGGGCGGCGGCAATCGCAGCCTCGTTTGCTTTAAGCTGTGGCGCAGCTTCAGCGGCTTTCGCCACTGCCTGTTCAAGCGTCAGTGATTCTGCGTGTGCGGCACCGCTTGATAGGAATAATGCGCCTGCCAGCAAGGCAGGCCGCAAAGAAAGTATCATGGGGAAACTCCTGATCTTCGAGTTGACACACAGATGCTGAGATAAGCATCCGCGCGCGCGGTCGAGATCAGGCGGAGGGCGGCTGGGTCGGCGGCGCGCCCGATAGAGATGCCATTGCCGTCATCGGGGCTGGGAACACACGCGACCGTTCGATTGGCTGTTCAGCAAAGGGGGCAAAAGGTGCAATCGCCAAAACCGAACTGCAATGATGATGCTGGCCAATATCGCCTTTCACGGGGTTCTCGCTATCGCCGTCATTGCTGACCTCGACGGCGTGATGGTCAACATCCACAATCTGAACCGTGTGTTCGGCATCTGCGCTATGCGAATGGGCGAGCGCTGACACATGGGTACTGCCAAACAGCACCGCGAATATCAAGAATAGGCTGATGAAATGACGCCGCATGAATTGGTGGCTAGCATTAGTGCCCTGCAACAGCAATCGACATTTCATATCTGCTGGTCTTTCATCGCCACTTTCAAGTCTTCAAGGCTTGGTTCGCCGCCCCCTCGTACTTCGGCTAACTACCGGGCTTATGGGAGAGTGTATCTCGCCCGCCTGTCATTCATCCGCTGTGCTCGCGATCTGGGCTTCACACTCGAAGCTGTACGTGAACTGCTGACACTCTCTGACGACGAGGCGCAGTCATGGGAAGCCGTGGATGTTATTGCCCAAAGCCATTTCACCGAAATCGACCGCAAGATTGGCGATCTTACGGCCCTTCGCGGTGAACTTGATCGCGTGCTTGGCTCATGCCGCCACGGCACAATGGGCGATTGCAAGTTTCGGCCATTCCCAGAATCGAAATCTGAATGGACGGGTGATATGGAAGGCGTCGTGTTGCGCTGTGTTGCGCTAGGAATGTCCGCAATGTTCGCGATTCCTGCAAGATCATTGATCGCGGCCTGGGATGAATATAATGCGAGGATTCCGAGCAAGCAGTTTTTGGTGAGCCGATCAAGGCCGTCTGCACTACCTTTTCGTCACCGCTAAAGTTTTGAGATGCGCAACAACTAGCTCGATTTCTTTGCCAATGCTTGGACCTCTATAAACGAGAGAAGTTTCGTGCCGAGCGAAGGTGCCTCCTTGACGGACAGCGCTGAGCCAGTTGAAGGAGCCTACGCAATAGACATGGCCATCAGCAGCGACGATTTTGCTATGCACATCCCGGATGGAGAAGACTGTCGCGCCGACGCCTTCAAGTAAAGTTTTAAGTTGGGCCAGGCCTTCGTTTCCGCTCAGTTTTTCATTCAACTTTTGGTCAGTGTAAATGAACACCGCAACCTTGCGATGCGCCGTATCGGCAATAGCATTGAGCAGACCACTTTGGTCGAGCGCCTTGCGCGTGATCCAGGGTGTGACAATATAGATTTCCTTGACCGCTTCCCTAAGAGCCTGATGCAGGAACCGGTCGTGCTCTTCAGCATGGGTGAGCGTCTCAAAATGTCCTCGATGCCCAAGGTCTGCACGTGGCGCTTGCGGAAAGGAAAGGCCGTTTGTAGCTTCATTGAAGAGGAAACGGCCAAGTATGCCGCGCGGGCTGGTAGGTGGTGCGGAAGAAAAGCAGTTCATATCTCCAAACACCAAGAAGCTGTTCATTGCACGAGAAACGGCAACATTAAGCAAGCTGTTGTCACGATCAATAAAGTCGCCATCGTCGTGACGTGAATAGGTCGACGAAAACAAAATTACTGGCCGCTGTGCGCCCTGAAAGCTGTGCACCGTCCCGACAACCAAACCGTTGCGCGACGTGGTATTAATACCCTTGCTTTTTAGCGAAGCACAGATAGCAACAGACTGTGCAGCAAAAGGCGTGACGATGCCGACAATCTGCTCCAGGCATTGGCCAGGGTAAGCTGTTTCAAGCTGGTGACGATGTTCGGCGAGCCAGTTCGCGATTGTTGCGGCCTCAGTCAAATTTTGGCGGCTCTTGCCATTCGGTCGATCTGCTAGACCGTCGATCTGAAGATAACCTATCGCGGGGAGTCCATCGCGATTGTCTGACAGCGCTTTTGGGCCACGTAAAGGTACTAGCTGATCACTATAACAGAGCGCATTACAGTAGGCGATGATTTCATCGAAACAGCGCCGATGCTCATATAGGTTAAGCCCGCGCGGCAAAGCCTCATCCTGTCGAAAGCGCGAAGCATGTTGAGCGACGTGCATGATGCTTCCTGACGATGCTGTCCGCCCGCTTTTCTGAAACGGCGTGATTGATGCAACTGTTTTATCGCTATCGATGAGTTCGAAATGCTTAAGATTGCCAGTGTCGATTGGCCCTGAAATCGCCCAGATTGGTGGAATTTGGGCAGTGTCGCCAATTACTAGCGCACGGCGAGCGAGCGCAAAAGAAGCGCCTCCAATTTCTGGTGCGACTTGCCCGGCCTCGTCGACAATCAGCAGGTCAGCAGTATCGAACAGGTAGCCGTCGATATACCTCGAGTCCTGATAGCGCGACACCTGCATCAACGACGGAGCTTTGTAAAAAGTGCAAACCGCACACGGCGTCAATTTCATCCTGCGATGCCAACGGGCAGTTACTGTGATTCGCCCCTTTTTGACTTTTTCCTTGGCTGGATCGTCAATTGCCGCCATGTCGAGCAGCCATCGGGCTTCCCAATAATGGGTTGTGGTCAGGAAGATTTCAAACCTTAGGTTCTTATCCACATGAGGTTCGCAGTCATTCAGCGACATGGTTCCCGCAATGTCAGCCGAAATCCTGAAGGATGCCAATGTCCCGATCCAGTCGCGGAGCCTGTCTTCGGCTTGCGCCATGACGGTGGCACCCTCGTTGAATGCGCCGCTCGCGAGAGTATTTCGTGCATCTGCTTGGATCATGGTTTCCCCGATGGCCTCGTCAATTTGACGATGGTTGCAACCATCAGGAACGTCATATCCAAGAGGTGCCAGTGCGTTACGGGCGCGCGCCAATCTTTTGCGCGCGACGGCTGGCAGCCATCCCATCAAGGTAAGCCAAATGGGTTCATGCGCGAGATATTCTTCCCATGCTCCTTTAACCCGTGTTGCTTGCAGCAATCCTTCATCGGCCAACCGCATTTCTTGGTTGCGTTGTTCCATTTCGATCTCTGGCTGCGAACCGAGGCAATGGAAAACTGCACGTTGTGACTCCGAAAGTCTAAGCCAACTTGCCTCAATCCCTTGCAGTTGGTTGACTTGAGTCCGTAGCCGCTCATGCAAGGCTTTCCGGACTGCATCAACATCTGGGCTTTCAATATTCGGGAAAGCTACAACAGCAGCCTTGAGAAATTTTTTGCGCGCTATTTCGAGGAAGCCGGGATCTTCCATTTTCGCGAAGAAATCTTCTGTATGATATCGGCTCGCGGCTTCCTTTTTTCGAGCCTCTGCTGGAAAGAAGCTACCGAAACTTTGTATATTGGGAAGCCAGCGTCCGGCAAACGGGCCATTGCCGTTTTCAAAATCCTCGCCAAAAGCATCTATGATATTGGTGACAGCCTGATTATTGTTGGAAGCAGCAAGAATGATCGGAGCTTCATCTTCGGCCAGTGCCGCGCGCGCCCAGAGTGTGGCAACGACGGTTAGTAGTAATGTTGTTTTGCCCGTTCCCGGGGGGCCATTTACGGTTGTGATGTCACCATGCTCGGCCACTAATAGATGATCCAGCGCAGTGCGCTGTGCATCAGCAAGTGCATAGCGTGTGCTGGCGTGGGCAAGGCGCCTAGCGAAGCCATCGCCGCGTGGCAGCATGGCAGAGGATTCTGTTTCACCTTTTGCTGCGAAGGTATGGAACAGAGGAGCAGCCGGTCGCTCATCCATCATCAAGTCGTATATCGGTATAATTGCTTTTACAGCGTCCGCTGCATCCGACGGATCAAGAAAACCGCCTTCTACGCGTTTGAAGCGGCTGTCATTATCCAGATCAGGAAAAACAGCTTTGGCAAGCTCCCTGCAATAACGTCTTAAAAGCTGCCATGACGTCTCTGCCTCACTTTGCCTAGCAAAGTCGTTGGGCGAAGGGAATCGCGTCAAGAAATCATCGAGGTCGCCAAGTTCGCCGATTGTCTCGGTTTTCCTGTCAAGGGGTGCCAAAAGATCACGTGGCACGCCGACAAAATTTGGTAAGCTTAGCTTGCCTTTACGATCCACTGTCCCTTTGCAGGCAAGCGGCGTAATCACATGGGTGCGTGCGGCATGACGTTCGGCATGAGACATGACGCTTCGATAGATATATGGGCGCAGGATGACGCTCTTGGCGAGCACCGTTTCGGACTCGGTGGCAAAAATTGCACTCGTTAAATTCTCCGAGAGTTGCCCTTCCGTCAGTTCGGCATCGGATATAGGCACGAACCCTTGAATATCGGCGTCACCGAATGAGCCGCGCCCTAGGGCCGCGTCGGCCAGCGAAG
This sequence comes from Sphingomonadales bacterium, assembly GCA_043765635.1. Lineage (GTDB taxonomy): Bacteria > Pseudomonadota > Alphaproteobacteria > Sphingomonadales > Sphingomonadaceae > Aquisediminimonas. Next base: position 25,172 of record JAYUIX010000227.1, read on the forward strand.
CCCTCCAGTAATTGGCGACATTTAGGGCTTCCTGTTCCACAAGCATAGTTTAAGGTAAATGTTCTCAAGAAAGCAACAAATTCCACCCAAACCGCTCGTTTGAGCGAAAATGAACTACGACCGTTCCTATTGATCTCAGCTAAAGGCGGTAATGTTAGCGAAACGCGCCGCGCAGGATACGGAAAAAGGTAAGCAAATCGACTAGCACGATACCAAACGAAACGTTTTATCCGCAAGCCTAGCCTATCTTATCAAATACAAATTCTCTCAAAAAGGTGCGCACCTTCGTTGATAAAACGCGTGCTAAGCGCCAACATACTGACTCTGGGCGTTAATCGCCGCTTAGAGCTAATATTTGAACGTAAGGTGCCCGCCGCTCTGATTCGTTCCTTGGCGGCGAACATATCGCCGCATTTGTAACACTGTGGTGGCACGCCATCTACGCCACCGCCTGTCTTTCTGCGCCAGAATACACTCGGCCTTTAGTGCCCCTTGCAAAGTGTGATCGCGGCGTCTCACTCAGCGCAGAAAAAGGAGTGACAAACATGAACGCAACCAAAATTCTCTGGGGACAGATACTCGCTGTATTATCGATTATCCTCGCCAGCCTCTGGTCTGCTACGCAGTGGACAGCCGCTGCGCTTGCTTATCAAGCTGAGCTTGGGCCGCCGTGGTTTTCGCTTTTAGGTTTGCCCATTTACCATCCGCTTGATTTATTCTGGTGGTGGTACAGCTTTGATGCTTATGCGCCCGGCATTTTTCAAACGGGCGGATATATCGCAGCATCAGGCGGTTTTACTTCGATCATTGTCGCAGTGGGTATGTCAGTGTGGCGCGCGCGCGAAGTCAAGAACGCGCAGACTTATGGTTCGGCGCGCTGGGCAAAACGCAGCGAAGTCCAGTCGGCAGGATTGCTTGGGGCTGAAGGCGTCGTCCTTGGCAAGCTCGCAAATGACTATCTGCGCCACGACGGCCCTGAGCATGTGTTGTGCTTTGCGCCAACGCGCAGCGGCAAAGGCGTTGGCCTCGTGGTGCCAACCCTACTCACATGGCCAGCCTCAGCCATAGTCCATGATATCAAGGGCGAGAATTGGACGTTGACCGCCGGGTTTCGATCAACCTTTAGCACGGTATTACTGTTTGATCCGACCAATGCGGACTCAGCGGCCTACAATCCCCTGCTTGAAGTGCGGCGCGGCGAATGGGAGGTGCGTGATGTGCAAAATATTGCTGACGTACTGGTTGACCCTGAAGGCAGCCTTGAAAAACGCAATCACTGGGAAAAGACGAGCCACGCGCTCTTGGTCGGTACGATCCTCCACATCCTTTACGCTGAGGATGATAAGACATTGGCTGGCGTTGCCGCATTCCTCTCTGACCCTGAGCGTTCAATTGAAGCAACGCTTGCGAGCATGATGACGACACAGCATCTAGGGGCGCAAGGCGTTCATCCTGTCGTTGCAAGCGCTGCGCGCGAACTCTTGAATAAATCTGACAATGAGCGTTCGGGCGTTCTCTCGACTGCCATGTCTTATCTGGGGCTTTACCGTGATCCCGTTGTTGCTCAGGTTACGCGGCGCTGTGATTGGAGGATTGCTGATTTGGTTGATGGCGCGCAGCCGGCGACTTTGTATCTCGTCGTGCCGCCATCTGACATCAGCCGAACCAAACCGTTGATCAGGCTGATCCTTAATCAAGTTGGCCGGCGGTTGACTGAGACACTCAATCCAACTGATCGTCGCCACCGGGTGCTGTTGATGCTTGACGAATTTCCAGCACTTGGGCGGCTTGATTTCTTTGAAAGCGCGCTGGCGTTTATGGCAGGCTACGGCCTTAAAGCCTTTCTCATTGCACAGTCACTCAACCAGATTGAAAAGGCTTATGGCCCCAATAATTCGGTATTGGATAACTGCCATGTGCGCGTTGCCTTTGCGACCAACGACGAGCGCACCGCCAAGCGAATATCAGACACGCTTGGTACAGCGACAGAACTGCGCGCGATGAAAAATTATGCCGGGCACAGGCTTTCGCCGTGGTTGGGGCATATGATGGTCTCGCGTTCGGAGACGGCGCGCGCGCTCTTGACCCAAGGCGAAGTTATGCAACTTCCCGATAGCGATGAAATCGTGATGGTTTCTGGCGTGGCGCCGATCCGGGCTAAAAAAGCGCGCTACTATATCGATCCTCGCCTATCCTCACGGATATTGCCGCCGCCAAAGCCGCGTCCAACCAGCAGCGGATCAGGCAACGAGGGGCCGATTAGTAACGGGAACGCGCCAAACGATGATTGGACGGGGCGGCCTCTCCCCGATAAGCCCCGCCCAACAAAGGCTGGAGCAGCAGAGGTTGACGGCGAGGCGGCGCAGGAGAGCGACCAACAAAATTCAGGGGTAAGGCGTGAACCAGCACTTCCAGTCCATGAGGAGATTGTTGCAAACCTTACGCCTAGCGCAAGCGAGTTTAGCTTTGGTGAGGAGGACAACGGGCAGGCTGAGGCGGCCAATAGTGCCGCACTTGAGCAAAAGATGGATCAAGTCGCGCGCCAAGTCTCACTTGATCCTGACGACGGCGTACCCTTGTGAGCAGCGGCAACCGCATCAAGCATACCTTCCGCCTGCCGCCTGATTTATCGGGGCGGCTGGCGGATTATGCTGCGCGCAAACGCGTGAGCCAGGCGCTGATCGTTGAAACAGCACTTGCCTCGTTTCTATCGCCCGATGGTTCAGAACGGATGGAGGCGGCGTTAAGTCGACGGCTTGACCGTCTAAGCCGTCAGGCTGACACACTTGGCTATCATGTCGAGGTGACGACCGAAGCGCTTGCGTTATTTATCCGCTTTTGGCTGACCGCTAACGCGCCGCTTCCCGACACCGCCCAAGCAGCAGCGCAAGCAATGGGCAAAGACCGCTATCAGGCGTTCGTTGAAGCGCTCACTCGCAAGATGGAATTTGGGCCCCGCCTTGCGCGCGAACTCTCAAAAGAGGTCAAAGCGCGCTCAGCGCCAACCGATTTTTCTGGGATAAAATAGCTATCGCCGCGCGACTTGCGCGCACCCAGCTTGATCGACTGTTACCGGCGAGCGCTTCTGCAAAAATGGGCTTTGCATAATCTCACAAAACCGCCGTTTCCCTGTCTTTCTGCGCTAGCCTACGACGACCCAAAAAAGCTGTTGCAACACGCAATTTTCTGGCTCTCTTACTCAGCCTCATTGTCTAGGTCGCTCTTGGCCTGACACGCTGTGAGGCAGAATATGAGCGTTACCCAAGTCAGGTCTGAAGGCACATTGCGTAGTGCGCGGATGTTACGCACTGCGCTTGGACCCGCAGTTGCCCAGTGGCTTGACGATCCCGCTGTCATTGAAGTGATGCTTAATCCTGACGGCAAACTCTGGATTGACCGATTGGGAGAAGGTCTCGCTGATACAGGTACGCTGATGTCAGCGGCTGACGGCGAACGGATCATTCGCCTTGTTGCCCATCATGTCGGCGTAGAAATTCATGGGGCCGCTCCGCGTGTGTCAGCCGAGTTGCCCGAGAGCGGTGAGCGGTTTGAAGGCTTGATCCCCCCTGTTGCCTTTGCGCCGTGCTTTGCGATCCGCAAAGCCGCCGTCGCGGTCTTTACGCTCGCTGATTATGTCAGTGCTGGGATCATGTCAGAGGCACAAGCAGGCGTTTTGCAGAGCGCCGTTGCCAGCCGCCAAAATATCCTCGTTGCAGGCGGCACCTCAACAGGCAAAACCACGCTCACCAATGCGCTTCTGGCTGAAGTTGCCAAAACCAGCGACCGGATTGTCTTGATTGAAGACACGCGCGAACTCCAATGCGCCTCACCCAATCTGGTAGCGCTGCGTACCAAAGATGGGGTTGCAACGCTTGCTGATCTTGTCCGCTCAGCGCTCCGCTTGCGCCCTGACCGTATTCCCGTCGGCGAGGTACGCGGGGCTGAGGCGCTTGACCTTTTGAAAGCGTGGGGGACTGGGCACCCCGGCGGCGTGGGGACAATTCATGCAGGCTCAGCGATGGGTACGCTGCGGCGGATGGAGCAGCTTATCCAAGAGGCGGTCGTCACCGTCCCGCGCGCGCTCATTGCTGAAACGATCAACATCATCGCGGTCTTGGTGCGTGACGGCACTGGCCGCCGTTTGGGCGAACTCGCGCGCGTCGAAGGGCTTGGCGCGAACGGTGATTACCAGCTCACAGCCATCAATCCAGACACACCGACATTTTCAATAGGAGAAGCTCAATGATCAATCATATTACCCGCCTACGCTCTCGCATTGGCGCACTCTGTCTATCGGGGTTCGTCGCGGTGATGCTCGCCACCCCGGCTTATGCGGCAGGGTCGTCGATGCCGTGGGAAGGCCCACTCCAATCAATCGTTGAGTCGATCCAAGGACCAGTCGCCAAAGTCATTTCTGTGATCATCATTACTGCAACTGGCCTCACGCTGGCGTTTGGCGACACGAACGGCGGCGGTAAAAAGATGATCCAAATTGTCTTTGGGCTTTCAGTGGCGTTTGCAGCCAGCTCATTCTTCCTATCGTTCTTCTCGTTTGGCGGCGGCGCGCTGATCAGTGGTGCGGAGTTTGTCGCATGAGCGGCGACAACCAAGCAAACATAGCGCAGGGATTTTACATTCCGGTTCACCGTGCGCTCACTGAGCACATCCTGCTCGGCGGCGCACCGCGAGGCCTCGCAATAGCAAGCGGTACGCTTGCAGGTGCCATCGGCCTTGGCTTGCGGCTTTGGATGGTTGGTCTCGTAGTCTGGGCAGTTGGCCATTTGCTCGGGGTCTGGGCGGCTAAGCGCGACCCCCAATTTGTCGAGGTCGCACGGCGTCACTTACGTTTTCCAAGCTTTATGCGCGTTTGAAGGATCAACCCATGCTAAACTTACGCGAATACCGCAACCGAACCGCTGGGCTTGCTGATTTTCTCCCGTGGGCAGCGCTTATCGGCGAGGGCGTAATCCTCAATAAAGATGGATCATTTCAGCGCACTGCGCGTTTTCGCGGGCCTGATCTCGACTCAGCTACACCCTCTGAGCTGGTTGCAACGACGGCGCGATTGAATAACGCGCTTAGGCGTTTGGGGTCTGGTTGGGCGATCTTTGTCGAAGCGGTCAGACGTGCAGCGCAGGATTATCCCAAGAGCCAGTTACCCGATGCGGCTTCAGCGCTTGTTGATCTTGAGCGCGCAGAGCAATTTGCCGAGGAAGGCGCACATTATGAAAGTGCGTATTTCCTAACACTCCTCTGGCTACCGCCTGCCGAGGACGCAACGCGCGCTGAAAATTGGCTGTATGAGGGCCGTGCCCAAAGCGGGGTTGATGCAAATGCACAGGTTGCAGGCTTTGTTGACCGTACTGACCGATTGCTCCAGCTGATCGAAGGCTTTGTGCCCGAAGTGGCGTGGCTAAATGATGCTGACACGCTCACCTATCTTCACAGCACCGTCTCAACCAAAGCCCAGCGTGTCCGCGTTCCAGAAACGCCGATCTATTTGGACGCGCTGCTTGCTGACGAATCCCTGACAGGCGGACTTGAGCCTCGGCTCGGGGATAAACATCTGCGCACGCTCACTGTGATCGGTTTTCCCAGTGAAACGCACCCCGGCATTCTTGACGAAATGAACCGACTGGCCTTCGCCTACCGCTGGTCAACGCGTGCGATCATGCTTGATAAAAGCGACGCGACCAAATTGCTCAGCAAAATCAGGCGTCAGTGGTTTGCCAAGCGCAAGTCAGTTGCGGGCATCTTAAAAGAAGTGATGACTAATGAAGCCTCGGTCATGCTTGATAGCGATGCGTCGAACAAGGCGGCGGACGCTGATCTGGCCTTGCAGGCGCTAGGCTCTGATATCCACGGTCAAGCCTATGTTACAGCGACGGTTACGGTGTGGGACGACGATCCCAACATCGCGGCTGAAAAACTTCGCCTTGTTGAAAAAGTCATTCAAGGCCGTGACTTTACCGTGATTAGTGAAGGCATGAACGGGGTTGAGGCGTGGCTTGGGAGTTTGCCGGGCCATGTTTACGCCAACGTCCGAGCGGCTCCGATTTCAACGCTTAATTTGGCCCACATGATCCCCTTGTCAGCGATTTGGGCAGGGCCAGAAGCTGATACGCATTTCGCAGCACCACCGCTATTCTATGCCAAGACGCAAGGGTCAACGCCGTTTCGCTTTTCGCTCCATGTTGGCGACGTTGGACATACACTGATTGTCGGCCCAACCGGGGCTGGCAAATCAGTGTTGCTTGCGTTGATCGCGATGCAGTTCCGCCGCTACTCCGCCGCGCAAGTGTTTGCCTTCGACTTCGGCGGGTCAATCCGTGCTGCTGCGATTGCAATGGGGGGTGACTGGCAAGATTTGGGTGGCAGCCTCTACGCTGGCGATGATGCGAGCGGATCCTCGCCGATATTACTGCAACCGCTGGCGCGCATTGAACAGCCAAGCGAGCGCAGTTGGGCAGCACTATGGATTACTGCGATTTTAATCAGTGAGGGCGTTGCGGTTGATCCGCAGGTCAAAGACCATCTCTGGTCAGCACTGACCTCGCTTGCCAGTGCGCCAATCGAAGAACGCACGCTCACAGGCCTTGCGGTATTGCTTCAATCAAGCGCGCTTAAACAAGCACTTAGCCCATACTGTATTGGCGGCACTTACGGCCAATTGCTCGACGGCGAGAGTGAGCGGCTCGGGCAAGCACGTATTCAAGCCTTTGAGACTGAAGGGTTGACTGGCTCAGGCGCAGCGCCTGCCGTGCTCTCTTATCTCTTTCACCGGATCGAAGCGCGACTTGACGGATCACCGACCTTGATCATCATTGATGAGGGCTGGCTCGTACTTGATAGCCCCGCCTTTGCAGCCCAACTCCGCGAATGGCTCAAAACGCTGCGCAAAAAGAATGCCAGTGTCGTCTTTGCAACGCAAAGCCTTGCTGACATTGAAACGAGCCCAATCGCACCTGCGATTATCGAAAGTTGCCCGACGCGGATATTCCTACCCAATGAGCGCGCGAGCGAACCGCAGATAATGAGCATCTACCGCCGCTTTGGCCTCAATGACCGCCAGATTGAGATTGTCGCAAGTGCGACGTCCAAGCGCGATTATTACTGCCAGAGTGCAGCGGGTAATCGGCTGTTCGAGCTTGGCCTTGGCGAGATCGCGCTCGCCTTCACGGCAACCTCGTCAAAATCAGACCAACTGCGCATTGCGGCCCTTGCTGCTGAACAGGGTGCTGAGCGTTTTGCAGGCGCTTGGTTGCGCCAGCGAGGACTCGCCTGGGCTGCCGATATGCTTGGCAATTTACCCAATCTTTCCCCCAATATCGAGGAGCAAGTATCATGATGATTTCACGTTTTCGCCGCACTTTAGTTAGCAGCTGCGCTGCGCTTATCCTGTCGCTCACGGCGGCTCAGCCAGCCTTTGCCATCATTGTGTTTGATCCAAGCAATTATGCGCAGAGCGTTATTACAGCGGCTCGTTCGCTTGAGCAGATTAACAATCAGATCAAATCGCTTCAAAATCAGGCGACGTCGCTCATCAACCAAGCCAAGAATCTCACCAAATTACCGCTCACAATATTGGCACCGCTTCAAGCGCAAATTCGTCAGACGCAGCAACTCTTAGCTGAGGCCCAGCGCATGGCTTATAACGTCAAGGCAATCGAAGCCCAGTTTGCCGCCCAGTATAAAAATATCGATCTGACCGCTTCGCAAAAAACGCTTGTCGCAGGCGCAGAAGGTCGCTGGAAAACCAGTATCGGCGCATTTGAAGATGCTTTGAAAGTACAAGCCGGCGTCGTTGGTAATATCGAGGGCGCACGAACTTCGGTCAATGCGCTGGTGAGTGCGAGCCAATCTTCAAGCGGGGCGCTTCAGGCTGCCCAAGCAGGCAATCAATTGCTTGCGCTCCAATCGCAGCAGCTTGCTGATTTAACCGCAATGATGGCGTCGGTCGGTCGCGCGCAGTCTTTGGACGCAGCCCAGCGCGCAGCCGCCCAAGTGCAGGGACGCGAGCAGCTTAGGCGCTTCCTTGGCGCGCCCACCCCTTACCGGGCCGGTGCCGCTTCAATGTTTCATAATTAGGAAGGTATATGAACATGGAAATCAAAAGCTTAGCGCGCATCGGTGCCATCGCTTTCGTCGGCGTCGCGATAGCCTTCGCTGCGCTCAAAATGCAGACCGCACCCACTGTCCCAACTGACACGGTAACTATGGTGCTTGACGACAGTGACAGCGCCCCTTTGCGCGAACAGCTGCGCCGCTGCCAAGCCATTGGTGCGGCAGGCGCTAATGACGAAACCTGCCTGCGCGCGTGGGCGCAAAACCGCAGTCGCTTCTTCATGTCTAATGTCGCAGCGAATGCACAATTGGACGGGAACACAGATAAAGCCCCGCTTGGTAATGACTCAGATGCGCTACAGGCGAGCGCCAGCACCGAAAAAGCGCCACCACTTGGGCCTATCTTGGGCGGGCGCCGCTGACATGGAAGGCACTGGGGTCATCGACCGCTTTCTTGAGGTCTTCACCCGCTATATCGATAGTGGGTTCGGGCTACTTCAAGGCGAAGTCGCGTATATCGCAACGACGCTGATCGTCATCGACGTAACGCTTGCCGCGCTCTTCTGGAGCATGGGCGAGGCTGACGATATTATCGCGCGCCTAATCAAGAAGACTTTGTTCGTTGGTGCGTTTGCCTACATCATTGGCAATTGGAACAGCCTAGCGCGGATTATCTTTGAGAGCTTTGCCGGACTTGGTCTCAAGGCCAGCGGCACGGGCTTTACGACCGCTGAGTTGCTCCAACCGGGGCGCGTTGCCCAAGTTGGCTTAGACGCAGGACGTCCGATCCTTGAAGCGATTGCGGGGCTGGTTGGTTATGTCAGCTTCTTTGAGAATTTCATCCAGATCATCATTTTGCTCTTTGCATGGGCAACCGTTTTGCTAGCCTTCTTTGTGCTGGCGATTCAGCTTTTTGTGACGCTCATTGAGTTTAAGCTTACGACACTGTGCGGTTTTGTTCTGATCCCCTTTGGCCTCTTTGGTAAAACCGCGTTCATGGCTGAGCGTGTGCTTGGCAATGTCGTATCATCGGGCATTAAGATACTTGTCCTTGCCGTCATCATTGGCATTGGTTCAACGCTCTTTGCAGAATTTACCGCAGCGATTGGCAGCGCTGAACCAACAATCGAAGACGCGATGACCATTGTACTCGCGAGCCTTGCGCTCCTTGGGCTTGGTATCTTTGGCCCCGGCATTGCCAGCGGCATCGTCTCAGGCGGGCCACAGCTTGGCGGAGGCGCTGCGGTAGGCACGGCTTTGGCCGCTGGCGGACTTGCGGCAGGCGGGATCGCTGGGGCGCGGTTAGCAGCGGGTAGCGTTGCAAGCGCTGCCACAGGACTTGCACATGGCAGCGCTCGCGCCGCAGGCAGCGGAACGGCGTCCTATAGCCTTGGCGCTGCTGGAAAAAGCGGGATCTCAGGAGCTGCTTGCGGCATCGGCGCCGTAGGAAAGTCTGCTGCAGGTGCTGCGGCCTCGCCCTTACGCAGAGCTGCTGATGCGCTCAAATCAAGCTTTGAGAACGGCGCAAGCAGCGCAGTCGCGGCAAGTGGAGCCACCGCCGACGGCGAAGCCAGCGCCGGCTCAGCGTCGAACACAAGCAGTGCAAATGAGCAGCCTGCCTGGGCCAAAACGATGAAGCAGCGCCAAGCCGTTTCGCAAGGCGCAAGTACAGCGGCGCACACGTTGCGTTCGGGCGACGGCGGCGGGGCTGGTGCAACTGTTGATGTTAGCGAAAAGGATTGAACGCATGTTTAGTAGATCATCTATCCGTTATGGGCACAGCCCTGAGCCTGAAACACCCTACCACCGCGCAGCCCAAGTCTGGGATGACCGGATGGGTTCAGCGCGCGTCCAAGCGACAAATTGGCGGCTAGCTTTCTTTGGCACGCTTGCGCTCGCCAGCGGGCTAACAGCGGGTCTTATCTGGCAGGGCGCACGCGGCACGATCGTGCCGTGGGTCGTCCAAGTTGATAAGTTCGGCGAAGCGCAAGCCGTAGCGCCTGCCGACGCCAGCTATAATCCGACCGATCCGCAAATTGCCTTTCACTTGGCGCGTTTTATCGAACACGTCCGCAGTGTTGCCGCTGATCCGATTGTCGTGCGTGAAAACTGGCTCAGAGCCTATGATTTTACCACTGATAAGGGGGCAGCAGCGCTGAGTGAATATGCGCGCAGCAATGATCCTTTTGCGCGCGTAGGCAAAGAACAAGTCGGGGTTGACGTTGCAAGCGTCATCCGCGCTTCGCCGAACAGCTTCCGCATTAGTTGGAACGAGCGCCGCTATCTTGATGGTAGCCTTGCAGAGACCAGCCACTGGTCAGCGATTGTAACCGTTGCGCTCCAATCACAGCGCACCCCCGACGCTTTGCGCAAAAACCCGCTGGGCGTGTTCGTGAGCGCTATCAACTGGTCAAAGGAACTTGGATCATGATAAAGTCACCCTATCGTAAATTGCATAACAGTAGCCTTTGCAGCCAAGGCCTGCGCGTTGCGCTTATATTGACGAGTGCGCTGAGTTGCACTGCCTTAGCTAATGCGCCCTCACCGGTTGATTTGGCGACAGCCAAAAAGCCCCAAATAGCGCATGGAGTGTCAAACCCGGCTGCGGTTACGGCGACCACGGGTGCCTTGCCTCCGCGGTTAGCCCGACGTTTCAAGCACACCTCCTTGAAAATACATGCACATGCTGCGCGGCGCACTCACTCAGTTGTGCCCCGTGACCAAGTTGGCGCCGCCAATGATGCGGCACTTATTGAACCTGAACCCAGCGGTTTTAGCAATGCGATCCAGCGCTATGCTTACGCTGACGGCGCGCTCTATCAAGTCTATGCGCGGCCGGGCCAAGTGAGCGATATTGCCCTTCAAGAGGGTGAGCAATTGGTTGGCGCGGGGCCAGTCGCGGCGGGCGATACCGTCCGCTGGATCATCGGCGATACGATCAGCGGGAGCGGCGCGAATGTACGCGTCCATATTCTCGTTAAACCAACGCGCGCAGATTTGATGACCAACCTTATCATCAACACTGACAGGCGCACTTACCATCTTGAACTGCGCGCCAACCCGTCAACTTATATGGCCTCGATATCGTGGATTTATCCCCAAGACGAGTTGATTGCACTGCGCAGTGCGAATGCGAATGCGGCAGCAGCAACCGCAGCGCCTGTTGCAAGCGGCATTGATGTGAGTGCGCTCAATTTTGGGTACAAACTTGAAGGCGATAAGCCGCCGTGGCGCCCTTTGCGCATTTTTGATGATGGCAAACAGGTTTTTATCGAATTTGCGCCAAACATCGCCCAAGGCGAAATGCCACCGCTGTTTGTGATTGGTGCAGGCGGTGAAGCCGAACTCGTCAACTATAGGATTTCAGGCCGTCATATGGTCGTTGACCGTCTGTTCGACGTAGCAGAACTGCGGCTTGGTGATAAGCGCTCAGTGCAAAAGGTAAGGATTATCAGCAGTCCTGCTAAGGTAGCGCGGTGAGCGCCGCCTCACCTGTCGCGCAAGCTCAAGCGGCTGCACCAATGGCTCCTAGAGACCCCGTGGCGTCACCAAAAGCCATTACAAGTTTGCACCCCGAACTGCCAAGCGTCATGCGGATTTCTCGAAAAAACGTGATGATTGGCAGTTGCGCGCTCTTAGCGGTGATCGGCGGCGCATTTGCTTATGCGCTACACACCAAAGTCGAAGCGCCGCCTGCTGAACTTTTGACAACCACCAACCGCTCGACAGCAGAAACACTTGATACGGCACCCAAAGATTATAGCCAAATCCCCAAGCTTGGCCCAGCGCTTCCTGGAGACTTGGGCGGCCCGATATTTCGTGCACAGCAGGAAAATGCCGTTGCTGGGCTACCCGCTACAGATGGAGGCGCGATCAGACAGCTAAACCCAGCAGACGGCGCGCGTCATCTTGCGCTTCAAGAGCGTGATGCTGCACGCACAAGTCGGTTGTTTCTTGGGGCAAGCAGCGGCTTCAGCGCATCAGCGCCCGAAGCGACAGAGCAATCACTTGCAGCTTTGCCTCAAAACATCGAAGTGGCTGCGACGAGCCCCTCGACAAATTTAGCAGAGAGCGCGGCCAAGCCAAGCGATCAGCTTGGCAAACGCGCGTTTCTAAGCGGGGCCGTTGATCGGCGCACTACCACCAGTGACCGACTATCAGCACCACTTGACCCCAATATCGTTCAAGCCGGGAGCCTTATTTCAGCAGCGCTGATCACGGGGATTCGCTCAGATATTCCGGGCCAAATTACCGCCCAAGTGACGCAGAATGTCTATGACAGTCCGACAGGGCAGATATTGCTTATCCCCCAAGGTGCGCGGCTGATCGGCGACTATGACGCTGAAATATCCGTTGGCCAAAGCCGCGTCCTGTTGGCTTGGAACCGCCTGATCATGCCTGATGGTCGTTCAATCCTGCTTGACCGTCAGCCAGGCGCTGACGCAGCAGGCTTTGCAGGCCTTGAGGACGGGGTTGATTATCATGTCGGCGGCCTCGCCAAAGCCGCACTGATCTCGACGATACTTGGGATTGGTGCTGAACTGGGTTCAGGGAGTGATGACCGACTGACCCGCGCGCTCCAGAACGGCACGCAGGACAGCATCAATCAAGCCGGACAGCAAGTGGTTCAAAAGCAGCTAAGCGTTGCGCCAACGCTTACCATTCGCGCAGGCTTTCCAGTACGTGTGATCGTGACCAAGGATTTGATATTGGAAGCAATAAGGCCATTAAGGAGTGCGAGGTGACAAAACTTAAACTGGCTGATCTCGGGGCTGACAAGCCCGTGCGCGTCAGCGTTGATCTGCCTGCCCAGGTTCACCGTGACCTTATCGCTTATGCGGGCGTTCTTGGCCAAGGGCAGGCCAGCGTCACCCCTGAAAAGCTCATCGCGCCAATGCTTGCCCGTTTTATGGCAACAGACCGTGCGTTTTTGAAAGCGCGGCGCGCGAGCGTTCAATCAGGTGCAGGGTAGCGCAGGTCGATGAGTGAGAAGAACGCCTTAAGCGCTGGATTATCATTTTCCTTATGCCAATAGGCGCTATAGTCGAGCCGTGCGCTTCCGTTTGGCTCCTCAATTTGACGAAAAACAAGCGCAGGCCGGGTAATTCCAAGCGCACTTTCAGTAACGAGCGTGACTGACTTGCCAAGCGAGACTAGCCCGAGGATATTTTCCTGGGTGGCCTCTTGGAGCGCAATGTTAGCGGTGTGGCCGAGCGCTGACAAACGGCGTGAGATAATCTCTGATATCGTTGGCCCGCCGCCTAAGTTTGGAATATCAAACGCCTCGCTGCGTAAATCATTCCAATATATTTGCGCAACATCTGCGAGCGGGTGATCTTGGGGGAGCGCCAGCATCAGCCGCTCAGACCAAAGCGCGCGTTTGACAAGGCCAGTGCCAGACAAATCGCCGCTATGGATGGCAATATCAATCGTGCGTGATTGGAGTCCGCTACATAGCCGCTCGCTACCAGCTTCGACCCCTGCGAAATGGACGCCGGGAAAGCGGTCAAGATAGTCACTGAGCGTGCATTTAAGGTTGCCGACACACAGCGATGCTGAAAAGCCGATGACGATCCGCCCTGCCTTGCCGTAAGAAAGCGGGTGAGCGCTTGTCTCAAACGTGTCGATATCGCCGAGAATGCGCCGCGCAACATCAAGGAGTGCGCGGCCAGATTCTGAGGGGACTGCACCGCGCGTTGTGCGCTCAAACAGTTTAATGCCAAGCAGGCGTTCCAAACTGGAGATACGCTTGCTAAGCGTTGATTGTTTGACGCCGAGCTTGATAGCAGCGCCTGCAAAACTCGATGCATCCGCTGTGGCGACAGCATATCGCAGCTGCCTGACTTCAATACCCACAAACCATTTCCTTCATTACAAAAACTTGAAGCAAGGCTTCAAATCACATTCAAGAAAATGCCCCCATTTTAATGTTCCAGCAGTCAAGGCCAGCATTCAGGGATCGCCAGATTTTAATCCAAATGTCTCGCCGAGGCGCAACCGACGCATGCGACCGTCAGTGGCATCGGTCTCAACAATCAAAAGCTCTGCGTCTCTTAAGCTGCTGAGCATATTATAGAATGTTCGGTGCGCGATCGGCAGAACCCGTTCGGCCTCGCTTTGCGGCATTGAAACACGCTCGGCAACGAGCATCAACAGGCGCCCTTGCATACTCAGCAACGGGGTACCGAAACGCGCAGCAAAGCGCGCATTCCACTGTGTAAGCAATTCCGCTGACGCAAGACCTTGTGGGCTGGTGAAATCAGGAAGGATGCTCCCATCCACAACGAGGTTGAACCGCGTATCCACAGCGCCGTCAATTGCGCGAAACGCGGTCTAGGGCGATAATTTTGTCATAACCATTGTCACGGTATGAGAGACGGTCAATGGCGTGTTGAAGCGTAGCCGCTGCTGGCAATTCATCGCCCAAGCGGTCGAGCGCTTCGAGCGCCAAAACCATTGAGCTTAGCGCCGCTGCGCGTAACGTGGCGGTTCTTTCATTACCAAAAGAAAATTGTACCACCTGATCCCTCACTTAACCCACGCTATCTTTTGACAACCGCTGACGGCGTTGATGTCTAATCCGTGGCGGCAGCCTGCAAAACCCCTTGCACTCGCGGTCGCAGTCGCGAGCCGCTACCGCCACGGACGTCCGCATTCACATAGGACCTTGCATAAACGCTACTGCGGCAAAGCCATGTGTGAACGATCTGGTGCTGCCTTTTGGCAACGCGACCCGAAACATAGTTGCGGACATGAGGCATCGCACACGGCGACGAACATTTTGCAGCGGCGGACGAGGCCACCGCGCATACGTTGCAACGGTTAAGCGCTGACAGACGATGCCGCTGATACGCGAGACCGGCCTTCGCTTTGAGAGCGGTTTGGTTGCCAGCAGATGCGGGCAGATAGGTTTAAGCACAGCAACGGGTGCTGATGCGGTAGTTTTACGTTGGCGACTCTGGGGCATTGCCTGACCTCCAATATGTAAATCGGTATAAATACATATTGAAGATATGCAAGCACTATATCAGATTTTTTGCAAGTCTCCCTTCCTTGGCATGGACGATGATGGGGCCATAAAATTTATACTTATCGACAATATGGCGCAAAGCCGTGGTTGCGAGTGAATAACGTTTGATTTCTAGGAAGGTAAATTTTGCCACTGAATGGAAGCTAGGCGGCTTCCAACTCACGCGGACATGGATTTGCCACTTCCCATCATCACGCTGAATGAGTTCAGCAGCTTCAACCTTGCCACCCTCTGGTCTACGCGTGGTCAGTTCATATTCGTGGATTAACGGATATTCCATAATTGCCCCTTATTTTCACTATGGATTTATACTGAATTGCAGTTTATGTGTGGAAACAGCACACAAAAGATGTAGCATTCTCACGCAGGGTTGCCACCAATGAACGACACACACGCAGCGTCACGCGATATCGCCAGCACCCGCAAACCGCACTCTGTCGGGCCGATGCACCAACTTACAGCGCTTGCAGGCGCGCAGTGGGCGGGTGCGCAGCCAATAGAGGGCACCCCGGCGCAAACCTATTTGCGCGCGCAGGGCATCGACTTTTGCCCTGCTGAATTGCGTTATCTAAGCGCCTGTCCAATTGGGAGTGGCCCAGAGCGACGCTGTTATCCTGCGATGCTTGCTGCACTTCGCGATGACGATGGGTTGGTGGCTATACAGCAAACCATTCTCAGTGCGGACGGTTGCTTAGCTGACATCGCTCGACCCAAACGTATCGTTGGCTTTCCGGTCGGCGGTCTTGGACGGTGGGGGGTGACGCCGCACAGGATATTGCGGCTGGCTGACAGCGCCGAAGAGGCAGCAAGTGCGATGATCGTTGGTGCGCAAGGCATCCCCGTCTGGCCAGTCTTTGGTTCTGCGCGCTTCGAATTGATCGACATCCCCGCCAGCATAAGGCGTATTATCATTTATGCGCGTCACGACGGTGAGGCCGCAGCAGCCATCGTGCGGGCGACAGCACATTTAACCGCGCGTGGCCGCAGCCTTGAGATCGAATATCCCCCCGGTGACGCAAGTTGGAACGCCTACCTAAGGCGGGTGCGTTCATGTTCATAGCCCCAACCCCTGATCAGCGTGCAGCCACTGCCAAGCTCAATGACGCAGCGCGCGCGCGTATCGGCATTGATACCATAATCTGGCTGACCCACGGCTTCATGCAGCTCAGCGTCGAGGATCAAACTGCCGTGCGCGCCTGCGTTACAAGCTATGATAGTTGGAACTTGGGTTATAGCAGCGAGAGTGACCGCGATTTTGGCGTGGTGTTCCAACAAAGCGACGGCGCGTGGACAAGCTATACACCCGACGGCGAAGGCTGGCGCAATGTCGTCTTCTGGGAAATTAGCTATCACGATTTAACGCTTAGTAAGCCGAGTACCACGCCATGGGACGAAGCTACTACCGCACGTATTCTTATGCTGATGTTGGCGGATGAATATGATTAGCCGCCTTTGAACTGCGCGATGTCATTGCGTAAATGCACTACCGGGACTACGCACTGTCACGGGATTTTTGAATATAGAAAGCGAGGCGACCCTTATGACTGCTTTTGAAAAACCCTCATTTGGTGCCGCTCTTGCAGCACTTGGCAGCGCAGAACCTACACTCACAGCGGATGGGTTTGTGGCGCTTCACG
Organism: Sphingomonadales bacterium; assembly: GCA_043765635.1. Classification (GTDB taxonomy): domain Bacteria; phylum Pseudomonadota; class Alphaproteobacteria; order Sphingomonadales; family Sphingomonadaceae; genus Aquisediminimonas. The sequence continues at coordinate 41,903 of JAYUIX010000227.1, forward strand.
GGGCACTTTTTGGTGCGACACACAGTGCAGCAGGGCAAATCCGTGATAGTGCACTCGCTTGGGGCGCGCGTAACTTTGCACACGCCGCGCTCATTGCATCCTCGCTTGAACAACGTTTTATCGCGCTTGCAGGTGATGATGACCTTAAATCGCTCTCGCGTGATGATTTCTTCGATGCGCTTGCCCATCATATCAGCGAACTTCATGCGATCTCGCCGTTTCGTTTTGGCAATCGGCGCGCCCTCGCGCTCCACGCCGCACAAATCGCACACGCCGCTGGCTACGGCGTAGAAATCTGTGGCCCAAGCAAAAACATTTGGGATGAAGCATTAACGCTCAGCTTTGTTCATAAAGATCACCGAGCGATTGCTTGCTTATTAAAAGGCCAGCCAATTCCTGCTGCGCTCTTTCCTGAAAGCCTACTCGGGGTGAGCGGCTTACCGATATTGCCCGAACGTGATGCGTCGCTTGGGCGGCGTTATCAGCGCCCAATCGCGCGCGCCAAGCGTGAGCTTGAGGATTATTTGCCTGAGGCTCAAGATCAGGCGATGGCGGCTGTGGTCAAATTAACAAATGTCGCAAGTGCGCCGCGTTCACAGCTTACGCCTGCATCTCAGGAACTCGGCTTTTTACGCGATCCCAAAGGGCCGATCTTCCAAGCAGCGCTATTGGACGCTGCCAATTACGGGATCATCACGCCAGCACTTCATGACGCACAAAGCGCACTTGAACGGGTGCGTGAGATCTCGACTGCAATAAGTGTCGGGATCGCTCAGCAAACACCGGGGCATCTCGAATTTTTGATTCAAACGGTGTGTGTTCCCGAATATTATGTTCGTGGATCACCGCATCAGGATCGGCTTGCGACGCTCTTTCTTGCTAATACCACCGAACAAAATCACGGCGATCCGCGCCTTGCAGAGTGTCAACGCGCGCTTGATGATATCAGTGCTACAGCCAAACAGAACCGCTCGTTCAGTCCCAAGCGCATCGCCACCAAGATTGATCAAGCGCGCCGTGAGATCGCAGCGCGGATTAGGAGCGGTGAGATGAAGACGGTGGATGTAGCGGTGGATACGAACAAACGGGCTGCCTAAGCGCGGTGCGGTGAGAATTTGGCAAAAGCGACAGGGCGGGGGTGACGCCCTGTCGCCAGCGCGCTCAATTAGCCGCGACCGCCGCCGCCGAGCCAATCCCAAAAGCCACGGATTGGAGCGTTGGCTTTGATTAATTTATGCGACATGATATCAACCTTTCAAGATGCGGGCAAGGAATCCTGCCGCGCATGAAAGGCTAATCATCGTGAATTTGATTCACAATGATTGGGTAAATGCGGCGTTACACCCAAGCCACAGGGCGGGGTGACGCCCTGTGGCTCGGCTCCTCATTAGTTACGACCGCCGTTACTACCGCCCCCCGTAAGCCAATCCCATAAGTCGCGCTTTGGCGCGTTTGCTTGGTTTGATTTATGCGACATGATATCAACCTTTCATGATGCGCGCAGGGAAATCCTGCCGCGCATGAAAGACTAATCATCGCGAATTTGATTCACAATGATTGGGCAAATGCGGCGATGCCGCAATTCTGACCGATTATATCATTGCACCGCCCGCAAAGTAACAAATTCTGAGAATTCCGCCCGGTCAATCGCTACCGCTCGTCGCTCGCCAAACGGGCAATCCAGGTCATCGTTGACGCCCACCGATATGCCAATTCGTTGAAACCCGTGAACCCCCAAAAAGTCCTGTGTAAACAGCGCGTTAAGCTGTCCCGGCATAGGATCGACATCAATGCCCGAGTCTGGCGGCACCAGAAAGACGAATATCCCGTCATCGCCCTGATGAATCAAACAATCAGGCGCGATCACATTAATCCGTGCAACAATCGCGCGCAGCAAAATCTTTTGTTCATCTCGCGAGCGCTGTCCAATAAACTGGAGATATCGCTCAATTTTGATCGCCACGACGATGCAGTCTTGATAGCCTTTGACGAACCTGAGATGTGACAGATTAGGAAGCCCAGTCAGTTCATTCGTTGTCATTGCAGTGACGATCTTACTGCGCGTGGACTCGCGAATACCCATGATCATCAGCGCGAGAAGTGCGGGCACCATCTCAACATGCAGGCGAAGGCGATCACCGATAAGCATTAGCAACAGCAAGATTGCTGTGCCCCCGATCAAAATTAGCGCGCGACGTTTTCGCTGATTGTTAAAAATGCAGGCGATACCCATAATCGCACAAATCAGCAGTGGCAGTGCATAGCTAAGTTCGCGGGCGATTCCAGTTCGTATGGTTTCGGCGGCAATGACCGCTGAATATATTCCGGGGGCTCTGCCTTGTCCTAATACCGGAAACTTAAACGCCGATGTATCCGACACAACACTGATAACAACGGTCTTACCATAAATTTCGGACTTTTTGCGCTTCCCAAGCACAATATCAGCGGCAGAAATTGTCGGGATCGATTTGTGATCAATTGCATAATCCGGGCGGAATGCGCTTAGCTGACTATCTCGGCCAGCAATCACTGCTGCCAGCGACGGGTATGATTTACTACCAATAAGATTTGTACCAATGTCTTCCTCAATATTCCCAAACATTCCATAATTAACCCAGATATGGCTTTGCTTGGTTCTGGTACGAAACAACAGAGTGGGCAAAACTGCGTCAAAGTTCTCTGTCGCAGTATTCATTTCCTGAGTTACAGCCAACCAGATATTGCCTTGTGCACGATCAAAAGCAGCAGCGAGTGCCTCATCATCGACCGGACTTGACGGATCGGCCATGATTCGATCAAATACAATCCGCTTCGCTCCCATTTCGCGCAGGCGATCAACCAGTTGTGCATCATAGCGGCGCTTCCACGGCATACCGCCAAACAGCTTTGCACTGCGATCATCTTTGGCGATCACAACAATATCGCCGCTCGCCGCTGTCCGCCGTACCGCATCACGGCCCATGAGCAATCCAAGCTCAAGCGGCTTGGCCGCATCAGTAACCCCAACCAGCAACGCAATCAGCAGCGTAATGATTAGCCCGACTGCCCCACTACGCTGCACTTTGTAATGCGCAGAGGAAAGCGCTTCGCGTGCATCGGCCTGTTCACTTCCGCGCTTCCGCTTCTGTTGAATGGCAAGCACCGCCCGCGCTATCAGCCCGCTTAGCGACCAGCGCGGCGGGACGCTGCGAAATGGCTCAGGCCGGAACAGGAACTTATCAGGTTCACCGGTTTTGATAATCGCCTCAACCAGACCTTCACACGCATCGTCATCAATGCGGCGGCGCAGCTTACCATTCATGCGCGCGACCGCCTGTTCGGCCATCATCCGCGCACGTACATTCCGTGTGTCATTATCATTCATCACTGCGGTCTTCTCGTTTTTGCGACGATACCGATTTTACACGGTACTTAGTAACAAGCTATGGCTCATATTGGTTTATAGAATTTATTTTGTCCATTACCAAAATGCAGTGCATTTTTTGCACAGATTTTGTTGCGCTTATCTTTAGCCGCGTTTGCGACCAAGTCCGGCTTTGAAGGCTATTGCGCTTCGCGCGGCGGCATAATTAGGCGCAACCATCGGATAATCAGCAGACAAATTCCACTTGGCCCGGTACGCATCCGGCGTCAGCCCGTAGAATTTCATCAAATGCCGCTTGAGTGTTTTGAATGGCTTACCGTCTTCAAGGCATATGATGTAATCAGGCTTCACCGAAGCACGAATTGCAACTGCGGGTTCTTGTTTGGCGCTGTGCGCTGACTTTTTCGTACTGAGTCCAGCGAGCGCTATATGCGTCTTGGTAATAAGCGGCACCATATCCGATATGGCGACTTTGTTATTGCTGACATGGGCTATTACGATCTCAGCAGTAAGGCGCACGGTTGCATTTTTGTCGTCTATCATTTGGCTATCCCGATATGATTTTGGAGCTGCAGATAGCAGTGCACGTTTCAGAGTCATAGAAATATGTGGGTTAACATTGAAAAAAACCTATATCAAAAAAACCTACGCAAATATTGCATGGTATTTTATCTTTAGGCTTGCTGATAACTTCACACCATTTCGGATCAAATTTACTAAATCTTAGTCTACGCGGGATTACGCCACACTTTCTTGATCGATGGCCTGCAAAAGCATGGCCAAGTCGCAAACAGGTTGGGTGGGTAGTATGAAGCGGATGACATCAGGCACGGCGATTGCGCTCGTATTTGCGGTTGCAGCGACGACGCAGAGCTGGACGGGCGCGCGTGGTCAGGGGGTTCCTGTATCAAATGCGCCGCCAGTGGTGGCAGCGAACGCGAACACGCGGATTGATGTCACCCAAGGCGGCACGCCGATTGTTAACATTGCGACCCCGCGCAGCGACGGGACGTCGTACAATGTCTTTTCCAAGCTCAATGTCGGCAAAGAAGGGCTGGTTTTCAATAACAGCAAAGAGATTGGCAAGTCGCAGATTGGCGGGCAGATTCTCGCCAACAGCCGCCTCAAGGGCAGCGGCGAAGCGAGCCTGATTTTGAACGAAGTCACTGGCGGCACGCGCTCTGATTTGCGCGGGGCTTTAGAAGTGTTTGGCGGGCGCGCTTCGCTCGTTATTGCCAACCCGTCGGGGATTACGTGCGATGGCTGCGGCTTTATCAACGTTTCGCGCGCGGCGCTTTCGACGGGCAAGATCACCTTCGGCGCGGATGGCGCGTTTACGGGCTTTGCCGTGGACGGCGGCGATGTGCGGATTGAGGGGCAGGGGTTACTTGGCGGCAATGTCGATTTCTTTGATATTGTTACAGGCTCAACGATTATCAATGCCAACTTGTTCGCGCGCGATCTGGTGATTTCGGGCGGGAACGCTGATTTTGATTATGCCAGTCGCACGGCCACAGTACGCGGCACCGGCAATGACCGTTTGGCGATTGACTCAAGCCTGCTCGGCGGCATGTACGCCAACCGTATCCGCCTGATCGGGACGGGCAAGGGCGTCGGGATTAACCTCCAAGGGCTGGTCAACGCGCTTGAAGGGCCGCTGGCGATTAGCGCTGACGGTGCGATTACAGTCAAGAGCGCGGCCTCGGCGTCAGACGTTAGCATAACGTCAAAGGCCAACGTCAATATTGATGAACGCGTTTACGGCGGCGGTGCCACCAGCATTGATGCGGCTGGCAATATCGTGCTGGCTGGCGATTTCGTTGGCGCTGCGAACGCGGTGTCGCTCAAGAGTGGGGCTGATATTCGGCTTGGCGGGGCTGGGCTATATGCGGGACTCTCAAGCGCAGGCCGGTTTGATCAATCAGGCACGCTCACGATCAGCGCTGCGGGCAGCGTGCAAGCAAGCGGCGTCCGCGCCATTGCGAGCGAGGGGATCAACCTTACCGCCAACAGTGCGACTCTCGCCAAAGACAGCGCGTTTTCAGCGCAGGGCATCAGCGTTAAAATCGGCAAGAGCCTGATCAGTGATGCCAGCATCGAAGCGACGGGCAGCCTTAGCCTTTCAGGTGATACACTCCAGCTTGGCGGCGATCTTATCGCCAATGGCAGCCTTGCGATCGACGGGCGTGGTGTCGCGCTGTCAGGCCGAACAATTGGTCTGGCTGACTTGCGCGTTGCAGCGCGCGAGGCGCTTAACATCAGTGGCGACGGCGATCTCCAATCAGGCGGCGTTGCCACACTTTCGGGTGCGAGCGTAGACAACGCAGGACGTGTGCTTGGCATGGGCGGCGCGCGCGTTGACGCAGCAACCACCCTCACCAACAGCGGTGCGATCCTTTCCGGTGGCGATGCGCGCTTAACCAGCGGCGGCGATGCCAGCCTTGGCGGCACTGTCAACGCCAACGGCAACACGCGTGTTAGTGCAGCGGGCAAGGCCAGTGTTACGGGCACGGTTGCAGCGGCAGGCGATGTCACCCTAACCGCTGCAAGCGTTGCGCTTGAGGGCACGCTTTCAAGCGGCGCGACGCTTTCGGCAACCACGGGCGGCGCACTCACGAGTGGCGCGGCCTCAGTCATTGTTGCCGACGGTGCGGTGGCGCTTAACACCAAGTCTCTTGATGCCAGCGGATATATTTCATCAGGAGGAGCACTTGATCTCAGCGCGACTGACGCGCTTACCCTGGGCGGTCAGACCCACGCAGGCGGCGCGCTTAGTGCCAATGCCAGCGAGATCACGCTCGGCGGCGTAACCGTTTCGGACAACGACATTCGCCTGAGTAGCAGCGGCGCGCTTTCTGCTTCTGGGGCCGTTTCAGCCGCAGGCGCGCTTGTCGCAAACGCAGGGTCGATCACGAGCACGGCAGACGCACAATTGGTTGCAGGCGAGGCGCTGTCGCTCACCGCAGCAGGCGATATCATCAACGCAGGTGCTGCCAGCGGCAAGACCGCAAATCTCTCCGCAGGCGCAGCGCTTGAGAGCAGCGGCACGCTTTACGGCGCAGACGCGCTTGATCTCTTGGCCAAGACAACACTTACCCAGAGCGGCACTGCTGAAAGCGGCAAAGCCCTCAGCCTCGCCGCTGACGCGATTACCCTCTCAGGCAAGACGCTGGGGATCGACGGCGTGAGCGCTAAAGCCCGCACGATTGCCGCAACGGGCAACTTGCAAAGCGGCGGCACCCTGTCGCTTAACGCAAGCGATACGCTCGACACCGCAGGCAACATCCTCTCAGTCGGCGAACTCACCGCAACCAGCGGCGCTGGCTTTGTTCAGGCGGCTAATATCGTCCTCGGCAAGGGCGCAAAGCTCGCCGCCGTTGGCAGCTTCACGCAAAACGGCACAATCGAAGCTGCGGGCAGCATTGACCTATCAGGCAGCAGCGTTTCGGGCGGCGGTGCGCTCGCTTCGGACGCCAGCATCAGCATCCGTGCGCTTGGCGCTGGCATTGATCTGACCAGCGATATTTCAGCCAAATCAGGCATACTGTTTGCTTCATCCAGCGCGCTCACCCTCGGCGGCAACATCGCCACTGACGGGCTGATCGATATCAGCGCACGCGATGTGCAGCTCGCAGGCGAGACGCTCGCAAGCAGCGGCTTTCTCGCCCGAATCACCGGCGGCGTCGCCATTGCCAAGACGGGCGCGCTGCGCAGCGGCACCGGTCTCGCGCTTGATGTGACCACACTCACCAATGCAGGCCTGATTGAGAGTGCTGGCGCGCTGAACCTTAAAACGCGTGATAGCCTCGCAAACCTTGGCACCGTATCAGCCACTCAAGCGCTCACGCTGACCGTTGGTCGTGATTTGACGGGCAACGGCACCGTCCAAGCAGGCGCAGCGCTTGATGCCATAGTTACCGGCAGCGCAGCGCTTGACGGGACGTTGAGCGCTGGCGGTGATCTTAAATTGGCCGCAAATAACATTGCAATCGGCGCGACAGTTGCGACTGCGGGCGCGCTTGATTTGAGCGCTGCGGACGCGCTCACGATCACTGCAAAAGGGCTGGTTTCGGCGCAAAAGGATGCCAAACTTAGCGGCAAATCGATCACCAATGATGGCGCGATTATCAGCAATACTGCGCTTGAACTCGCTGCAACCGACGCGCTGACCAACAGCGGCAGCATCAATAGCGGCGCGCAGCTCAGCCTTTCGGGCGC
>JAYUIX010000228.1:0-11898 GCA_043765635.1 Sphingomonadales bacterium
CGGCCCTGACAAGCATCTCGGCGGCTATATCGCGCGCAAAACCGGGCGTGATATGCTGCTCTGGCCCGGCGTGTGTATCGTCCATGAGGCGTTTAGCGAAACCGAACTGGTCAAACTCAAGGCGCAACACCCCGGCGCGCCCGTCGCCGCGCACCCCGAATGCCCGCCGCACATCATCGACCATGCCGATTATGTCGGCAGCACCAGCGGCATCCTGCAATATGCCAAGGACATGCCCGGCAACACGCTGATCGTGGCGACCGAACCGCACATCATCCACCAAATGGAAAAAGCGGTGCCGCACAAACAGTTCATCGGCGCACCCGGTGCCGACGGCAACTGCAACTGCAACATCTGCCCCTACATGGCGCTCAACACGATGGAAAAACTTTACGTGGCGCTGCGGGATTTAAGCCCGAGGATCGAGATCGAGGAAGGGCTGAGGCTGGCGGCGAAGAAGAGCCTGGATCGGATGCTGGAGATGGCGGCGGCGAAACTACCTTGACAATATGCGTCATTTTTGACACGTATTGTTTGTGAGTATTGACCGATCCAAGAAAATCGCAGCGCGGTTTTTTGAAGCGGCCAATGGCAACAAGCCTGTGCGGGATTGGATCGTTTCGCTTGATCCCGGTGACCGCCGCGTGATTGGCAAAGACATTCAAAAGGTTGAGTTTGGTTGGCCCATCGGGATGCCTTATTGTCGGCCACTCGGACGCGGGCTTTGGGAAGTTCGGAGTGATATTTCGTCGGGGCGGATCGCACGAACGCTGTTTTGCATCACGGCCGGTGACATGGTTTTGCTCCACGGTTTTGTGAAGAAAACCCAGAAAACGCCGCCACAGGAAATCAATCTCGCGCTACGTCGCAAAAAGGAACTTGAATAATGGACAGCCAAGGGAAAGCACGGATCAGCGACGAAACATTTGACGATTTTCTCGCCAACGAAAATCTGCTCGCTGCGTGTGAAGAGGATGCGATCAAGGAAATTATCGCCGACCAAATCCGCAAAGCCATGAAAGCGCAAAGCCTCACCAAAACCGCAATGGCCGCACGGATGCAAACCGACCGTCGGCAGTTGGATCGGTTGCTTGATCCGACAAACCCGTCGGTGACGCTATCTACATTGCGCCGCGCGGCGGCGGCAGTGGGACGGACGTTGCGGGTGGAGTTGGGGTAAGGATTGTCAATATGAAATACGGTGAAGCATTCGGGAAACTGGGTTACCAGCTTTCTGTTCCACGGCAGGATTGGACTTCTGAACGTGATAATGGGATTTGCATTACATTGTGGAAGAGCGGAATTGATACGAAAAACTGGTATTATGACAGTCGTGAACATGACGATAAAGGTGAAGATTGGCAGTCCAAATCAGGAAATAAAAAGCGCATCCGCCATGCAACGCGTGCGATAAATGAATTTGATGGGTGGGTAGATGTCGTGCTTGTTGATGGCGTTTCCGGCGAAGGCGTAGATAACGCTGAGCCTTGGTTTCCAAAAGACCGCAAAGGTAAGCGTTGGCGTGTGACCTATCTCGATCAAGAGATAGGTCACATTCGACTCGATCTAGGCAACGGCTGACGGAATGCACTTTTAACCAAAAATCTTTTTCGTGGCTTCGTGTGCGAAAATCACACGTCGGCGCATGAGTTTTGGCGAAGAATTGACTCACACGAAGCCACAAAGACCACGAAGAAGGCAGGAACCAGTTGCCTTATAAATCCCTTCTTGGCGGCTTGGCGGCCTTGGCGCGAGCCAAATCTAGCCTTCAACACGGACACCATCGTTCATTTATCTCACGCCAAGACCGCCAAGCCGCCAAGAAGCTGCTCAACCAGCGACGGCGCGCTTCACCATTTCAGGTTCGGCCTCAATCACCTTCAAATAAGCGCGCACCGCTGGCGGCGGCATATATCTTCCGATTTCATATTGGCGAATGCTCGACGCGGGAATGCCAAAGGCTTTGCCGAACTCATCCTGACTCATGCCAAGGCGGTTACGCATCTGGCGGACGCGGCGACCCATCAGGCCGCGCTTTAGTCCAGCGACACTGACATCAAAATCCTCCGGATCAGTGGGGTCTGCGGGGATTGCGATCATAGTATTTTTGTTCACTGTCATTGCTCCGTCTTACCGAAATCAATCGTAACACCTCATCACGCCAAACGTGAACGGCGGTGTAAAGCTTGCCATCGATTTTGCCGATGGCCTTTGTGCCGATCTTCGCCATCTATTGGCCGAAACGATGAGACTATGACATGATCGTTATCATCAAACACTCGCGCGCCAAACGCTAACGGCAGCCGATGCTTGAAGCGGTTGATCTCATCCTTGTCGGCATCATAAGCGATGTCCATTGGAGTGATATATGTGATTCACACATAAAAGCAAATGGATTTCTTCTTCGTGGCCTTCGTGGCTTCGTGTGAGTCAATTCTTCGCCACAGCACATGCGCCGACGTTTGATTTTCGCACACGAAGGCCGCAAAGAAGGTAAGAATAAATTCTTCCTCTCGGCGGCTTTGCGGCCTTGGCGTGAACCAAAGCTAGCCCTCAACACGAACACCACCACAAGATTTTCTCACGCCAAGGCCGCCAAGCCGCCGAGAAATTGTTCATCCAACCTCAAAGCTCACCCGCAGCTTCGTGCCCGTTGCCTTTGCCACCTTGGCGAGGGTTGACGTTGAGGGCCGCCCCTTGCCGCCTTCCATCCGCGCGATGGCGCTTTGCGTGGTGCCCATCCGCTGTGCGAGTTCTTCCTGGGTCAAGCCTGCCTGCGCGCGCGCACCGATGAGCGCGGTGGCGAGGGCAAACTCCTCTTCAAGCGCGTCATATTCGCGAACGAAGCTGGGGTTCTTGAACCACTTGTCGGAAATTTCCGAGAAAGGAATCGTGTCGCTCATTTTAATGCCTCCGCCCGCTTATGGGCCAATTCGATTTCAGCGCGCGGCGTCTTCTCAGTCTTCTTGATGAACGCCCGAACAATTACCACGCGCTTGTCAGTCGCCGCCACATAGATCGCTCGCGAGATGCCGTCCCGCCCGGTCATTCGTATTTCCCAAAGCCGCTTTTCGAGATGCTTGACATAAGGTTCACGCATTCGCTCTAAGCCAAGTTGCTCAATCATACTGATGATCCGTAACAGTTTGGCCTGCATGTCTTCGGGCAAAGCCTCAATCTCCGCCTGAACGACAAGGTTCAGAACTTCTACCGACCACATCATTGTTCTGATATAGCGTTTTTGCTATTAATGTCAAACTAGAAGGATTTAAGATGCGACATCACGCCGAACGAGCAAAAATCAGCGCCGATCAAATACTTGATGACGCCAATTAGACTCAAAACCCCCTTTTTGAGAAGATTTCCGTCTTCGTGGCTTCGTTGCGAAAACCGCACGTTGGTGCATATACTCTGGCGAAAAATTTGACTCACACGAAGCCACAAAGCCACGAAGAAGGCAGGAATCAATTCTTCTTCTTGGCGGCTTGGCGTCCTTGGCGTGAACCAAACCCAGCCTTCAACACGCACACCGCCGCAAGATTTTCTCACACCAAGACCGCCAAGCCGCCAAGACACGTCCGCCGACATTTTCCGCTTTCCTACAGCCACCCTTTTGGCTTAGCTGGAACGATGATAGGCCCGCTTTACATTTCTGTTTTGAGGCAAGCCCGGACAAACTACGGATTCAGTGTCAACTTCGTGAGATTTCCGAGGGTTTTCTGATGAGATTCACCCTTCCCCAATTTGACCTGACGGCCTTCATCGCGGCAACGTTGGGCGAAGACCTTGGCCCCACTGGCCGCGACGTCACCTCCGAATCAGTCATCCCTGCCGACGCGCGGTTTTCGGGTGTGATGGACAGTCGCGATGCAATTGTCGTCGCGGGGCTGCCGATTGCGGTGGCGTTTTTCAGGCATCTTGATCCGGCGATGGAGATGCAAATGCTCGTCGAGGACGGTGCGTCAGTGCCCAAAGGCAGCGACCTTCTCCGCCTTTCAGGCAATGCGCGCGCGATGCTGACGGCGGAGCGGAGCGCGCTCAATACCGTTCAGCATCTAAGCGGCATTGCGACGATGGCGCGTGCCTATGTGGACGCCATCGCAGGCACGGGCTGCACCTTGCTTGATACGCGCAAAACGATCCCCGGTCTGCGCGTGCTTGAGAAATATGCGACGCGAATGGGCGGGGCGACCAATCACCGGATGGGGTTGTGGGACGGCGCGATGATTAAGGATAATCATGTCGCGGTGGCGGGCGGTGTGGCCGAGGCCGTGCGCCGTGCCCGCGTGGCTGGCGTCGAGCGGATCATTCTAGAGGTTGACCGGCTGAGCCAGATTGAGCCGGGGCTTGCGGCGGGGGCGACGCATTTGCTGCTAGATAATATGAATGCTGATACCTTGCGCGCGGCTGTTGCCATCGTCGCGGGGCGCGTGCCGACCGAGGCGTCGGGCGGAGTGACGCTTGAAACGATACGCGCCAAGGCAGCGACGGGGGTGACGTATATTTCGGTCGGGCGGCTAACCCAGTCTGCGCCGGCCGCTGATATAGGACTTGATTTCAATATAAGTTCATGATACGTTCCTGTCAGTAATATTGTATCTGGCCAAAGCTGAAGGACGCAGATTCATTGAATAGGTGTCAATTATGTCAACTATGTCAATTTTGATTGACACTTTGAGGGGGTAAAATGATGCGAATCACAAGAGTGGTAGCGGTTGTGGCGATAGGTTCATTATTCGCGGTAACCGCCGCGCAAGCGCAAGCCACGCAATGCGCCATCCCACCCGCGCTCAAAGCGCCACGTTCGGAAAATCCGCCGCCGGGATCGCAACGGATATTACCAATTTCAGGATTTGTCCTCGCGCTGTCATGGTCTCCACAGTTCTGCAAATTGCGCGTTAATGAAAGCCGGTTTGCAAGCCAATGCGGTGCCGAGCCGCGCTTCGGATTCATCCTCCACGGGCTGTGGCCCGATGCCGAAGGACAAAGTGAGCCGCGCTGGTGCCGCAAGGTGCCTGCTTTGTCTCGTGAACTTGTCCGTCAGAATTTTTGCAGCACGCCTTCGCCACAACTCCAGCAGCGCGAATGGGCCAAGCATGGCAGTTGTATCACTCGCGATCCCGCCGTCTATTTTGCCAGTGCCACGCGTCTGTTCACGAGCATCAAAGCGCCCGATATGAACGCGCTCTCGCGCAGCCCCCTCGACGCGCGCGGCTTCACCGCCGCCTTTGTCGCCGCCAATCCGGGGGTGCCCGCAAGCGCGATACGGCTTGATCTGTCTGACATTGGCTGGCTTGAGGAAGTGCGGATTTGTTATGGCACGGATTACCGCCCACGCGCTTGCCCGCGTGATATTGGCGGCGCGGGTGACGGGGCGAGGGTGAGGATCTGGCGCACGGCGCGTTGATGCTTTGGCGTTAAAGCCTACTGGTCAATTATCCTTGTACTTGGGTGATGTTTATCGAGATGTTTCTTGATGATCTTCATATTGCGCGTGTTTGACTGAAAGAAGAAATCGGGCACGACACCAATGATCGGGATCGCGCCGAGCAAAGCGTCAACACCGATATTGCCCGCCATACGGATAAAGGCGGTTTTGGACATACCGAGATTACGCGCTTCCCATGCATGATAGCTGCCCATGATCGCAGCGACGGCACTCCCGCCAACCGGAATGACGCCCAGAATAACATCAAGCCCAACCTTGCGGTTGGTGCCCGGAATCGTGAATAGCCCTTCGAGCAGATGCTCAAGCGCCTCAATCCGGCGGCGCACGGCTGCGGGGCTGCTGCTGGTCAGCGTCTCGCCTGCGCCGTCAAAAGGCTTAATAACATCCGGTTTGATTGCCATCAATCGCACTCCTTGCGCAACCAACATAGGATGGGCTTGGGCGGCTTTCCAGTGGCGGGCAGCCTAACGGTCTGCTTTGCGCAAATGATGGAGCGGATGCGCGGCAAAGCTGTTCGCGCGCCAGCCGATCATTGCCGGGCTGACGAGTGACCAGCGCAGCGGCGCTGCAATCGGCATAAAAATCTGTTCCGAAGCAAGCGCTGCATCAGCTTCGGCAATGGCCGCCGCGCGGTCTGCTGGCACTGTTGTTGAAAGCGCGGCGCGGATCGCTGTATCGGCAATGCTACTGCATGCAAACCCGCGCTCGCATGACAAGCGTGAGAGATACCAAAGTGCCGCGCGCTGCGGCGCCACCTCATCAATCAAGCGCAGATCGGCAGGCTCATTCATCGCCACCCGCACCGCGCTGACCCCAATTTGTCGCCAATCCGCAGCGATTGCTGCAAACAATAGCCGCGCGCCGGGGCCAGACGGCAGCCCAACACGGATTATGGGCACAATGCCAACCGCCGAAAGATAATCACGCGCACGCGCAAGCCGCGCGGCTTTGTCCAGCCCGACCCATTCAAGTGCTGCGGGCGGACTCGCGCTGTCAAACTGGCTCGGCAGCAGCGCATATTGCACGCGCCAGGTGTTAAGGCCGAAGCGTCCGACTAAACGTTCACGGTCAATCGTCATAGCCAGAGCGCGACGAATGTTGACGCTGGCTAGCGCGTCACTGCCATCAACAACGGCCAACCCGAACAGGCCATTTGCTGCATCCATACTAAACTGGTTGGTGGCAATCGCAGCAGGGCGCACCAGTGGAAGTGCAGTAAAACGACCGCCTGTCACAAGGCCAATCTCGCGCCCGGCAAAGCGCGCGATTGCCCGCGAGGCAGGCTCACGGCGGATGCGGATATCGTTGCGTTCGGTCACGTCCGCGCTTGCCTCTTCACCGTCGGGCGGTAACAGCCGCAACCGCGTGACTGTATCACGCACTGAATGGAGTCGGTACGGCCCTGTGCCATTGCTCGGGCGATCAAGCGTAATCGCCATTTCGGGTTGAGCGAGCAATTGCAGGAAATCACGCTGTGGCGATTTCAGGCGGATTTCAAGCACTTGTCCTGTCATCGGAATGATCCGATCAATCGCGCCAAGCATCGGTTGCAGGCGGTTGCGGCGATCCCCTATGATTAATCTCTGCAACACTTTCGCTACTGCCGCACTCGTCACCGGGCGACCGTCAGCCCATAATGCCCGGCGAATACGAAAGATGATGCTAAAGCCGTCGTCAGTCACGATCCAGCGTTCGGCAAGCGCCGGCTCAATCTGCCCCTCACCATCAAAGGCCACAAGACCTTGCGCGGTGGCGGTGATCAGCCCACTCTGATCCGCCGTATGCGCTTGCTTTGCTTTGGGGGCTTCAGCCGGCGTAATCACGCTCATCGTCACCGGGGCTTCGGGGTCACCGCGTGAACAGCCCGCAAGCGCCACCGCTGCCGCGAGGATGAGAAGTGGGCGTAATATCATGTCCGCCACCGCAGTGTCGCGCTTGGATGCGCATTCGCGCTATTGTCAAACCAGCCAGCAACACGGTTGCTGACCAGCGATTTGGACACATAATAATAGATCGGCAGGATCGGACTTTCTGCCATCAAGCGGGCTTCCGCCGCGCGCATCGCGGTTGCCCGTGCGCGTGGATCGCCAAGCCTTAGCGCGCGGTCAAGCAGTCTGTCATAAACCGGGTCAGCGAAACCCGAATAATTGACTAGGCCGCCGTCGCTGCGGTGGACGGCGAGGAAGTTTTCAGGGGCTGACAAATCGCCGATCCAGCCCGAGCGGGCAAGTGCGAACTCGCCGCGTCGCAGGCTTGCAAAATGCAATGCAGCTTCACTGTTGAGCAGCTTCGCCTCGACTCCTATCGGCTGCCACATTGCGGCAAGCGCAACCGCGATCCGCCGGTGATCAACGTCACTGTTAAACCGCATCTCAAAAATAAGCGGGCGCGCGGGGCCATAGCCTGCCTGGGCAAGCAACGCTTTTGCCGCCGCGAGCCGTTTTGCGCGCGACCAATCAGCAAATTCGGGACGGTATGCACCAAGCGTGCTCAACGCACCGGGGACGATCCCCCACGCGGGTTGTACTCCGGTTGCAAGCAACGCCTTGGCAATCCACTCGCGCTCAACCGCAAGACTGAGAGCGCGGCGGACACGGGCATCGTCAAACGGCGGTTTGCGAGTGTTGAAGGCGAAATAATAAGCGCCGCGATAGTCGCTCACACGCACCGAGTCGGCACGAGACTGGCGCAGCTTCGCAAACCTTGACGACGGGAAATCAGACGTCACGTCAGCCCCGCCCGCTTCGAACAGCCGCAGCGCGGTCAAACTGTCACTCACTGGCCGCCATTCGACTTTGGCGATTGAAGCGCTGCCGCCGTGCCATGCGGGATTGCGTGACAGCCGCAAATGGCTGCCCAGCGCCCATTCAGTCAGGCGATACGCGCCCGATGTTACGAGCGGCCGCGCCTCTGTCCATTTTGCTTGGTGGAGCGGGAGCGCCGCCACCGCAGGATGCGCCATTAGTTCGGGCAGTGCCGGAAACGGATGCCGCAGTCTTATAGTCACGCGATCAGGCGCGGATGCTTCCACCACCTCCACCGCCTCAAACAGCGGGAGCGCAGGCGCGGCAGTTGCAGCATCTCGCAGCCGGGCGAACCCACGCGCAAAAGTTTGAGCTGTAATTGGCGTACCATCCGAAAAGTTCGGCCTTGGTCGCAGCGTGAATGTCCAGATCAGGCCGTCGGCAGATTGCGTCCAGCCGCTCGCCAATCCCGCTTCGGCAACACCGCGACCATTGATCCGCGTTAGCCCCTCAAATTGATCCGCCGCAACACGGAGTGAGGCAAGATCGGAAATGCTTTGCGGATCAAGGCTTTTGACCTCATCATCGGCAAGACGGACAAGCACGTCACGCGGACGATCAGCACTGCCCCGATCCTCGGAGCAGCCCGCCAATAAAAGCAGTGTAGCGATAAACACCCTCATGGCCGCGTCGCCTTATGCGAGGCAACGATGCCGTGAAGATGATCATAAAGTGTGTCGCGATTAGTGTCCCAGCTAAAGCGGTCAACGCTAGCACAAACAGACGCACGGTCAGGTGGATTGGCGATAAAGCCATTGATCGCGTCGGCAATCGCACCAGCATCGCGGGCGACAAGCTTGCCTGCGGTTTCGCTCTGAACCAGCTCACCTGCCCCGCCAGCGTCGGCAATCACAATTGGCGTTCCGCTCGCGAGCGCCTCGACCCAAGCATTGGCCAACCCTTCAGAGGCGGAGGGGAGCGCCATCACATCTGCCGCTGCTAGCCAATCGGCAACCGCCGCGCGCGGTTGAATGCCAAGCAGGCGCACCCGGTCACCAGCGCCTAATCGTGTCGCCATCGCGCATAGCTTTGCTTCATCCGGCCCCGCCCCGGTAACGACAAGCGTTGCCCCCGGCATTTGTGCCAGCGAGGCGATCACAAGGTCAACGCCTTTGCGCTCAATTAGTGGCGCAACGGTGACAATCAACGGCCCAGTGATGCCAAGCTTTTGTTTGGCTTGGGTACGATCACGAACATAGAACAGAGCGCGATCAACCCCGGTGTAATGAACGCGGATTTTATTTTCAGCCATGCCGAGCGCAACCATCTCACGCTTCATCGCTGCCGAAACCGCAAGCATCCCGTCAGCAGCCTTGCCCGCAGCCACGACTTGCGGCCCGGTATCAGCGCGGTGGCCCCACAAGTTGATGTCGCTCCCGCGCGCCTTGATCGACACTGGCACGCCAAGCTTGCGACCAAGCTCGACCGCCGCTGATCCATCTGGGAAAAAATATTCAGCAGCGATCACATCGAAGGCGAAGTCGCGCTTGATCTCACGCAGTATCGGCAACAGAGCGCGCACCATCACCCGTGCATCATAGCGCGCACCGATTTTGGGCAGATGGAGAAAACGCGGACGATAAAGCGGAATGCCCTGCCAATCTTCACGTACTGGCAGAGTTGCATCCGAGTGATAGCGACTGTGCCGATCAAACGGCGCAGGTGGGAGGCCGCGCGGCACAACGATCTGGACTTCAACATCACCCCGTGCCGCCAGCCCCAGCGTCTGACGCTCAACAAAGGTTCCGAACAGCGGGCGGATACTGTTTGGAAATAATGTCGAAAGTACAAGAACACGAAGCATCGATAATCCAGTCAGGCGGGCTTACTCTGCGTGGGCTTGGGGTATCGACTGGCCAGCAATAGCGCAACCGTAGCAAAGCCAGCGCCTGCAAAAAAAGTCGCGTCGGCCCCCAAGCGATCCCATAATAATCCAGCGATCACGCTGGCGAACAACAGCGCAATTCCTGTTGCCAAATTGAACATACCATAAGCTGAACCGCGCAAGTGCGCAGGCGCGTGATCGGCCACAAGTTTTGCAAGCAGTCCCTGTGTCAGTGCCATATGCGCACCCCACAAAATCAAGCCGATCGTAACCCCGACCAAGCCCGGTGCCATCGCCAGCACCAGATCCGCCGCGATCAGGCAGATGATCCCAGCGCCGAGCAAACGTACCGGCGGTATCCGATCAGCAAAATGCCCAGCCGGATAAGCACCCGCTGCATAAACAAGGTTCATTACCACGAGCACTAACGGCGTAAGCGCGAGCGGCAAGCCTTCGGCATTGGCTTTCAGAATGAGGAAGGCCTCGCTAAACCGCGCGAGGGTCAAGACCGTGCCCAGCGTCACCACCGTCCAATACGCGCTTGGCAGGCTCCGCAGATCAGCCAGCCTCAGCGGAACGCGCACGCCCGTCGTCGCGGGTGCATCAACATCGCGCACCGCAACGATAATCACCAGTACCGCAAGTGCTGCGGGGATCGTCGCGATCCAGAATATTGTGCGAATGTCATTGGCAAGGATCAGCATTAGCCCGACCGCAAGCAGTGGCCCAACAAACGCGCCCACCGTATCAAGCGACTGACGCAAACCAAACGCGCGCCCGCGCACCTCTGGCGGCGTCACGTCAGCGATGAGCGCATCACGCGGTGCACCGCGCAAACCCTTGCCAATCCGATCAGCAAAACGCGCGCCGAATATAAGCCCGGCTGAACCCGCAACCGCAAACACAGGTTTGGTAATCGCGGCAAGCCCGTAACCGATTAGGATAAGCGGTTTACGCCTTCCAACGCGATCCGAAATATAGCCCGAGAACAGCTTGGTGATTGACGCTGTCGCCTCAGCCACGCCGTCAATCAGACCAAGCATCGCAACACTCAAACCAAGCTGCACCGTCATAAACAATGGCAGCAGCGCGTGAACAATTTCGGATGACGTATCCATCAGCAGGCTGACCAGCCCGAGCGCCCATACCGTGCGCGGAATTCGCTGTGCGGGTTCGCTGGGCGAACTGGTCACGTTTTCACCATGTCCCTTCGGACGAAAATGGTGCTGCCGGTGAGGATTGAACTCACGACCTCAGCCTTACCAAGGATGCGCTCTACCACTGAGCTACGGCAGCACATTAACCGCGCCAAATCATAATCGACACGGGCTAATAGAGGCGCGCCTATGAACAAAGCCTATGGACGCGTCAAGGCTATGCGGGCTATCACCATGCAATTATGGCCAAACCAGACGATGAACGTGAAAAAAGGTTGGCCGAGGCACTCCGGGCAAACCTGCGACGGCGCAAGGTTAACGAAGCCGAGGTCAAGGTGCCACCGCGTTAAGTTGATAAACCTTGGTCATGCCAATGCCCTTCAAATCCACCTCATCAAGTACAACAATCTCAAAATCGGGTTTTAATCGCCAATAACTGCTTTCCGAAATCAGGATTGTTCCAGGTGCCGCCTGAGATTCGAGGCGGCTTGCCATGTTGACCGCTTCACCCCAGCAATCGAACGCGGGGCGCTTGACTCCGATTACTCCTGAAACAACCGGCCCGATGTGAATACCGATACGAATGTTGATCGGGTAACCACTCTTTTCAACCAAATCTCGCACATTGGCGAGCATTGCGAATGCAAAACGCGCGGCATTTTC
>JAYUIX010000229.1:0-11741 GCA_043765635.1 Sphingomonadales bacterium
CAGAAACCGCAGTGGCGAGGTCAGTTGAAAACGATAATCGCCCTGCATCAACATTGGTTTTGACTAGCGCATCAAGCCCTGGCTCAAAAATCGGCATCATGCCATTATCCAGTGCATCGATCTTACCCTGATCAAGATCTACGCAGATCACATCATGGCCGAAATCAGAAAAGCAGGCACCCGATACAAGGCCAACATAGCCTGCCCCGATCATTGCAATTTTCATATATGGTGTGTCCTAAACCGTTGCGCCGCCAATAGCGGTACTTGCGCACCCCGCATAAACGAAAAGAGCCGATCTTGCGACCGGCTCCTCACGTTCAATACCGAAAGATCAAATGACTTACATGCCTGAACCCGGGCCGTATGTGATTTCCACACGACGGTTTTGAAGTTCACGAACGCCGTCTGCGGTTTCAACGCGTGGTGCGCTTTCACCGAAGGCTTGCGTGCTGACAACACCACCGGGGATGCCGCGACCTTCAAGATAGGCGCGAACCGAAGCGTTGCGACGCTCGGAAAGTCCAACGTTGTAGGCGAGACCACCCGACTTATCGGCGTGACCGGCAAGCATGACTTGAGCCTGACCACAATTGCCATAGGCACCAACCGCATTATCGAGAATACCCGATGCTTCGGATGTGATGTCTGACTTATCAAAGTCAAAGAACACAATATATGGCCCTGGTGAACATGCTGGCTTTTCAGCCATTGGCGGTTCTGGTGGCGGTGGTGGTGGGGGAGGCGGTGGGGGCGGAGGAGGCGGCGGAGCTGCTTCTTCCTTTTCACCAAAGTTATAGATGATTGTGCCAACCAAGCTATGCGAACGATAATCGGTTTCGATATTGCGACCAATGCGGTCAACAAGATCAATGCCATTGGCGTTGAAGTAGCGATACTTGATACCAACATCGATATTATCGGTGATTGGAGCAAGAACGCCAGCAATACCCTGATAAGCAAAGCCAGTATCCGAATCGTTAAGCGATCCGGCACCATTTGTGTTCAGGCGAAGGTTAAGCTTCGTGCGGGCAACACCGACGCCGCCGCCGACAAAGCCATGAATGCCTTCATCATCACCAAAATCAAGCAAACCATTGAGCATGAAGCTCAATACGTTGGTGTCACCACCAGCAGTTGCGAAGGTTTGCGGCCCTGCAATTGCCGTTGTTCCCGATGGCGATGTAAAAGGTGTGGTCACACTTGAGCTATAACCCTCAATTCCGGCCTGCTTGTAACCGATGTCGGCTTCAAGACGGAAACCACCAAAGTCATAACCGATGAGGCCACTGGCTTCATGACCGACTTTGTGATCGATATTTCCGTTACGGCTTGCGCCGCCAATATCCAAATCAATATCTTCAACGATCGATGGGCCACCGGCAATGCCAATGTACCACGCATCATCGCGCGCTAGCGCGGATGAGGCAATCGCAGTTGAGGCAAGTGCCATGACAACAGCTAGCTTCCGCATAATAATCCCCTTTCAATTATTTCACTCGGGACAGAGTTAAAGCCTACTAGCCAATGCGCTTACGGCACGCAAGCCGACAACACCAACAATATGTTGCCAAAATGCCGCACTTTTCAAAAACTGTGTGTGCAATTTATGAATATCAGGTTGCAACCAGCCCGTGGGTTCGAAGCGCGCCAAGGATGTTGGTGATTGCAATTCGCGATTCGCTGTCAATCACAGTGCCGCCAAGCGGCGTGGCAATTGCTGACTGTTGCACAGTGAGCAAGCGTATAGCGTTGATCCGGATCTGGCGCGCGTTGACTTCGCCAATGCTCCAGGTTGCACCGCGCCGGATCGCAACCATCGCATCGGCAATGCTCCATGCCGTCATCCCCTCAAACGGCGTGACAAAGCGCCAGCCGCCCGCCGTCCACGCGGCGAGCGCGCCGTCACGTCCGGCCCATGCGCCGGTTGCAGCGACGCCGACGATCCAGCACTGGCCAAGTACCGGATTGGCGGGCACCATAGCTGGAGCAACCGCCTGAACCACTGGCTGCACCATGATGTCGAGCCGGGCCAGTGCCTCATTATGCGTCATTTCCTTTTGCGCCTGTCCCGGCGCGATCAGGGCAAGGGCAATGCGATCTGTCATGTCAGTCATATCAGGCTCCTTAATTGAGATTGATCGTAATCACTGTCGCGCGTGACGGGCCGAAAATGCCGATCTGAACCACGCTGACGGTCAACGAAGCCGCGCCGGGCGGCGGCGCATAAAGATACGCACTCATCGTGGTTTCAATCTGTTCAACCGTACCAGCACCCGGCGTTACCGTCAGGCGATAACGCTCACCCTCTTCGGCAAGCGGGGCATCAACGTTCTCGGCCCAGCGCCAGCCATCGCGGCTGCGGCGCACCCAGCTCAGGCTGATCCGGCCGTCGTCCATGCGTTCACCGCGCAGATGCGCCGGCGCTATCGGCATCAGCGCCTGCCCCGGATCAAGCACAGTCCGGATCGGCGGCATCGCTGTGTCACCAATCCCGACTGCCATCACCATGGCTTGTGCAAGCGAGGGCGGTACAGCAAGCGCGGCAAGGGCATCGCGTTCGATCAGGATGAAACGCTCCCCCGCTGTATGCGAAACAGTCGCCCATTCTGTGCCGCGACGTCCGCGATATAGCCCCAACAGCCGGTAGCGATTGTTCCCAAGCGGCAAAGCCGTGCGAAACTGGATCAGTTCATTGCCGAGCATTGCCAGATTGCGCCCTGCGTCCAACCCGGCGGCATCGGCATTGCCAAGCGTCATTGCGGCGTTAAGCAGTGTCACCTCGACGCTGTTCGCCTCATCAATCAGGCAGGCCGGGCCAGCGCCAAGCATCGTATCCGCCGCGCCGATGATCGCTGGAGCCGCCGTAACCCCCGCCTCTTCCCAGCTTGCGCCACCGTCGATGCTGAGCAACAGCGCCGCGCGCCGCCAGCCGGTTGAAACGCCCGCCGCTGCCACCACGAGATGCGGCACGTTCGCCACGCCAGCCTCAATTGGCGGCAAATCAATCAAGTAAAATGTCGTCACCCCGTGCGGCGCATCATTCTGGATCAGGCTTCGCCCCGGATCGGCTAGCGGCATTATGGTGCCGCCCTCACTCAGCCTTACCAGATCAGCCTCGACCACCATCCGGTCAAGCGTGACCGCGCCGATGCGCCACAGCGCCGGGTTCCCTGCGACACAAACATGCTGCCCCGGCACAAGATCAAGCCGCCACCACGGCAGCCGCACCTTGGCCGATACGCGCGCCGCCCAAATCCGATCAAGCTGGTGCTCGGCAATCTGCTTGGCCATTTCGGGCGCAAGCACAACGGGCAGCTCAATTTTCGCCTCACGCCGCGCGCCGCCATCACGCCGCGCGCGCTGCACACCTTGTTGATAATCGCGCGCTGGCTCATAATAAGTGATCGACAGCGTTTCAGGGATCGTTGAGGCCGAACGCCGCTCAATCGGTAGACGCGCAATACGCCCCTCACCCAGTGCTGTGCCAAGGTCATCCTCGGCAATCGTGACAGCCTGCCCGCCGTTTTCAGCCACCCGCAGCCGCGTACCATCATCATAAGACGAAAACGCCACGACTGAACCAAGCGTTTCAACCGCGCCGCGCACTGAATCTCCAAATGCCGCATATCCGCCAACGCGCGTCGGGCAATCCGCTGCAACCGCGCGCCCTGCCAAATCCTCGATAATCGCACCGACAGCGACATCGCCTTCATCAGCGATCACCTCAAAACTGAGCGAGGGGATGCGGTTGCCAAAATCACCAAGCTGGAGGTTTTCAAACACGACATAAGCCAGCCCGCGATACGCCGGGGCTTGCCCTGCGCCCTCGGCAGAGGCGATCAGCGGATCCACCGCCTGATCCTCGCCGCCGTGATGCAAACGAAACCCAGTTGCCACCTTGAAATCACCAGCGGCCCCGCGCAGCAAATTGCCGTCGGCCCAAATCCGCCCAATCCGCAGCACCCGCCGCGCCGACAGCGCCACCGCGAACGAGGCTGAGTAGCTGAAGGTCGTTGTCTTGGGCTGGCCCTTGCCGTTTGAGACTTTCTTGCGATCCTCACGCAAGTCAGTTGCCCAGATGACGGTGCCCGAAACACGGTTGATGCCGTAAAGCTTTGGGATCAGCGCGCCGTACTGTGACGATTGAAACGCCAGATCGCCCAGCCGTGGCCCCTGCCGCCCCTTGGGCGCGAACAGTTTGCGGTCAATCAGATTGCCCGCCACTGCGCCAACTGCGCGACCAACTTTACCGCCAAAAATGCCGCCAACGGTTGAGAGAATGAGTGTGGCCATGATGGGGGTCCTTGGGTTTTAATAAACAATCCAAAATCCGTTTGGGCTGAGCTTGTCGAAGCCCTGTCTTTTCTTTCCGCTGTCAAAGAAAGAAGGACAGCCCTTCGACAAGCTCAGGGCGAACGGGTAAGGGCCGGGGTGACGTCAGAAATACCACCCGCTCACCAGCGGCCACGCCAGCGCACCCGGCGTTTCAACCACGCGGCGCAGGACGGCATCGGCATGGATCAGGCTATTACCGCTCCAGATGCCAAGATGAAATTGCACCGCACTTGGCAGGAGCAACAGCACGTCACCCGCGCGCGGATTGCCCACGCGCTGCGCCATCCCGTTATCAACAAATATCGCGGCAAAGCCAGCCGCACTCCCGCCACGCAGCGTATATCCTTCTGGCGGGCGTGTAATCGCGGGGCATGCGCAAACAATCAGCCCGACACAGTCAAGCCCGCTCGCCGGATCGCGCCCATGCAGGCGGAAGCGCGTGCCAATCAGCGCGCGGGCGCGGGTAATAACATCATTCGTCGCCCCGGCGGAGGCCGGGGCCGCTCTATTGTTGCGCCCAACGCCAAAGCAATCCCGGCCTCCGCCGGGATGACGATCCCCCTCACCCGCCATAGCGCGTCAGCAAATCATTGCCCGGCAAATGCGGCTCGCCGCGAAAATTGGCGGCATTGGTGAAACGCGTAACACAAGTTGAAAAACGCCGATCACAGCCTTCGATCAACTCAACCCGTGTCCCCGGTATCATCGCGAAATAGGGCGGCTCGCGCAGTGTCAGCGTCGCCCCAGATGAGGCAACAATCCAGCTCTCAATCCCTGAATTCGCGCCGTCAAGCCAGCGAAGCATCCCCGCAACATAAGTGCCGTCCGCTGCGCCTGTATCAACAGTCACTTGCATCCCGGTTACCAAAACCACGCGTGCAAAACGCCGCCGCCCCGCCATATCCACCGCGCAGCGGCGATCACCCAGCGATGCACGACATTCAGGTGTCGTTTCCTCAACCACGGGTGCCTCAAGCAGAGCCGCCACCCCGCGCAGTTCAGCCGAAAAGCCGCCCTCACCCGTTTCAACCATACCTAGCTCTCCGCGCACAAGGAACAGCGGTTGGGCCTCGGGCGCTTCCCAATTGACCACCGACACGCGGAGCGCCGCCCCGTCCCACCGGCCCGCCGCGAGGTCATCCTCAGTAATCGCATCACTCGTCAATGCGCCGGAGAGTTCAATGCTGTCAGGATCAAAACCATCCTGCCGCTCAATCGCCGACGGGATCATCCCCGGCGCCGCGCGGTAAATCAGCTCATCGATGATGAGATCGCGGTCATGGCTCGTCAGCCCAAGCGTAATCCCGTCACGCCGGTCAATCCGCCAGATAAAGGCAAGCGCCGTGAGGGGTTGGGTGTACCACATGGGGGTTCCTAAAGTTCATCCCCGGAGGGGAAATATTCTTCTTGGCGGCTTGGCGTTCTTGGCGTGACCCAATCTAAACCCTCAGCACATGCACCGCGCAGGATGATCTCACGCCAAGAACGCCAAGCCGCCAAGAAGAAGTTTAGATTTTATCTTCTTCGTGGCTTCGTGGCTTCGTGTGAGTAAAAATCAGCAGCCGGAGCATATGCGTCGATCAGAATTTTCCCACACGAAGCCACGAAGATCACGAAGGGATGGGATTAAGTCTCCCGCACCTCAATCAACGGCACGCTTGGCGCGTCACCGGCAGCGAACAGTGCGGCATCAATCTCAAGCGAATCCTCGGCAAAGCGCACGGGGACATCGAACTGATACCCTGCGCGCACTTGCACGCCTGCCCCCGGCGGGGCGTTGAATGACAGCACTCCGCCCTCAAGCAACACCCACCCGCTTGTCGCCAACATTCCACCAAGCGAGACCAGCACGCTGCCCATCACAGGCCGGGTAATCCGGCGCAGTTCGCCGTCACCCTCCGCGCCGTAACGTTTGATGAGCGCAAACTCCGTCGCTACCCCGTCTCCAACACCAAGCAACTGGTCGCCCGCCGTAACCGCCCCCGCCATCCCACGCGAACTAAAATCATACGGGTCACGAAAGCGAAACCCGCGTGCCGCGCCGCGCCGTGCCCGGAAAAACGCGATCAGCGTCTGCAAATCACCTTCTGAGCGCACCCCCGGCCCCGCATCAAAGCGAAGCCTTCCGCTCGCCCAATCGGCATTGCGCTGTTCATGGCCCGATGCGGTCGTCACAATCGCGGTGGAAAATCCAGGCGTCACGCTCGCCCCGCGCCCGAGGCTCAGTGGAAATTGCACATCATCAAACACTTGCACCACGCGTTCTCCTTCATCAAAATGAACATAGCCGTCGCGCAGCACTTGCGGCTGCGCCCAGATAAATGTCGCCGCGACGCCGCGCGCACGGCCAACGTCGGCGGCCGCATCAATCAGCGCCCACTGCGTTTTATCCTCCGCACGAAGCACGAAGCCCGCCAGATAATGCTGCCGCGACGGCGGATAGCCGAGCCGCGTTTCAGCAAGCACCACCGCGCGCGCCGAGGCACCGCGATTGCCGCTTGTCACATAATCATAATCCTCAAGCTGGAGGATATCGAACGCAGGCGACGCCCAACCGACGGGCACATTGGCGCGCTTGAGTTCGGGCGCGGCCTCATCAAGCACCGTCGGCAGATAGGGCAGCAGCAACGCCTCGCATGTCGGATGATCAAGCCGGACAGCGGCCACCAGCGCCGCCGTTGACGCGGCAAGCATGACGCCCGCTTGATCAAGCAAAGCCTTTTGCGCCGCGCTTTTCGGGCCATTAACACTCGCGATCTCGACTGGATTGCCGCCAAACGCCGCGCGCGCCGCGCCGTCATAAAGGCAGATGCGCTTATCAGGCATTACCCACCACCACGGCTCGCCCACCTGAAAACGCGGGCGCTGTCCGACATCCACCGCGATCTGGACAAACGCACGCGCGACGCTCTGCAAATACCCCATCGCGCCTGCGTGGGCGGGTGAAAGCAAAGTCGATGGCGGGACATAACCCGTCGCCGCCGGATCACCGTTAAACGCGCGCTGCTTCCATTCATTATAGGCATGCGCATCGTAAAGTTCGTAAGACAGCGAGGTGATCAGGCCGTAGCCAAGTGCCTTGGCGCGAGTTGCGAAATCGGCGTGCCATACACGGCACGGCTGATTAAGCGCACCGCCATTCAAGCTCACGTAGAACCCACCCGACAGTGCTTCAAGCCGGAAATAATGGCTCATCCCGACATAATGGTTAATGTCTCCCCGGTAGCCGAGCTGGACGATGCTGCGCAGCAAACGCGCGGGCGTCTGGTTATAAGCGTCGTCATAGCCAGTCGCCATTGACAGCCCATGCGCGGGCACAATTACATCGCCAATCTCAAGCGTTGATGCCGGGCCAGTGCAGGCGATGTCAGTCAGCGTCACCCAGCCCAGGGCAGCTACGGCGAGCGGCGTATCAGCGCCAGTGTAAGACGGCGGCACCAGCGAGATAAACATCCGGTCAATATCGCCCGCAAACACCGGGTCGGCTTCTTCGGGCAACAGGAAACCACCGCTTAGCGTATCAAAATCAAGGGTGATCAGCGCGTCGCCGTTGGTGCCGCTCGCATAATTCCACAGCCGCACAAACCAGCTTTTGGGCGCACCCGCCGCGTCACGCCCCTCGATTGTCAGCGTCGGGCCGTTGACCGCGTCAAGCGGCATGATCCCCACCGATTGCCAGCGGAATTTCAGCACGCACCCGCGGTAATCGCGCGCCGTTTCATAGGCGAGCAGCGGGTGATCAAGCACATCCTCGCTCGCCCAGATCAGCCCGGCGAGATCATCGGCCTTATAGAATACAGCATCAACGCGCAGCGCATTTGGCGCGGTAGTGGTAACAGCGGCCATGATCGGACGCGGAAAATCCACAGTCCAGAACCGCGCGTCAAAACGTTTGACAAACGACGTCGCGCGCCGCTCGCCGGGGGCGGCAAGCCAGTAAGGCATCTTGGTTCTCCTGATAAAAACCCTCTCCCTGAAGGGGAGAGGGAGGGAGCCGCGTCAGCGGCGGAAGGGAGAGGGGTGCAGAGCGATGCGTAGCGAGCGTGGAATTCCCAAGGCTACGGCCCTAATTGCCTTCGGAGGCTTCGAGCCTCCTTCAGGCAAACCCCTCACCCGGCCTTTCAGGCCACCCTCTCCCGCAAGGGGAGAGGGGTTTCTTGTTACTCCTCCCGCAGCAATGCACCCCTTACCGCGCGGGCCACTTGTCGGCTTGACCGCGCCAGTGCCTCAGGCGCAGACCCCGCAGGCGCGTTGACCGCAATCGAAATCCGCACGTCGCGCGCGCCGGATTGCGTGGGCGCGACCACCGCGCCGCTGCTCGTCGGCACGAACAGTTCAGGCCCGCGTTCGCCGACCATATAAGCCCGCCCCGGCGACACTGGCCCGCCCGTCGCGCGCCCCGGCGATCCGCCAAGCAGGTTGCCAAGCGCTGACAGACCAAGCGCGAGCAAACCGCCGCTTTGACCGCCACTATTGCCGCCACCTGCTGCCGAACGCACCGCAGCACTTGCAATTTCGCCGAGCACTGACAGGCCGACGCGCTTCAAATCTTCAAAGCCAAACTTGCCGCTGCGGATTGCGCGACCAAGCGCACCCTCAATCAGCGCACCCGCGCGGTTCACGCTGCTGCCAAGCGGGCCATCCAACTGCGCGCGCAGTTCGGCCACGTCACGCGCGAACCCTTGCGTATCGGCGCGGACGGACACCGTCAGCCGTTCGATTTCCTCATCCATCGGGAAATTGCTCCTTAAGTTGCGTGATCAGATTGCCGTCGGCGGCATTGCCCGCATCGGGAGCAAGCGCGGTCAGGATGGTGGCCAGTTCAGCAGGCGTTGCGTTCCAAAACTCGGCGGGTCGCCAACCGAGGAGCGCGCCGGCGAGGCCCGCCAGGCGGGTGGCGGTTTGGGTGAAACCCGTCACCCCGGCGGAGGCCGGGGCCGCTATATAGTCGCGTACAATGTCGCAGCGATCCCGGCCTTCGCCGGGATGACGGGTTAGGTTACCGCCCACCCAAAATCTGCCCAAGCAGCACCTTGAGCGCGGGCGTTGCCGCCGCCAGCCCCGCCTTTATCACCGCCTCGCCAAAGGCATCGCGCGTCATCGCGTCAGGCCGATCGGCCAGACAGTGCCAGAACAGTGCGACCATCTCGGACAACTTGAGCGACCCCGATGCAGCGCGCTCGACTAGCGCAAACAGCGGCCCGATCTCCTCCTCTGCTGCCACTAATGCTGCAAAACTTGGTCGCAGCATGAGTGCAGCATTTTCAAGCGATAGTGTCGCTTCACCGCGCGCAGGATTGGCACTCATAACGACACCACCGCGCCTGAGCTTTCAAGCGCAAGCGTATAACTACGTTCGCCATTGAAATCCCCGGCATAATCCAATCGCGTGACGAGGAAACGCCCGCGCAGCCGCTCTCCGCTTTCAAAGCTGAGTTCATAATCGTCAAGCACGCCGCTGAGCGCGCTGACTTTGATGCGCGTTTCCGCCGCCGATCCGGTGAACACGCCCGCGCCCGAAACCGAAACTGAACGCACGCCAGCACCCGACAGCAGTTCGCGCCACCCGCCCGAGCCTTTATTAGTGATGACGACGCTATCGCCGTTGATGCTAAGCTGCGTCGTCCGCAATCCCGCGACCGTGGTATATGCGGGCGTACTCGCGCCGTCGCCGACCTTTAGGAGGAAGGCGCTTCCTTTTTCTGCTGGCATTGTAGTTCTCCAATATAAAAAACCCTCTCCCTAAAGGGGAGAGGGCTTAAGTGTTTGCCAAAACCCGCACCCTATATTCAATCAGTGCAGCGTTCGGTACGCCTGGTTCGCGGCTGATCAGCGATCTGAGAAACACCAGGCTCGCCACGCGCCAGCCGGGCAAATCGCGTGGGAAGCCGTCGATTGCAGCCTCAACCGCAATCATTAATGTGCGCAAAGACTCCGCTTCCTCGCCGTCATCCCAGATCGTCAGCGCCAACCGGATTTCGCGCCCCGTTTGCGTCTTCGTGCTCCAGTCAGTCACCGGGCTGCCGCCAATCAATATGTAGGGAAACGCGGCGCGCGATGGGGCACCGTCATAAACGGGCGCAACCTCATCAAGCAGGGTCACAAGTGCGGCCTGCACGGCCTCAAGCGCGCTCATCGAAGCAGCGCGCGCAACCGCGCATCAGTCACATAGCGCCGCCGCAAGCCCCGCCCCGAAAGCGTGATGCCAACGCTGACGCGCTCGGCCTCTATGCCGGGCGGCAAATCTTTGCGCAGCATATCAATCAGCACTTGCGTAGCAGCATCAGCCCTGTCTTCAGCAATCGCCTGCCCGCGTTTTAACAACTGTTCCATCATCGTTGCTCCTGTGTGGTGAGGATCATCTGTGCTGGCTCGCGCGGATCGCTTTCGACGCTGCGGACGCGCAAATAACGCCCGCGCCAGACGATCCGGCTTGCGGGATCAATGCCGTCGCGTTTGCGCAGCGTCACGCGCCAGCGTGGTAGCGCGGAAAGGCTATCGGCCTCGATTTGCTCGCCCGCGCCAAGTGGTGTCACCGCCGCCCAGGCCGCCCCGTCATAACGCCATTTGCCGCGCGCGCCGGCGAGGATGTCACGCTCATCACTGCGCCGTTCAAACGCGATGCGTTCGCGCAAGTGCCCTGCAAATTCAGTCATGCCGATATCCTCCCTGACGATATCGTTCCTGCTAGGCGCAGCCGCCGAAACGAACGCCAGAGCGCTGCCACCGCAGGCGGCGGCCCCGCGTCATCGGCGCGGTCACGGTGCCCGTGAAGATGCGCCACAAGACGAAGCATCCCCTGACGCAGGGGTGCCGCGATATCGCCCCACTGCTCAGCGCTGCCCGCCTCAAAACTGACCCGCGCGCGTATAGCCCCGCCGTCGTCATGGATACGCACCCAGCCCCCCCCATATTCGTCGATATCAATTGCATAACCGCTTGCCGCGATCAGCGTTGGTTCGCCCGCTGCGTTCAACCCAGCAACGCCCGAGATACTGCGCAGGGGTGAGGCTTTAACCGTCTGCCACGTGCCCGTAATCCGCACATCTTCAGTGCCCGCACGGCGCAGCAAGACGCTGCTGCAAAATGCCTCGCACTGGAGAAGTGCTGTACCAAGCAAGCCGCAGAGCAACGTCAGTTCATCATCGCCCGACAAGCGGAGATAAGCCGCCACGTCATCAAGCGCCTCAGCCGCAATCAGCGGCGGGGATAGGGTAAGCATGGTTTGGTGTCCTTAAACAAATCCTCCCCAAAAGCAGGGAGGGGAACCACCCAACGGGTGGTGAAGGGGCCGATTGAGATCGGGGCCAGATTTGGTTCGCGCGAAGCGGATGAATTGACTCACACGAAGCCACAAAGACGCGAAGAAGAAAAACACTTCTTGGCGGCTTGGCGTTCTTGGC
>JAYUIX010000230.1:0-3699 GCA_043765635.1 Sphingomonadales bacterium
CGACGTGCTCGCCTATGTTGGTGGGGTCGCACTTGGATCAACGGCAGCGGCGGTTGACGGGGCGGATGCCTACCGACAGGCGGGGTCAACACTCAAGCCCTTCCTTTATGCGATGGCGCTTGAGAAAGGTTGGCTGACCCCAGCCTCAATCCTTGACGATTCACCTGTCCAGCTTGACACCGCGTCGGGGTTGTATGTCCCGCAAAATTATGATCGCGCGTTCAAAGGCCCGGTTTCGGTGCGAACCGCGCTCGCAGGATCGCTCAACGTGCCTGCGGTGCGGACGCTGCTTTTGACGGGAACTGAGGCGTTTCGTAACCGCCTGTGGGATAGTGGCTATCGCGGATTGACTGAGGACGGCGCATATTACGGCTTTTCATTGGCACTTGGTTCGGCTGAGGTAACGCTGCTTGAGCAGGCGGCGGCATACCGCGCGCTAGCGCTTGGCGGGCGCTGGTCACCGCTGCGATTGAGGACGAATGATCCCAAATCTGCACCGCGCACTGTAGCGAGCGGGGAGGCGGCTTGGCTGATCGGCAATATCCTGTCTGACCCGTCAGCGCGCGCTGCAACTTTCGGGCTTGATAGCGCGCTCAAACTACCGTTCTGGGCGGCGGTCAAAACGGGCACATCAAAGGCGATGCGTGACAATTGGTGCATCGGCTATTCGGATCGCTACACTGTGGCGGTCTGGATCGGCAATCTTGAGGGCGATAGCATGACGGCGGTTTCGGGAACGTCAGGCGCGGCCCCCGTCTGGCGCGATGTGATGATGGCACTTCACAACGGCCGTCCAAGTCGCGCGCCCGCGATGCCCGCCGGGGTCGAGGCCAAGCGAGTTGCAGCCGGAATGGAATATTTCCTGCGCGGCACTGCCCAATCCGCCCAAGCGCTCGCCCCGCCAACTGCGCGCCGCCCGCGCATCACCAATCCAGTCAACGGCGCGGTATTTGCACTTGATCCCGATATTCCGCTTGCCCGCCAAAGCATGGGTGTGTTTGTGGCTGGCTCAGTCGCTGGTCACCGCTTGATGCTGGGTCGCCGTGATCTCGGCCCCGCCGACGCGCGCCCGCAATTGGCCGCAGTGCCGGGGCAACACCGCCTTGCGCTCGTTGATGTTTCGGGGCGCGTGATTGACCGGGTGCGCTTTACCGTGCGCTAACCCCTTCCCAAACTGCGCACTTTGCGCGAAAGGGCTGGCATGGCACGTGGAATTAGGCCCAAACGGGCGCAAGCAAAACAAGGGAGCAGCGGCAGGCCGCGCTTTTGGGGGCGGCACGCGGTGATGGCCGCACTCGCCAATCCCAATCGCGATGTTCGCAAAATTTCGGGCACGCGCGAGGCGCTGGCGATGCTTGATCTGCCGCCGGGTCTGCCCGTGACCTTCTGTGATGTTGCTGATCTTGGCCGGATGGTGCCAAGCGATGCGCCGCATCAGGGATTAGTTGCTGAGGTTGATCCGCTCGACGATGTCTGGCTTGGCGATATCTTGGCGGACAATGTCGACAATAATCGCCCGATCCTGTTGCTTGATCAAGTGACTGATCCACACAATGTCGGCGCGGTGCTGCGTTCAGCAGCGGCGTTTGATGCGATTGCAATTGTCACGCAGGATCGCCATTCGCCCCCTGAATCAGGCACGATTGCGCGTGCGGCTTCGGGTATGCTTGAGATTGTGCCGTGGGTGCGCGTCGTCAATCTCTCGCGCGCGCTTGATGAAATTGGAGAGGCTGGCTTCTGGCGGATTGGCTTGGCTGGTGAGGCGAGCGATACGCTTGCAGACGCGCTGGGCACATCAAAGATCGCGCTTGTCTTGGGGGCCGAAGGCGAAGGGATGCGTCAGAATACGACGGCTCACTGCGATACTATTGCGCGGCTTCCAATTAGCGAACAAGTCGAAAGCCTCAATGTGTCAAATGCCGCTGCGATTGCGCTTTATGCCATTGCCACGCGGAAATAGGGTTTTGAGCGCCGCGCATTAAACCCTCCCCGTTCGTCCTGAGCTTGTCGAAGGACTGTCCTTTTCTTTGAAGCATACAAAGAAGAAAGGACAAGGCTTCGACAAGCTCAGCCCGAACGGGTGTAGTTAGTTATGGCCATTCTAAAGGCACGCCTCAAGCAAAGGCTGGTCAAAGCCGTACTGCCGCGCCTTATCAAGCGTGTAGGGACGAAGCCCCATCGCGCGGTATTCGCCGATGATTTTGCCGTCGGCATCTTCGGAAAGATATTCGAACTTGAAGAGTTCCTGCGTCACGATCACTGGCCCTTCCATCCCGATAACTTCGGTAATGTTGGTGATACGCCTGGAACCATCGCGCAGACGCTTGACCTGAATGATCAGATCAACCGAATCGGCAATCTGGCGTGAAATGGCTTCCTTGGGCATTTTGATATCGCCCATCATCACCATATTTTCCATACGTCCGAGCGCTTCACGCGGGGAGTTGCTGTGGAGCGTGCACATCGAACCGTCATGGCCGGTGTTCATCGCGGCGAGCAGATCGAAACATTCCTGCCCGCGAATTTCGCCCAGAATAATCCGGTCAGGCCGCATACGCAGTGCGTTGACAACAAGATCACGAATCGTGATCGCGCCGTGGCCTTCAAGGTTGGCCGGGCGCGTTTCAAGCGGCAGCCAGTGCGGCTGTTGGAGGCGAAGTTCGGCGGCATCCTCAATCGTCAGCACGCGTTCGCCCGGATCAATCATTTTCGACAGCGCATTGAGCATTGTCGTTTTGCCCGAACCCGTGCCGCCCGAAATAACGATATTGAATCGGCACGCGCCCGCAATCTTGAGCGCGGTCGCCATTTTCTCGCTCATTGACCCGCCCTTGGCCATCATATCAAGCGTGATTGGCTTGGCGGAGAATTTACGAATCGAGATTGCAGTACCGCGCAGCGAAAGCGGCGGTACGATGACATTGACACGCGAACCATCGGCAAGCCGCGCATCGGCAAGCGGCGACGTCTGGTCAACACGCCGCCCGACCGAGTTGCAAATCCGCTGCGCAATCTGAAACAGATGCGCCTCATCGCGGAACTGGATTGGCGCGATGGTGAGCTTGCCCTTTTTTTCGATGTATGTCTGATCAGGGCCGTTGACCATGATATCAGTGATCAGCGGATCATTGAGCAGTTCTTCAAGCGGCCCCAGACCAAGGAGTTCATCAACCAATACTTTTTCAAGCGCAAATTGCTCGCGACGGTTAAGCGTGAGTTTGAGTTCGGCAAGCACTTCGCCGATGATCGGGCGAAACTCTTCGGCTAGTTCATCCTTGTTAAGTGTTGCAGCCGCCTCCGGATCAATCCGTTCGAGCAAGCGCGGCAGCACTTGCTCCTTGATCTTGTGAACCGAGGCTTCAAAACCTTCGGCCTTTGGCTGGATGTTATCAAGCGCGTTTTCGCGCTCGGAAAGCCGCGCCATTGCATCCATCGGCGTCTTGGCTGGATTTGCTTCAGCGCCGGGCAAGGGTGCCGCACTTACCGGAGGAAATTGCTGGCCGCCTGTCAGCGCCTCATCAGGCGCGCGCGTCGTGCCGCCTTGCATTGGTCGCGCCACGCCAAAGGCAGGGCGACTGCCGCCGCCGCCTGCACTGCCTGCACCATTTCGTCTGCCAAATGCGCTCATTTTCAAGCCTTAATACCGGATCGACGGATGGAAATCGAATTACTAACCACGGTGAATAGGTTGTAAACTTT
>JAYUIX010000231.1:0-3695 GCA_043765635.1 Sphingomonadales bacterium
CAGTTGCGCCGATTGCCGACAGCATTCTTGACGGCGATATCATCCTTGGCACTGGCATCGCGGGCACGACAGCAACGCTCAGCAATATCGACCGCACGGGCACAAACGGTAACATCACCGTTTCAACATCGCTTACAGCGGGCGGCAATGTGCTGATTGATGCGGTCAGCAATGCAGCCCTTGGCACTGTGCGCACGACGGGTGGCAATATCGCGATTACAGCACAGACGCTTGGCCTCAACAATCTGGTTGAAACTGTCGCCAGTGCGGGCACGATCATGCTGACCAACCGGGCGGGCGGAAGCGCCAAGACCATTATCGGCGCTGATTCGACAACCGACTTTGCCATGACGGCGGCTGAATTTAACTTCCTCCGCACAACATCGCTCACGGTTGAATCGGGCACGCAGGCGCTTGAAATCGGCACGTTGCCCCTGCTTGCCAGCAACGGATCATCATCGCTGCGATTGCTCACCTCAGGTTCGGTGCTGCTGAGCGGTTTGATCAGTGACGCAGGCAGTGCGCAGGCCCGCACGCTCCAGATTGGCGGCACAACTACCGCGCCTGCCAACCCCGTGCCATCATCGGGCGCAGGTTTGGCCACGCAAATTGTCGCGGTGGCAACACCCACCGGCGGCGCACGGATCACTCTGGCGGGGGCCAATGTCGATCTCCGCGCGGCACGCATCGTGTTCGGCTTGCAAGCGCTTGTTGATGCGACACTCCCGCTCACACCCGAACGCGTTTCGGTTGAATTTGTCGCGCGCGCCAATTCATTGCTCTACAATTCAAACCTGACGGGCGTGGGCTTTACCCCAGCAAGTGGCGGCACGTTTGAAACGCTGATCCGCGCCAATGTGCTGACGGTGCGGTACCGTGATTTTGCGCTGGTGCAGAATACGGGCACGGTTGGCCGGTCGGGCGGCGTCGTTCTGGGCGTTGATGACCGGACACTGCCCACCGCGACAACATCGCTTGCGCTCCAACTGTTTGGATCGGGTGATGTGACACCAAATGCCAACGCGTTTGGCATTTTCGGGCGGATTAACGGCTTTATTGACCGCACAGCGGGCATTTTACCGGCTGCTGTGCTTGATTTTGCTGATGGAACAGGCGGATCGCGCGTCGTGCGGATCACGCAGTCAAACTCACGTGTCAACGGCTGCGTCATTGGTTCGCCAGACAAGGGCTGCCTGATCACCGAAACACCGCCGCCGATCGTCAAATTGTTCGATGAACGCCAATCGCAATTGTTCGGTGTTTCCGATGATCTTGATGTGCCGTTCGATCCACTCGTGGGATCGAATAACGAAGCGTTGATCGGCGATATTGGCACAGGCCAGTTCGACCCCAATCCCGTTGTCTGCACAAATGACAATAAAGCTGAATGTCCCCAAGCCGGAGCGCCCCAATGATGATGTCAAAGCGGTTTCTTGCCCTGTCTCTCGGTATGGTGGGGAGCCTCCAGCCAGCGTTTGCGCAAAGCGTTCCCGATAAACTCGATGTCGGACGTGACAGCATCGGTGAACCTTGCACCGCCACACGCAGTTGGCAATCATCGATGGGCGCTGTCAAAATTGCCAGCGAACAACCGTTCGTCATCACATGTCGCGGTGTTTCGGCAGCGCGCGCTCAGGGTATTGTGATACCCGGGAATGAAGCTTCAAAACGCGATTGTGCAGCTCCGAAAATCACCGAAATGGCGGGCGTTGGGGCTGTATCGGTGCGCCAATGCTATGATCCGTCGCTCGAAATCGCGGTGGTCGAAATCCAGTTTTCGCGCGGAAAAACGACCTACACCGGTGCCGCAGCGCCAACCGCACTCGCCCCGCTCGAACACACATTGCGCGCCGTCGCCGGCCTCGGACTCCCCGTTTTAACCACAAGTACAGCCTCACTTTCACTCGCTGGCCTTGATGCCGCGCCCCCGCCCCCGCCGCAAACGGTCAAGCGCAGTGAATTCAATGCCGAAACATCGCTGCAACAGGGCGTCGCGCTGATCCACCGCGGCCTTCACGTCGATGCGTCGCGCGTGCTCAACGATGCGCTGAGCCGTTTGACGCTTGCCTCACCCGCCACCACGCGGATCGAATTGCTGCTCGCTGCAGGTCTCGCCGATTCAAACATCAGCCAGTTTGAAGCGGCGGGCGCGCATTTCCGCAATGCGCAGACGGTGCTTGTCGAAAATCCGGGGATTGAGCGTAGCGCTTTTCTGATCAGTAAAGCGCAGACATATCAGGTTCTCGATCTGATCAACCGCCGCCGCTTTGCCGATGCCATTGGTTTGCTTGATACGTCAACCAAGGCGATCCAACCGCTCAACGATCCTGTGTTTCTGGGGCAGTTGAACCAAGGCGCGAATGATGCGGGGGTTGCGGCATCGGTGTCAGTCACAGATTCGGGCCAGCTGGCGTGGCTTGTGATCGAAGCACAAAAGAATTGGGCGCGTAGTGTCGCGCAACTGGCACTGGGCCAGACCAAAGCCAGCAGCAATGCGCTAGACCGTGCTATTGCTTATGTTGATGAACTGCGCCGCAGTGTTGCGCCGTCTTCGATCATCTGGCTGCGTTCGGGCATCCAGCGCCAGCAGGGCCGGATTGCGGCGCGTGACGGCCGCGTTGGTGTTGCGCTCAAAAGTTTCGATTGCGCGGTTGTGACGTTGCAGGGGATTGTCCAGCAGGCGGGATCAGGCTGTCTGTTTTCGGGCGGATTGGCGCGCGGCGGTAGTGCCGCTGCCACAGGGCCGGTGGTTGCCGAAACGCAGCTTGAACGCGCGAGCCTTGTCGCTCAACAGCCCGGTGCCAACACGATGGCGGTGCTGAAGGAATATGCCGCCGCTGTCGATACACTGGCCGCATCGGGCACCGCGAATGGCAGTGTACCGCCAGCACTTGGCAATTATCTCGATCTGCTGGTCAAAGCTTCGGTCGATACGCCGAGTGCCGACATTGATGAGGAATTTTTCCGCACACTCCAAACCGTTGGTGAACCAGCGATTGCCCGCGATGTGGCCCGACTCCAAAACATTGTGACCGCCGAAGGATCAGTGGGAGCAAAAGTGCGAGACCGTGTTGACCTTGAGCGCAATGTCACGCGGTTGCGCTATGAAATTTCTACGTTGGGTGGTGCTGATCCGGTCAAGGCAAAGGCACTTGAGGATGAACGGGCAGCGGCGGAAACCGCATTGTCTGCACTAAACACCGAGTTGGGTGAAAACGCCCGCTATCGCTCGCTGGACGATCAGGCCGCTCGCGTTGCCGATATCCGTGCAGCGCTTAAACCGGGTGAAGTGTTCCTCAAAATCGCAGGGCTGCGCACCAAATTATACGGCATTGCGATTTCAAGTGACAAGACCTTCGTTTATGCTTTGCTCGCCAGCCCGCGCGTTCTTGACGGCATTGCCGCGCGTGTTCTGAAATCATCACGCAGCCGCGCCGCCGATAGCGGAGCGCGGATCGATCCCTTCGATGTCGAGGCATCATTTGCCTTGTTCCGTGCGATTTCAGGGCCTGCCGAAGCGACGCTTGCATCGGCCAGTGCAATCGTCATCGACCCATCAGGCCCGCTGCGTAACATTCCGGCTGGCATACTTGTCACCAATGCTGAAAGCGTGCGCGCTTATAAAGCACAAGGAGCCAAAGCAGCAGGCGATTACAGCCGCGTATCGTTCCTTGCCGGGCAGGCCGATATTTCGA
>JAYUIX010000232.1:0-3682 GCA_043765635.1 Sphingomonadales bacterium
ATCCCATAGCGCCTTGGCAAAATCAGTCTTGATCAACCCCGGCGCAATGCAATTCACTCGCACGCCTTGCGGGCCATATTCAGCCGACAGATTGCGCGCAAGTTGCATGTCGGCGGCTTTCGAAATGCAATAGGCACCAATCACCGTCGAAGCCTTGATCCCGCCAATGGACGAAATGATCGTGATCGAACCTTCGCCGCGCACGGTCATTTCGGGCACCACCATGCTGATCAACCAGTGATTGGCGACGATATTGTTGGTCAGGATCTTGTTGAACTGCTCATCACTGATCCCGGCAGAGGGGCCGTAATAAGGGTTTGATGCCGCATTGCAGACAAGCGCATCAATTTTGCCAAAGACTTTGCGGGTTTCATCGACGAGGTTTTGAAGACTTTCCTTTGACGAGATATTGGCGGGGATAGTGATTGCGGTGCCAGCACCGTATTTGGTGTTAATCGCGTCAGTCACCAAATCGCAGGCATCTGCCTTGCGGCTTGAGATTACAACCTTGGCACCGTGTTCGGCCATTTCCTCGGCAATCGCCTTGCCAATCCCGCGTGACGAACCCGTAATAACGACGACCTTCCCAGTCATATCGAATAGTGACATTCTTTAATCCTCCCTCTCCCTAACCCTCTCCCCTAAAGGAAGAGGGGACTTAATCTGCCCTAGCCTTCTCTGCAAAACCCCATGCCGCCTCTGCCAGTGGACGAACCCGTTCGGACATATCACGCGCGTGGGGTGAAGTCGCGGTGCCGTCGATAACGCGTTTTTTGATGCCTTGAATAATCCCGGCAAGCCTGAAGAAATTATAGGCAAAGTACCAGTTGATATCAGGGATGCCGTCGCGCCCAGTTGCAGCGCAGTAACGCGTCACCATCTCGTCAAGCTCAGGTATGCCAAGTGCGGCGCGATCCAAATCCATCACGCCGGAACGCCCGCCATTTTCAGTAACCCATGCCATCGCAACATAAGTGAAATCGGCGAGTGGATCGCCAAGCGTGCCAAGCTCCCAATCAAGCACCGCGATTACTTTCGGCGCGTCACTTGCGAAGATCATATTATCAATCCGGTAATCGCCGTGGACAATGCTAGTCCGCGTTTGCTCAGGCAGCGTCTTAGGGAGCCACTCGATCAGCCGCTCCATTTCGGGCATCACTTCGGTTTCGGCGAGGCGGTACTGCTTTGTCCAGCGATCAACCTGCCGCCCGAAATAATTGCCGGGTTTGCCATAGTCAGACAGGCCCGCCGCATCGACATCAATTGCGTGAAGTGCCGCAAGCGTATCAATCATCGCTTCATACGTGGCGCGGCGCTCAGTTGGGTTTGATCCCGGCATCGCTCCGTCCCAGATCGTCCGGCCCTCAACCATCGCCATAATGTAAAACCAACTGCCGATTACGCTATCATCAGTGCACAACCCGTATGGCTTGGCGACAGGAAAGCCCGTTGGGTGCAGTCCGGCAATCACCTTATATTCGCGGTCAACCGCGTGGGCGGAGGGGAGCAACGGCCCGAACGGCTTGCGGCGCAACACATAGGAACCGCTTTTGGCACTGAGGCGATAGGTTGGATTTGATTGCCCGCCAGCAAATTTCAGAACCTCAACTGGGCCTTCAAAGCCAACGACATTGGCACTCATCCATTCAGCGAGTTTTGCCTCGTCAATTTTGTCAGCGCCTTCAGGTGCAACAGTCCCGCTAAAGGCAGTTTGCGCGTCAAGCGTCATTGATCAAACACAATCACCGAGCGAGCGGCATCGCCCTTTTTCATCTGCTCAAAACCTTCATTGATTGCGTTGAGCGGAATGCGCTCGGCCACAATCGTATCGAGATCAAGCAACCCG
The DNA here is from genome assembly GCA_043765635.1 of Sphingomonadales bacterium. GTDB lineage: Bacteria > Pseudomonadota > Alphaproteobacteria > Sphingomonadales > Sphingomonadaceae > Aquisediminimonas. Next base: position 1,847 of record JAYUIX010000232.1, read on the forward strand.
CGCATATAGAAATCAACCAGACGCGGAATATCAACGGGGAAGCGGTTGCCGCCCATCAGCGCGCCCTGAAGCTTTTTGCCGCCAAGCAGATCAAACGCGCCAAGGCTGACGCGTTCTCCCGGTGGCATCATGCCAAGAATGGTTGCTGTCCCGCCGCGCTTGAGAACGCTCACCGCAAGGCTTGCCGAAGCTGGGCGTCCGACAGCTTCAATCGCATGATCGACGCCGCCCTTAGTCATTTCGATAATCGCGGCGGCAGCGCCTTCGGCCATCGGATCAATCACATCAGTCGCGCCTAGCTTGATCGCAAGGTCACGCTTTTCTGGCAGGGGATCGCAGGCGATGATCCGGCCCGCGCCCGCAATTTTGGCTGCGTTTATGGTCGCCAAACCAACCCCGCCGCAGCCGACGACAGCGACTGTTTCGCCCGGCGTTACTTTGCACGCGTTGAAGATTGTGCCCGCCCCGGTTGTTACCGCACAGCCAATGACGGCAGCCCGGTCAAGCGGCATATCGGGGTTGATCGCAACGCAGGCATTTTCGTGGATCAACATTTGTTCGGCATAGGCCGACAGGTTGAGCATCTGATTGACTGTACTGCCGTCAGGCCGGGTGATACGCGGTGCATCGCCTGCCTGCCGCCGGGTATTGCCGCTCGTGCACAGCGATAATCTGCCAGTCACGCAAAAATCACAGCGCCCGCAGAACGCTGAAAGGCAGGTGACAACCGCATCGCCGACCTTGACTGAACGCACTTCGCTGCCCACCGCCTCAACAATGCCAGCGGCTTCGTGCCCTGGAATTGCGGGCAGCGGGTGGGGATAAATCCCCTCAATAAAGTGCAAGTCCGAATGGCACAGCCCGCAGGCGACGGTGCGGATTAGCACTTCATGCGGGCCGGGCTTAGAGATCACCACCTCTTCAATGGTGAGCGGCTTACCCGGCTCGATCAGGATCGCAGCCTTCATCAGCGCGACACTCCGATATCGCCGCTTGACATGCCGCCCGCTGGTTCGGCACTATATTTGCCAAACTCAAGCCGCGCGATGGCGCGCGAATGCACTTCATCGGGGCCATCGGCCAGACGCAGTGTCCGCTGATGCGCATAGGCGCTGGCAAGTCCGAAATCTTCCGAAACGCCGCCTGCGCCGTGTGCCTGAATCGCATCATCAATGATTTTGAGCGCCATGTTGGGTGCCTGAACCTTGATCATCGCGATTTCACAAGCCGCTGATTTATTGCCGACGGTATCCATCATCTGCGCCGCCTTGAGGCAGAGCAGCCGCGTCATTTCAATATCAATCCGCGCGCGCGCAATCCGTTCTTCCCACACCGAAAATTCGGCAATCTTACGCCCAAATGCTGTGCGTGATAGCAACCGCTTGGTCATTTTCTCAAGTGCGACCTCAGCCGTCCCAATTGTGCGCATACAGTGGTGGATACGCCCCGGCCCAAGCCGACCTTGCGCAATTTCAAACCCGCGCCCTTCGCCGAGCAGCATGTTCGACGCTGGAATGCGGACATCCTTCAACAGGATTTCCATATGGCCGTGCGGCGCATCATCATAACCAAACACTGGCAGGTGGCGCAAAATATTGACGCCGGGCGCATCAAGATCAACGAGCACCATTGATTGCTGCGAATGGCGCTTGGCCTCAAAATCGGTTTTGCCCATCAGGATGGCGACTTTGCAGCGCGGATCGCCCGCACCTGATGACCACCATTTCGTACCGTTGATAACATATTCATCGCCCTCGCGGCGGATCGATGTTTCGATATTGGTTGCGTCAGATGAGGCAACCGCAGGCTCAGTCATCAGGAATGCCGAACGGATTT
>JAYUIX010000233.1:0-11603 GCA_043765635.1 Sphingomonadales bacterium
GACGACCACCATTTGACGCCGTTCAATACATATTCGTCGCCCTCGCGTTTAATCGAGGTTTCGATGTTGGTCGCATCGGACGAGGCAACCGCAGGCTCGGTCATCAGAAATGCCGAACGGATTTCGCCGTTCATCAGCGGCACCATATATTTGAGTTTTTGCTCACGCGTGCCGTAGCGGTTGAACACTTCCATATTGCCCGTGTCAGGTGCGGAACAGTTGAACACTTCGGAAGACCAGCCAAGCCGCCCCATTTCCTCAGCGCAGAGCGAATATTCCATATTGGTCAGCCCCGGCCCTTCGAGATGAACGCTATCATCAACATGGGCAAAGCCTGAACTTGGCGGCATGAACAGGTTCCAAATGCCCGCAGCCTTCGCCTTGGCCTTCATTTCCTCCATGACGGGGATGACTTTCCACCGATCACCCTCATTGGCCTGTTTCATGAAAGTAGGCGTTGCAGGCACAAGATTGATATTGATGAAATCGCGGACGCGGTCACGCCAATAGGTTTCGCGTTCGTTCAGGGTGAAATCCATGTGAATCGTCCTCTTGAGTTTACCTTAACGTCAATGTCAGCTTTCAGGATGCATTTCTAGTCCTTATGACGATGATCCGGCGAGTTCACGCAAACGCGCGTCGTGCTCGGCCTTGCCAAAGGGAAAACGCATCAGCATCGCCGCCACGCCAATCGTAAAGAGCAGGATCAAAGCGCCCGAAATGCTGACCAATGTCCAAAGCGTTTCGGCGGGCACTTGGCCTTGCACTGCCTTTGCGGGGAAGGCTGAAAAGGTGAGTATCTGGGCAGTAAGCATGATGCTAAACCCCGAACAAAATTTTTGCGTGAGGAAATAGCCAGCAAAGAACAGGCCCTCTTGCCGCGTGCCACTCTTCACTTGAACAGCTTCAATTACATCGGAGAGCATTGATGGGATCATAATGACCACCCCAGCACCAGCGCCAGTGGCGAGCGCCAGAAAGCTGAATAATATCGCGATGTTCGGCGGCGTGGCCAGCGGTGGCATCATACCCAGTGCCAGCAAAATGTAGGGCGCACAACCAAGGGTCAGCGCAACCAGCGCAAATATTGCCGCCGCCGCGCGCTTACCGAAACGTTGAGCAACGATTGGCACAAGAAAGAAGGCGAGCAAAATCCCCAAGAATAAGGTCATTGGGTAAATGCTGAGTGCCCTTGGCGACAGCAGCCAGACATAAGTCATCAGATAATTGGTCATCGCAAAAATGATGCCCTGATTGAGATAGGCAAACATCGTCGCCAGCATCAGGATCAAAAATGCATGGTTGCCAAATGCCGAAAACATGCCGCGCAGTTCAGTCAGCATCGGCTGCTTTGGCGGCAGGTTTGTCGGACGATGCGCAATGCGGGCATGGGTGCCAAAGGCCGCGAGAAGGATTGAAACCAGCATGACGACTGCGCCTGCAACTGCATAGTTTTCATAGCCCTCGCGGTTGAGCTGCCCGACCGGCTGTGTATCGCTTGGCACAAGGAAGATCGCATATGCGCAGTAAAGCATTAGTAGCCCGCTCGCCCAGCCAAAAAGTGAGCGATAACGCACGATGGCAGTACGTTCATGATAATCACTTGTCAGTTCAGGGATGATCGCGGTGCTGGCAACTTCATTGCAGCTTAGTGCTGCACGCATCAGGATTGCAGTGCCGATCAGATAATAAAAAAGTGCTTCATGCGACCAATCAGGCGGATTCCAGATCAGAATCCAGGCAAGCGCTATTGGTAAGGCTGAGGCGTAAATCCAAGGGTGACGCCGCCCCCAGCGCGTATTTGTGCGATCACTAAAATGGCCAATCAGCGGATCAATGAGCGCATCTGCAAAAAGCGCGATCATTATCGCCAGCCCGACCCATGCCGAGGGCATTCCGATTACCTGATTATAATAGAAAATCAGGAAAACGCCGAACCCATTGTCTTTGATCGCGATTGCAACCGCGCTTAACCCGGTTGCCAGCTTGGTTGGCAAGGGGACTTTCGTTGGCACAGGCGTCAGCATGTTTAGTTGGACTCTGCCAATGCTCTGATTGCGTCAAACAGTCCGGGAGACTCAGGATCCCAACTATGACGCGGGCCTATCAGCAGGCCACCATCAACAAGGATATGCGTGCCCGTGATGAACGCTGCATCATCGCTTGCCAGAAATGCAACAGTGCCTGCGATATCCTCGGGCTTGCCGCCGCGCGCAACAGGCTGGGCATGGTCGGACATCGCCTGAATTATACCCTTGGCCATGTCCTTTTTATCGCCTGCTATCTCAAGTGAAGCCGTAAAAATATTGGTGTTGATAAAGCCGGGACATATCGCGTTGACGCGAATGGCATGTTTGGCGAGGTCACCCGCTGCAAGTTTGGTCAGATGCAGCACGCCGCTTTTTGCAACTGAATATGCTGTGGGTGCCATGCCTGTTGAAAGTGCGGCCACGCTCGCCGTGTTGATGATCGACGCGCCAACGCGGCCAATCATATGCGGCACGGCGTGGCGAATGCCCATCGCGACTGAACGCAGCAGCAAATCCATCGTCCGATCCCAGCCGTCTGCATCAATTTCATCAATGCCCTCATGCGCGCCACCAGCGCCCGCATTGTTGAAAAGGATGTCAATCCCACCCGTTTTTTCAGCCGCAAAATCCATCAATGCCTTGATTTCAGCATCCGAGCAGACATCGCAGTGCTTGTAATGAATCTTGCCGTTTGACGTCGCGGCCAGCTCAGCGCCTGCTTCATCATCAATATCAGCGGCAATTACAGTCGCACCTTCGGACGCCAGCCGCAGCGCAGTTGCCCTGCCAATTCCCGATGCAGCACCCGTCACAACCGCAGTTTTTCCGGCGAATCTCATAGACTGGCTCTCCTGATTTTAGCGGGAGCATAAGCGGATCGGGGGAGGCGTCAACGCACCACAGCCTGCCGTTACGGAAATGGGGGCTTGGCAATTGACGCTTGCGTAAAGCTGCGCAGACGACTTAGTAGCAACGGTAAGTAGAGGAGACTCGCACATGGCTGATCTTGAAATATTTCGCACTGAAACCCGCGCCTGGCTTGAGGCGAATTGCCCGCCTGAAATGCGCGAACCGATGCGCGATGAGGATGACGCCTGCTGGGGCGGGCGCAATTTCAAGTTCAAGAATGCAGCACAAAAGCAATGGCTCGACACGATGGCGGCCAAAGGCTGGACGGTGCCTGACTGGCCCAAGGCGTATGGCGGCGCTGGGCTGTCACCTGCTGAAACCAAGATCCTCAAGTCTGAAATGGCAAAGCTTGGATGCCGCAGCCCTCTCATGTCTTTCGGCATCTGGATGCTCGGGCCAGCGCTGCTCAAATTTGGCACTGAAGAGCAGAAAGTCCATTATCTGAACCAGATCGCGCGCGGCGAAATCCGCTGGTGCCAAGGCTATTCAGAGCCGGGTTCGGGCAGCGATCTTGTCTCGCTCCAAACCTTCGGCGAGGATATGGGCGATCATTGGAACGTCAATGGCCAGAAGGTATGGACAAGCTACGCTGACAAGGCCGACTGGATTTTCTGCCTCGTCCGCACTGATAAGTCCGACAAATATAAGGGCATCAGTTTCCTGTTGTTTGACATGACGACGCCAGGCGTCACCACGAAGCCGATCCTGTTGATCAGCGGCAACAGCCCGTTCTGCGAAACCTTCTTCGACAATGTCAAAGTGCCCAAGCATCAGATTGTTGGAGAACTCAATCGCGGTTGGGATGTCGCCAAATATCTGCTTGGCCATGAGCGTGAGATGATCTCGGGTGGCGGCCTTGGTGAAGGGATGGCGTCTATCGGTGCGGCACACAAAGAGGTTGCGGGAGAAGAACCCGTCCTGCGCGCTGATATGGCGATGTTTGACGTTGATACGATTGCATTCCGCGCCCACAGCGAACGTTTCATGGATGAAATGAAGAGCGGCAAGGGGCACCCAGCTGCGCCCAACGCCATGAAATATATCGGTACTGAGCTTAACAAGCGTCGCCACGAATTAGTGATGGCGGCAGGCGGATCGGACGCGCTTGAGTGGGAGAGCAAGCGCTCAAAAGGCGGAGCGAAGGCGCGTGGTTGGCTGCGCACCAAGGCCAATTCGATTGAAGGCGGCACGAGCGAAGTGATGCTCAATGTCGTCGCCAAGCGCATCCTCGAACTGCCTGGAGCCTGATCCCATGCCACTTTACCATAGCGACGATCAAGCGATGCTTAAGGACAGCGCGGCACCGTTTATTGCCGAACATGCCCCTGTCAAACATTTGCGCGCCCTGCGTGATGCGGATGATGCGACTGGCTTTTCGCGCGATCTGTGGAAGCAATTTGCCGAAATGGGCTTCACTGGAATCTTGGTTCCTGAAAGCCACGGCGGCATGGGCATGGGGCATGTTGAGGCCGGAATTATCCTGGAAGAGATTGGCCGCAATCTGACGCCCTCACCCTTTCTGACAACAGCCGTGGCCGCGGTTGAAGCGTTAAAGGCAGGCGGCGCAGGTCTGCGCGATCAATGGCTTCCCAAAATCGTGAGCGGTGACGCGATCATTGGCCTCGCGATTGATGAGGGCGCAAAGCACCGTCCTGCTGCAACAGCACTCGTTGCAGAGCGTTCGGGCAACGGCTTCAAACTCTCGGGCAAGAAGCAGTTTGTCGTTCACGGTCATGTTGCCGATATGCTGATTGTCTCGGCACGAACAGCGGGCGCAGCGGGCGAAGAAAAGGGCATTACATTGTTTGCTGTACCGCAAAATGTGGCTGGCTTGAGCGCGGACGCGCAGCGTTTGGCGGACTCGTCGCTTGCCGCTAGGGTTACGCTTGACGGTGTTCAGGTTGATGCTGACGCCGTAATTGGTGAAGTTGATGCAGGCTGGGCCGTGCTGACGAAACTGCTTGATGCAGGCCGGATCGGGGCTGCGGCGGAAATGACTGGTGTTGGCGGCGCTGCGATGGACGCGACCTTTACTTACCTCAAAACGCGCAAGCAATTCGGGCAGTTAATCGGTGAATTCCAAGCGTTACAACACCGTGCCGCGCATCTTTACGGCGAAATGGAGACCGCACGTTCGGTGGTCTACAAGGCGCAGCAATTGCTTGATGACGGTGATCCGCGCGCTGAAATGTTTGTCGCGGTTGCCAAGGCCAAAGCAGGCAATGCGTGCAATCTGTCAGTGCGCGAAGGGGTTCAGATGCACGGCGGCATCGGAATGACTGATGAATATGATATTGGGCTCTATATGAAGCGTGATCGCGGGTTGAGCGAGTTTTTCGGCGATGCGCGTTTTCACGCAGACCGCGTCGCAACGATGAATGGATACTGATTCCCACCCCTTTAGGGGAGGGGGTTAGGGAGAGGGGAAGTTCACTTCGAAATTTAACATAGGGTCGGTGAAGAGAGACTCCCCCTCTCCCCGGCCCTCTCCCCAAAAGGGGATAGGGAGGATTATATGGATACGAGCAAACTTTTCTCACTTGAAGGCCGCGTCGCCCTCATCACTGGCGGATCACGCGGTATTGGCAAGATGATCGCCAAGGGCTTCATCGCCCAAGGCGCGAAAGTTTACATCTCGTCACGCAAAGCACCAGCCTGTGAAGAAACCGCTGCTGAGCTTGGCCCGAACTGCATTGCCATTCCGATGGATGTATCGACCGTTGATGGCTGTAAGGCGCTTGCCGAAGCCTTTGCGGTGCTTGAGCCAAAGCTTGATATCCTTGTTAACAATGCAGGCGCTGGCTGGGGTGCGGATTTTGAAACCTTCCCTGAAAGTGGCTGGGACAAGGTCATGGATTTGAACGTAAAATCGCCCTTCTTTCTTTCGCAATCCTTTTATCCTGCGCTCAAAGCCGCAGCCACAGCAGCGCGACCGGCAAAGATCATCAACATTGCCTCAATCGACGGCCTACGTCTCAATGCGTGGGAAACCTACAGCTATCAGGCGTCAAAGGCGGCGGTGATTAACCTGACCAAGCGTACCGCCGCGCGCCTCGTCAGCGATCACATCCACGTTACCGCAATTGCGCCGGGCGCGTTCGCCTCCGAAATGAACCGTGCCGCGCGTGATCATGCAGAAACTGTCGCCAAATCAATCCCTGCCAAGCGTGTCGGGATTGATGAGGACATGGCGGGTGCAGCAATTTTCCTTGCAAGCAAGGCGGGCGATTATGTCGTGGGTGATACCATCGTGGTTGATGGCGGGCTGGTACACGCAGCGCTTGGGACGAGTATCGACGCTTAGGACGGCTACCGCCTGTAAAAAATGAGCGACAGATTGTTGGCAGGCATCACCACGCGTTCGTGCAGCACAAGACCGTTCGCGTCTGCAACCTCGGCAACCTCGTGAATCCAGCGCAATCCCCACTGTGGGTCACGGTCTTTGAGTGAGGCATCGAAATCAGCGTTTCCCTGCGCAAGCGGAATGCCGTCCTCATGAAACGGGCCGTAGAGATAAAGCAGCGCGCCGACGCTGAGCAATTGCCCAGCGCCAGCCATCAGGCCAAGTGTTGCCGCCCAAGGCGCGATGTGGATCATGTTGATGCAGAGGATTGCATCAGCGCGCGCGACTGGCCAGTCAGCCGAGATCACGTCAAGCATCACAGGCGGCGCGATATTGGGCAGCGTAGCTTCGGCTGACCATGCCGCAATCGAGGCAAGTGCGCCGGGTTCGGGGTCGCTTGGTTGCCAGTTGAGATGCGGCAAGCTTTGCGCAAAATGTACGATATGTTCGCCCGACCCACTGGCGATTTCAAGGACAGTTCCCGCCTCAGGCAGCACCGCCTGCAACACAGCAAGGATCGCATCGCGATTTCGCGCGGCGGCAGGGGCCACCTTCTTGGCTTCTGGCCCTGCCTCGCTGACAATCCACGGAGTTGAATCGCCCGCCATTCGGCTTACTCCGCCGCAACCGCCAGATCAGGCTCTTTCCAAACCAGCACGGGCTTGCGCGCGGCGAGTGTTTCATCAAGCCGTCGCCGGGGGGCGAAATGCGGGGCTGATTTCAGGCTCGCATCGCCCGCGCGTGCGCGATCCGCAACGCTGCGCAGTGCGGTGATGAACTGATCAAGCGCTGCCTTGCTCTCGGTTTCGGTTGGCTCAACCAGCATTGCCCCGTGGACAACGAGCGGGAAGTACACCGTCATGGGGTGGAAGCCCTCGTCGATAAGCCCTTTGGCAATGTCGAGCGTTGAGAAACCCTCGGCCATGCCGTTATCGGAAAACAGTGCCTCATGCATGCAGGGGCCGCTCGCCGCGAACGGCGCTTCAAGTGTGTTTTCAAGGCTGCGGAGCACATAGTTGGCGTTAAGCACCGCATCTTCGGCAACTTGGCGCAGGCCGTCCGCGCCGTGGCTCATGATATAGGTGAGCGCGCGGCTGAACATCCCCATCTGCCCGTGGAACGCCACCATCCGCCCAAAGGTGGAGGCATGGTGATCACCAGCGGTTTCTTCCTCAACAAGGATGAAATGATCCCCGTCCTTGTCAACAAATGGCAACGGCGCAAACGGCGCAAGGGCTGCTGAAAATACCACTGGGCCTGAACCTGGCCCGCCGCCGCCGTGTGGGGTTGAGAAGGTTTTGTGGAGGTTGATGTGCATCGCATCAACGCCCAAATCACCGGGGCGAACGCGGCCAACGATGGCGTTGAAATTCGCGCCGTCACAGTAAACAAATGCACCCGCCGCGTGAACGGCCTCCGATATCGCGCGAAGGTCACGCTCAAAAAGGCCGCAGGTATTGGGATTGGTGATCATCACCGCTGCCACATCAGGCCCGAGCCGCGCCTTGAGCGCTTCAAAATCCACCCGGCCTTCGGGCGTCGCAGGGATATCCTCAACGCGGTAACCAGCAAAGGCGGCGGTTGCGGGATTGGTGCCATGTGCGCTTTCAGGGCATAGCACGACGGAACGCGCGTCACCGCGTGCTTCAAGCGCTGCACGGATCGCGAGGATGCCGCATAGCTCGCCGTGAGCGCCTGCCTTGGGCGACATCGCAACAGCAGGCATCCCAGTGAGCGTTTTGAGCCAGTGGGCAAGCTGATCAATCAGCTCTAGCGCGCCCTGCACGGTTTCCACTGGCTGGAGCGGATGAACGTCAGCAAATCCAGGGAGCCGCGCCATTTTTTCGTTAAGGCGCGGATTATGCTTCATCGTGCACGAACCAAGCGGGAAAAAGCCGAGATCAATTCCGTAATTCTGCCGACTAAGCCGAGTATAATGGCGCACCGTTTCAGGTTCTGAAAGGCCGGGGAGGCCAATCGCGCGACCGCGCTCAAGCCCGCCGAGGCGCGAGGTCACTTTTGGCGCATCCGCCAGATCAACGCCCGTCGTCCCACCGTCGCCAATTTCAAAGATCAGCGCCTCTTCAAGCATGAGCGCGCGGTTGCCCGTTGTTGTTGCTGCGGAACTGGTTCCGGCACCACCCATTTCGGGCCGCCATCCGCTTTGATTAACTGCGCTCATGCCAACAACTCCTCAAGCTTAGTCGCCAAGGCTTCGATATCCTCAGGCGTTGTGGTTTCTGTAACTGCAACAACAAGGCCGTTTTCAAGCGCTGTCGCTTTCGGGTAAAGCCGCCCAAGCGAAACGCCGCCAAGGATGCTGTGGTGCGATAGTGCGCGCACAATTGGCCGCGCTGCCTTGGCAAGCTTCAAAGTAAATTCGTTAAAGAAGCTAGTGTTGATCAGGGTAACGCCTGGAACTTTGGCAAGGCGATCCGCCGCTTGCACCGCAAGCCCGTGGTTGAGAGTGGCAAGATTGCGCAAGCCGCGCTCACCGAGCAACGTCATGTGAACGCTAAATGCTAGCGCGCACAGGCCTGAATTGGTGCAGATGTTCGATGTCGCTTTCTCACGCCGGATATGCTGTTCGCGCGTTGAAAGCGTCAGGACGAAGCCTCGTTTGCCCTCGGCGTCTACGGTTTCGCCGCATAGCCGCCCCGGCATTTGCCGAACGAACTTTTCTTTGCACGCAAACAGCCCGACGTACGGCCCGCCAAATTGGAGGCCAACGCCAAGTGATTGTCCTTCGCCGACTACAATGTCCGCCCCCATTTCACCGGGGCTGCGGATCGCGCCAAGTGCGACGGGTTCAGTCACCACCGCAATCAGCAGCGCACCGTGTTCATGGGCCTTTGCCGCTATTGCCGAAAGGTCTGTGATACGCCCGAGAATATCGGGATATTGCACGACAACGCAGCTTGTTTCGCCGTCGATGCTTGCGATCAAGCGATCAGCATCGGTTTGGGCAACAAGCATTGGTAGCTCTGTATCAAGCACATCGCCTGTAAATTTCGCCATCGTCTGCGATACGCTAACATAATGGGGATGAAGTCCGGATGAAAGCACCGCCTTGCTACGCTTGGTGACGCGGCGGGCCATGACGATGGCTTCCCAGCACGCGGTTGAGCCATCATACATGCTTGCGTTTGCCACATCGCAGCCAAACAGCCGCGCAACCTGCGTTTGAAATTCAAACAGCATTTGCAGCGTGCCCTGAGCAATTTCGGGCTGGTAGGGGGTGTAGGCGGTCAGAAACTCGCCGCGTTGGATGATATGATCAACGCTTGCGGGCACATGGTGCTTGTATGCGCCGCAGCCAAGGAAAAATGGCCCCGCACCCGCAACCATATTTTTGGACGCAAGCGCTGACATATGCCGCTCAACTGCCATCTCACTCGCGTGATAGGGCAGGCCAGTGATGGGGCCATCAAGCTGAGCCTCGACAGGCACATCAATGAACAGATCGTCAATGCTGTTCGCGCCGATCACGCTCAGCATCGCGCTGCGGTCAGTCTGGGTCAGGGGTAGGTAACGCATGGTATGTCCTTATACCGTCACCCCGGCGGAGGCCGGGGTCATTTTACTATGTGGCGCGCCAATATCTGGCGACCCCGGCGTCCGCCGGGGTGACGGAAATTACAAACCAGCTAAAAACACCGTGTACGCGGCTTCATCCATCAGGCCGTCAAGCTCGCCCGGATCAGCGAGTGTCAGTTTGAAAAACCAGCCAGTGTTTTCGGGATCGCTATTAACAAGTGCGGGATCATCGCCAAGCGCGGTATTACCCTCGGTCACGGTGCCGCTGACCGGCGCGTAAACATCAGACGCAGCCTTGACTGATTCCACTACCGCCGCGTCGCCGCCTTTTTTGAGCGTCGCGCCAACCGCAGGTACTTCGGCAAACACAATATCGCCAAGCTGTTCTTGCGCATAGGCCGTAATGCCAACCGTTGCGGTATCACCGTCAACATCAATCCATTCATGGTCTTGGGTGAAATAGCGGCTCATGCGGGCTTTCCTTTCCGGTGATAGCGATTGGGGATGAAGGGCGTTGGTGAGACGGTCGCGGCAATCCGCTTGCCGCGTACTTCGATTTCAACGGGCGTGCCTGCGGCTGCGAAGCTCCGCGTGACATAGCCCATGGCAATCGGAAACCCGAGCGAGGGAGCGAAACCACCCGAGGTGAGCACACCGATTTGGGTGCTATCATTAAAAATGAGTGCGCCTTCGCGTGCGGGCATTTTGCCCTCAATCCTCAAGCCAACGCGCTTTTTTGTGGGCCCGCTGGCGAGCGCGCCGAGGATGCGGTCAGCACCAGCAAAGCCACCTTGCTCACGGCGGCGCTTGTTAATCGCAAAGGTCAGATCGCCCTCAACGGGGTCAATCGCGGGATCAAGATCATGGCCGTACAGCGGCAGGCCCGCCTCAAGCCGCAGCGAGTCGCGCGCGCCAAGGCCGATGGGCTTAACCTCAGTCTGATCACACAAAGCAGTTGCCAGTGTCTCCACTGTCTCCACCGGAACCGAAATCTCGAAGCCGTCTTCGCCCGTGTAGCCTGAACGGCTGATCCACAGCGGCGTGTGCCCCCACAGGAATGATCCAGCCTCCATAAAATAAAGCGCGTCAACGCCGGGAACGATGCGCTTCAAAGCGTCAACCGCCTTTGGCCCTTGCAGCGCAAGCAGCGCGCGGTCCTCCATATGATTGAGCGTGATATCATCAGGGAGGTTTTCGCGGAGATAGCCAATATCCTCCCACTTCACCGCGCCATTGACGACGATGTAAATCCCCATCGGGGTGTTTGTGATCATGAGATCATCAAGAATGCCACCATCTTCGCCGAGCAGCAGAGAATAGCGCATCCGCCCTTCGCCAAGGGCAGTAATGTCGCCGGGGACGAGTGCCTCAAGTGCCGCCGCTGCGCCATCACCTGACAGCATCAGTTGACCCATATGGCTGACATCAAACAAACCCGCACTTTCGCGCGTCCAAAGATGTTCGGCGATAATGCCGTCGTATTGAATCGGCATGTGATAGCCAGCAAATTCGACCATCCGCGCGCCGCGTTCGCGGTGCCATGCGTCAAGCGGCAGCGTTTCAACTTCGGTAATTTCGGCTTCGTTGCTCATCATCATTCCCGGCACAAGAGTCAGGAGTGCAGGCGTGTTGCCGACACCACTGCCCCCTCTGTCACGGGAACCTGAGAGCTTTCACTGAGGCGAGCCCAGCTTACCCCTTCGGTGGCACCCGCTTTCGCAGATGCGCTTTCCAGAGTGTCGCAAAAGCCGTAGCGGTCCTTTTGCCTGAGAGATTCCGGGGCG
>JAYUIX010000234.1:0-3671 GCA_043765635.1 Sphingomonadales bacterium
GATAATCGTCTTTGACCCTGCCAATTACGGGCAAACTTTGCTCGTCGCCGCGCGCACATTGCAGCAGGTCAACCAGCAGATTCAGCAAATCCAAAACCAAATACAAATGATCGAGCGGCTTGATCGCAATTTAAGGAAGCTCGATTTCTCGCGCCTCGCTGACATGACCGCTAAGCTCGCCAAGATTGATACGTTGATGGCACAGGCGCGCGCGATCAGCTTCAAAGTCGATCAGATAAAGTCTCAATATGCCAAACTTTTTCCAGGCCAAGGCGCACTTACTGGCGGCGTCGCGGGCGGCGTCAAAGCCGCGCAAGCGCGTCTCGATGCGGTTATGGCAGGCTATCAGCAGACCATGGCGATGCAATCGCAAGTCATTGAGAATGTCGCTGATGATACCGCGATCCTTAAGGACTTAGTTGATCAAAGCCAGAAGGCAGGCGGTGCCATGCAAGTCGCACAGGCCACCAACCAGTTGCTTGCGCTGACCGCCAAACAGCAGTTCCAGTTGCAAACGGTGTTGGCGACACAAGGGCGCAGCGACGCGCTTGAAGCCGCGCGGCGTGCGCAGGCACAGAATGATGCGCGCGCCGCGACCAAGCGGTTTTTGGGGTCAGGCAAGGCATATCCGCCGCGATGAGTTTAGCTTGGATGGTGGCTTAGAGGCTGTGCGTCACCTCGGCCATCACCCGCTGCGCAGGCGACTTGGCTGACGTGTCAAACGGCGCCTGCGCAGCACCTTTAGCTCGGTCAACGCGGCCAGTACTAATGGCAACGAAAACTGCCAATAAAAGCGAAAGCGAAGTCCAATGAATGATCTCAGTGTCATCGACCGTTTTATGGACGTCTTCATCCGCTATATCGATAGCGGGTTTGGGCTGTTGAACGGCGACGTTGCATTTTTAAGCTCGACGCTGATCGGCATTGATGTGACGCTAGCGGCGCTGTTTTGGGTGATGGGCGGGGAGGATAATATCCTTGGGCGACTCATCAAAAAGATTCTCTACGTCGGCGCGTTCGCCTTCATCATCAATCATTTTTCGTCGCTGTCTGACATCATCTTCCGCTCATTTGCAGGGCTTGGTATCACCGCTGGCGGCGGGGCGATCAGTGCTGGCGATTTGCTAAAGCCTGGACGACTTGCAGGCACTGGCTTTGAAGCCGCCTTTCCGTTGCTCGAACAAGCCGCGAGCTTGCTCGGCTTCACCAGCTTTTTCGACAATATCTTGACCATCCTCATATTGCTCATTGCTTGGCTGCTGGTGATTGTATCGTTCTTCGTTCTCGCCATCCAAATGTTTGTCACCATCATCGAGTTCAAACTGACAAGCCTTGCTGGCTTCATCCTCGTTCCGTTTGCGCTGTGGAACCGGACATCGTTCCTTGCCGAACGCGTCCTTGGCAATGTCGTCTCAAGTGGCATAAAGGTTATGGTACTCGGCGTCATCATTGGCATTGGCTCGGGCTTTTTTGCTGACTTCACAAGCGCGCTTGGCGGGCAAGAGCCTGACATTGGCCAAGCCATGTCGCTGGTACTCGCCAGCCTGTCGCTGCTTGGGCTTGGTATCTTTGGGCCAAGCATCGCCTCAGGTCTTGTCGCAGGCGCGCCCCAACTTGGCGCTGGGTCTGCGGTTGGTACAACGGCACTCGCGGTTGGTGGGCTTGTCGGCGGAACTGCCGCTGCGATTGGCGGCGGACGCGCCATTGCAGGGGCTGGCCTTAGTGCAATACGCGCAGGCACAGCGATGGGATCGGCTGCAAGTACAGCCTATGCGCTCGGTCAGGAAACCGGAAGCACTGGCGGTGTTGCCTCAGGGCTTGGCGGTATCGCAAGTGCGGTTAAGGGCGCTGCGTCGGCCAAAATCAGTGAAAGCCTCAACCTTGGCGCGGCGACCGAGGCTGGGCGTACAGCAGCATGGAACGGCCTCAACGAACGCACTGGCAATAGCCCCGCATCTGAACAGGGCAGTAGCGCGCCGCCTGCTTGGGCGCGTGATTTACGCGCGCAGCAATCGGGCAAAGCGGCCCGTCATGCCGCTGTACAGTCCCTGCGCGACGGTGATCGCGGCGGCGCGTCAGCAAACCCTGATATTAGCGAAAAGGAGTAACCCTCATGATCTTCAAACGCCCCGTCCAGCGCTACGGCCAAACCCCCGAACCCGAAACGCCTTACAGCCGCGCAGGCCAACTCTGGGACGAACGCATCGGCTCAGCGCGTGTTCAAGCGCATAACTGGCGGCTGATGGCGCTTGGCGGGCTGTTCCTGTCGTCGGGCTTAGCGTCAGCCTTGGTATGGCAGTCGCTGCAAAGCCGAGTCACACCTTATGTCGTTGCCGTTGACCGTTTGGGCGAAGCGCAAGCGGTGACACCAGCGCAAGCTGAGTACCAGCCGACCGATCCGCAAATCGCATGGGGGTTGGCAAAGTTCATCGCCAACGTCCGCGAAGTCTCGCTTGATCCTGTGCTGGTGCGCAAACACTGGCTTGAGGCCTATGATTTTGCTAGCCCCAAAGGGGCTATATTCCTAAATGATTATGCACGAAGCAGCGATCCGTTCGCCGCAGCCGACGAAAAAAGCGTATCGGTTGAAATCACCAGCGTCGTCCGCGCGTCAGACAACTCGTTCCAAGTCAAATGGATTGAAACGCGGTATGAACGCGGCAGCCTTGTTGGCACATCGCATTGGACAGCGATCCTTGCGGTCAAACAAGTCACGCCCAAATCGGTCGACGTGTTACGCAAAAACCCGCTTGGGATTTACGTCGATGCGATTGCTTGGTCGCGCGAGTTTGAAAGCACTGCGCCGCCCGTAGTGGCTGACCAGGGTGCGGCGGTAGTCGCGGACGACAGATCGCTTGATACAGGCATTCCAAGGCCAGTCGTACAGCCCTCCGAAACCGAGCGAACGCCAACCGATAGCGCGCCAATCACCCAAACTGAAAGGATAACCCAATGATCACGCTGCCTATTCTTGCGGCCCTGCTTGCCGCGCCCGCGCTCACGCCTGCGCGCGCGCCAATCACGCCGCCTAACGTGCCAACACTTGCAAAACCAACAGCAGTTGCCCCGCCGCTAAAAGATGCACCCGTGCAAACGATCAAAGCATCGGTGCGCGTTGCCAAGCCCGCCCGACACCGCGCAACAACCGAAATGCCGAGCAACCACTCACACCGCAAACACCGAGCGCGCTTATCGCCGACAGCGCCGGTTGATAGCGCCAATGCCGCAGCGCTGCTTAAGCCGACGAGCCACGGGTTCGTCAACGCCGTCCAAATCTATCCCTATGCGCAAGGCGCGCTGTATCAGCTTTATGCCGCCCCTGAGCGCATCAGCGATATTATGCTTGGCACCGACGAAAGCCTGACCTCGGTCGCGGCTGGCGATACCGTGCGCTGGATCATTGGGGATACCGTCAGCGGATCTGGGGTAGGGAAACGGACGCATATTCTGGTCAAACCCGCTGCACCGGGTTTGCAAACCAACCTCGTCATTACAACCGACAAGCGCAGCTATCATCTTGATTTGGTGAGTACGGCCAAAACAGCAATGGCCGCACTCTCATGGGATTATCCTGAAAATACGTTGCTGGCGCTTAAACGGAGTGAGGTTGAGGCAAAAGCGCAGGCACCAATCGCCTCTGGCCTTGTGCTCGACCGTTTGAACTTTGCATA
>JAYUIX010000235.1:0-49025 GCA_043765635.1 Sphingomonadales bacterium
GGATGATTGAACGCCACACGGAGAAGCTCCATCGCCTCTTCAGGCCAGAAGGGCGGCGGCGCATCATCATTGCGTCGCGCGGTCGTGCCCGCAGGTTCAACGCCGTATTTGGCGAGCAGGTTATCGACAAAATCCTTGTGCGCCTGCGGGATACGCTTTGCGAGGTTGCCCGATGTTACGCCCTTTTCCTGAGCAATCCCTAGGTTTTCGGGGATGAGGACATCAATTCCGTAGGGTTTGCCATCAACATGCGCGTCGATCCACGCAAGCTCGACCTCAAGCTGCTCAGGGTTGAATGCGGTTGCGCCAAGTACGCCAAAACCGCCTGCCTTGCTGACCGCAGCCACGACATCGCGGCAATGCGAAAAGGCGAACAGCGGAAATTCGATGCCCAACGTCTGGCAAAGTTTTGATGTCATGGATTGTCTCTCCCCCGTATTTCCCCTCCCGCTTGCGGGAGGGGCCAGGGGTGGGCATAGCGCGTATCAGGCCCACCCCCAACCCCTCCCGCAAGCGGGAGGGGGGAGATTATGTAAATGTCCAAAACCCTGATCATCTTTGTGGCGCTTGTTGGTGGTTTGCTCATCGGGATCGCTGTCAGTGGGGCGACGCAAGCCATCGCAATCGCCGATGTGATAGGCGCTCTTTGGCTTAATGCGCTGCGGATGACGGTCGTGCCGCTGGTGGTTGCGCTGCTGGTGACTGGGATTGTCCAGACGGCAGCAGCAGCGCGCGCGGGGCGTCTGGCCGCGCGCGCGGTGATTATGATGATGGCGATACTCTGGTGCTCCTCAATCATGGCTGCGATCATGATGCCCGTCTTGCTCGGCCTTTTTCCAATGCCCGCAGGCTCGGGCGAAGCGTTGCGCGCAGCACTTGCCGAAGTGCCAGCGCAGGAGGGCGGCATTCCCCCGCTTGGCGATTTCCTCCGCGCGATGATCCCGACCAACCCGATTGCGGCGGCGGCCAATGATGCGATTTTGCCGTTGATTGTGTTCACGACTGCTTTTGCCTTTGCAGTAACGAAGCTTGAACCCGCCAAACGGGCAAGCATCGGCGGCTTTTTTGAAGCCATCGCGGATGCGATGATTATCATTATTAATTGGGTATTGGCGCTTGCCCCGTTCGGTGTATTCGCACTTGCCTTTGTTGTTGGAGCAAAGGCGGGGGCAGAGGCCTTTGGCGCACTGGCGCATTATGTCATCATATTGTCCGCGCTTAGCGTGATTATCTGGATCTCGTCATTCCTGCTCGCACGCTTTGGGGGAGGCACAAGTTTTGTGACCTTTTTTCGTGCGGCCATGCCCGCCCAAGCCGTTGCGATTTCAACGCAAAGCTCGCTCGCCTCGCTTCCCGCAATGGTCAAAGGCGTAAAGGAGCTTGGCGTACCCGATGCGACAGCGGACATGACGTTGCCGATGGCGGTCGCGATTTTTCGCGCGACTGGCCCGGCCATGAACCTAGGTGTCGCGCTTTATATCGCGCATTGGTATGGGATTGAACTCGGCCCGGCTCAACTTGCAATTGGGATTGCGGCGGGGGCAATAACCACGCTTGGCGCGGTCAGCCTGCCGGGTTCGGTCAGCTTTGTCAGTTCAATTGCGCCGATTTGCCTGGCACTTGGCGCGCCGATAGAACCGCTTGGGCTGCTTATCGCGGTTGAGACATTCCCAGACATTTTCCGCACCCTTGGCAATGTGACGATGGACATGGCCCTCACCAAGACTGTAGCCAAAGTCACAGACTCGGAGTAAACCCGTGTTGTAATCACGCCGTTGTATGGCATCATTAACTGCCGAACCAATGCGGAGCTGATCCAATGATACGCAAAATCGTTGTTCTGATTGCCCTTTTCGGGATGTTCGGAGTATGGGCATTTAGCGACACCCTGTTTCCATCAGAACCAATGCAATCAGCCCAAGTCAAAGTACGCGACGGTGATACGCTGACGATGATGGGCAAGGACGTACGTCTATACGGCATTGATGCCCCCGAATATAAGCAAATTTGTCAAAACACAGCGGGTAAAAACTGGCCGTGCGGTGATGCGGCGCGGCAAAAACTGGCTGCGATCATCGGCACTTCTGAAGTGGTTTGCCTGCCCAAGGCGACTGACAAATTCAATCGGACGGTCGCCACTTGCAGTACGGCTACTGTGCCCGATATAGCCTTGGCGCTTGTTGAAACGGGGCTGGCCTCCAACGGCGTTGACGGCGGCGAAGGGCCATATGCGGTGAGCGAATCACTCGCGCAGGTTGATAAGATTGGTGTCTGGTCTGGTGAATTTATGACGCCTGCTGATTGGCGCAGGGCCAATCCCCGCCAGAATGCCGAAGCCCCAAACATGCAAGGAACATCATGAAATATCGCACACTTGGTCAAGGATTGAAGGTTTCGGCAATTGGCATTGGCTGTATGCCGATGATCCGGGGCGGCAATATCACTTACGGTGCCGATGCTGACCCGGGTGAAGCAATCAAGACGATCCACCGCGCTATTGATCTTGGCGTCACCTTTTTTGATACCGCCCAGATTTACGGGCCGTTCCAGAATGAGGAACTGGTTGGTGAAGCGATCAAAGGCAAACGTGAGGGATTGGTGATCGCCACCAAATTCGGCTTCCGCTTTGATGGCAACCGGATTGTCGGCGTTGACGGTTCGCCCGCCAATGCGCGCTCCGCTGTCGAAGGGTCGCTCACACGGCTTGGCATTGATACGATTGATTTGTTTTACCAGCACCGGGTTGACCCGTCCGTGCCGATTGAAGAGACGGTTGGCGGGATGGCCGAACTTGTGAAAGAAGGAAAAGTGCGTCACATCGCGCTGTCTGAAGCTGGCCCTGAAACGCTGCGCCGCGCCGCTGCTGTTCATCCAATATCCGCGCTGCAAAGTGAGTATTCGCTGTGGGAACGTGATGTTGAGGAAGAAATTCTGCCCGTCTGCCGCGCGCTTGATATTGGTTTTGTGCCCTATTCGCCGCTTGGTCGCGGATTCCTGACGGGGCAATTCAAATCGCTTGATGATCTTCCGGGTAATGACTGGCGGCGCAACGATCCGCGTTATGCAGGCGATAATTTTGCTGAGAACCTCAAGATTGTTGATGTTGTTCGCAGCGTTGCCGATGCGCACGGGGTTAGCCTTGCGCAAATCGCGCTCGCATGGCTGCTTGCACAAGGGGGTGATATCGTGCCGATCCCCGGCTCGAAACGCCGCGTGACGATGGAGGACAGTGTCGCCGCAGCCGACGTCACGCTCACCGCCGCTGATATCGCGACGCTCAATGCTGCCGCGCCTGTTGGTGCCACCGCTGGCCTGCGCTACGGCGAGATGGGCATGAAGATGGTTCGGCTTTAACGCTTCTCTTAACGGCGTTGTCACGGTATCGCGCGTCGATGCGTTATCCATTTCTGTTACTCGCTTTTGTGCCCGCCATTGCCCATGCCGAAAGTGGCGAGATCATCGTCACTGGACGCGCGCTCCCTGATGCGCGCGGCGACGCGGCGTATAGCAGCGTCACGATCAACCGCGAGCGCCTGAACAGCGTAGCGAGCGGCCGCGCCGAAGATGTGCTGCGCGATGTGGCGGGACTTCAGCAATTCCGCCGCAGCGATTCGCGTTCTGCCAATGCGACGTCGCAAGGCGTGACGCTGCGCGGGCTTGGCGGCAATGCGTCAAGCCGCGCGCTCGTATTGCTTGACGGGGTGCCGCAGGGTGATCCGTTTGGCGGCTCAGTCACTTTTCCGGCACTCAATCTTGCGCGGATTGGCGCGGTGCAAGTGATACGCGGCGGCGGTTCGGGCGTCGCAGGGCCGGGTGCGCTTGCTGGCACGATTACGCTTTCAAGCATTGGCCCCTATAACGGAGAATCTAGCGCGGCAATCGCCTATGGCAGCCGCGATGCTATCGAAGCAGGCGGGGTGGTCAGCGGCACACTTGGCAGCGGCTTCGCCTTCATCGCCGCTAGTTATGCACGCGGCGACGGCTTCATCCCGATCATTGCCAGCCAGCGCGGCGCAGCTGACCGGCCTGCGCGTTATGAGCAAGCCAGCCTTGCCGCGCGCGCCGTTGTGCCCCTCGGTGAGACCGAGCTTCAAGCGAGTGTAAGCGGTTTTACCGACCGGCGTGATCGTGGGCTCGCCTTCACGCGCAATGGCAGCGACGGCGCCGACGCAAGCCTGCGTTTGGTAAATGGTGGTCGCTGGGCATGGGAAGCGCTTGCTTATGTGCAACTGCGCGCCTTCATGAGCCAGGCATCAAGCGTTGACGCGGCACGCGCGACATCAACGCAGACGCTTGATCAGTTCAACATCCCTTCAACTGGGATTGGCGCGCGGTTTGAGTTGCGCCCGCCAGTGGGTGAAAATATCGAGCTTCGGATTGGTGGCGACGCACGGCAGGTGAGTGGCACCACGCGCGAATTTTTCACCTTCGTTGCAGGCGCGCCAACGCGCGGGCGGATTGCGGGCGGGGAAAGCGACACGGTTGGTGCCTTTGCTGAAACCAGCGCGACGTTTGGCGCGCTCACGCTAACAGGCGGCGGGCGGATCGATTTTTACACGATCCGTGATGGCCGCTTGCTCGAAAACACGCTTGGCACTGGCGCGACGCTGCGGAGTGACCGCTTTGCAACGCGGCGCGGCAATGAACCAACCGCACGTGCTGGGATCGCTTATGCGCTGACGCCAACATTCAGCTTGCGCAGTGCGGCCTATCTTGGCTGGCGCTTGCCGACGCTCAACGAATTATACCGGCCTTTCCGTATTGGTGCCGATGCAACGGGCGCGAATGCGGCGCTCAAGACTGAGCGGGTGCGCGGGATTGAAGGCGGAATAGGCTGGCAACCGATTGAAGGCGCGAAACTCAGCGCGACGCTGTTCACCAACCGGCTTGAGGATGCCATCGCCAACGTCACGGTAGCGCGCGGGCCCGGTAATTTCCCAGGGGTTGGCTTTGTGAGCGCAGCGGGCGTGTTTCGTCAGCGGCAAAATCTTGATGCGATTAGGTCGAACGGGGTTGAGGTTGATGCGAGCGTCACGGCAGGCGATTGGCGCGCGCAGGCAAGCTATGCTTACACCGATGCGGTCGTGCGCAGCAGCGGACTTGCGGCGAACCTCAACGGATTGCGGCCAGCCCAAGTTGCGCGCCATAACGCGAGTGCGACGCTTGGTTGGAAGGGGCTTTCACTTACCGCGCGTTATGTCGGCCCGCAGTTTGAGGATGATCAGAATCTTCGCCGCCTGCGCAGCGCTGTCACGATTGACAGCGTTTTCAATCTCCCGCTCACGCGCGGTCTCGGCCTGTCACTACGCGCAGAGAATATCACCAATACCCGAATTGAGGCCGGGGTAAGTGCCACTGGCGTGATTGAGCGCGCAAGCCCGCGCGCTTTCTTGGTCGGTTTGCGGTGGGCTGATACACGGTAAATTCTCCATTCACATTCAGAGGCATAGCTTTCGATTACGGGGGATGCGTCTCCCGCCTTCGTGCCAGTGACTATCTGTATTTGGTCAAGGAGATCGACAATGCGTAAAATCTTGCTTGCGGCGCTCGCCGCTCTGTCTGCCCTCTCGTTTAGTGCCCCTGCTGAGGCCTCAAACGGTGTGTTTATAACCTACGGTTCGGGTTACAATTACGGTTATGGCGGCGGTTATGATCGTGGCTATCGCGATGATTATTATCGTGGTGGCCGGAATAGTTATTACTACGATGATTATTACCGACCGCGTTACCGGGGTTATCGCGGCTATAAAGGCTACCGCGATGGCAGGCGGTTCCGCTCATACCGTGGCGACGGTCACCGTGGCTATCGCGGCAAAAGGTTCCACCGCAGCTATTAAACTGGCCTGCGCTTGATTGGTGAAGTGATCGGTCTATACCCGTCACTTCGCTAATTCTTAATGCAAAGTCATCTTTATGCTGCGTCACACCTGCTTCGCCCTATTCATCGGTGTAGCGTTCTGCGCCGCCCCCGCTGCTGCAAAAAACATTGAGTATCGCGCTGATTTGAATGGCCAATCACCAACGATAAGCACAGGTTCGTCAGCGCGTGCGAACGCCCGGATCAGCGTTGATACCGCCAAGAAAACGGTCGCGATCCGCCTCAATGTTGTCGGTCTTTCGGTCGACTCGCTCTGGGATAAGTTGGTGAAGGCACCCGTTGGGCCAATCCACCTCCACCAATATGCCAATGGCAATTTGGCCGATGCGGGCAATTCTGAACTCGCTTTTCCGCTGGCTTACGGGCCTAGTTATAAGCCGACGCGCGATGGTTTTCGCGTCCGCACCGGGGTGCTTGATTATGCCAAAGCGGTCGCGCCGCTCGGGCAAAGCATCAGCTTTGACGCGTTCGTTGCCGCGCTTGAAAAAGGTACCGTTGTCCTCAATATCCACACCGACGCCTTCAACGGCGGTGAGGTCAACGGACTGGTGGTGAAGGTGGCGGGGTAAAGCCGCGCGACACGAATTTACTGCGCCGAATGTTCAAACTGCGCTAAGCTGTATGTAAGCAGGACATACAAAAGGAAAATCTTATGGCGAAATCACAGAAAAAATCGAGCAAAGAAACACGCAAACCAAAGGCCGACAAGGGCCCAAAAGCAAACGCATCAAACCCAAGCACCAAACAGAGCGCGGTAGGGATTGTGACGATTAAAGGGTGAGGGAGGTTACCCCTTGCCCACCACACTCTCTGGCAAATCCTTGGCAAACACGCGCTGGTAATATTCAGCGACCATTGCGCGTTCCTGCTCATCACATTTGTTGAGGAAGGTCAGGCGGAAGGCGAAGCCGACATCTTTAAAGATCGCAGTGTTTTGCGCCCAAGTAATCACGGTGCGCGGGCTCATCACGGTTGAGATATCGCCGTTCATGAAGCCTTGCCGGGTGAGGTCGGCAACCTTGACCATGCTCGCGACAGCGGCGGCATCACTGCCGCTTGCTTTGGCGAGGACAATTTCGGCCTCAACTTGGGCGGGCAGGTAATTCAAGCCAACGACGATATTCCACCGATCCATTTGGCCCTGGTTGATCTGCTGTGTGCCGTGATACAGCCCGCTGGTATCGCCCAGACCAACGGTGTTGGCAGTCGCGAACAAGCGGAAGAACGGGTTTGGCCGGATCACGCGGTTCTGGTCAAGCAGCGTCAGCTTGCCCTCGGTTTCGAGCACCCGCTGGATCACGAACATCACGTCAGGGCGGCCAGCGTCATATTCGTCGAACACCAGAGCGGTCGGGGTTTGCAGTGCCCAGGGGAGCAGGCCTTCGCGGAATTCGGTGATCTGCACGCCGTCGCGCAGGACGATGGCATCGCGCCCAATGAGGTCAATCCGGCTGATATGCGCGTCAAGGTTGATACGGATGCACGGCCAGTTGAGCCGTGCGGCCACTTGTTCGATATGCGTTGATTTTCCGGTGCCGTGATAGCCTTGCACCATCACCCGGCGATTGTGCGCAAAGCCTGCGCAGATCGCGAGCGTGGTATCGGCATCGAAGACATAATTCGCGTCAAAATCGGGAACGCGTTCATCGGCTTCGCTGAATTTGGGCACCATCATGTCCGAATCAATCCCGAACGCCTCACGCACGCCGATCATCTGATCAGGGGCTTCAAGCACCGTCGCGGTGCGGCTGTCGGGCTGGATGTTGGGTATGTCAGTCATGGGCGGTTGTTTCCGTTAGCGTGAAGCGATCCCATAGGGCTTCCCGCGCAGTTGACGCAAGATGGTCATAGGGAATGCTTGAAAGAATGCTATTTTTGCCTGACGCAATTTGATATCCATGCGGACTGCGTAACGGTGAACTCGTCAAATCCGCGAGGGAGAATAAGCATGGCAAACGCTCATGGTGATTTCATCTGGTATGAACTGCTAACGTCAGATGCGGATGCTGCCGCCGATTTCTACGGCAAAGTGGTTGGCTGGAGCGCGCTCGATTCAGGACAGCTCGACATGGATTACCGCTTTTTCTCCTCGGGCGATGGCAGCGATATGGCAGACGGTGTTGGCGGTTTCATGGCGATTACCCCCGATATGGCGGCAGGCGGCGCTGTGCCTTGCTGGCTTGGCTATATCGGCGTTGATGATGTTGACGCGAGCGTCGCCGCTATGACATCGGCAGGCGGCACGGTGCAAATGCCTGCTTTTGATATGCCGGGTGTTGGCCGAATGGCGATGGTCAGCGATCCGCAAGGCGCGCCCTTTTATGTGATGAAAGGGGCGAGCGACGAAACCAGTCATTCGTTTGCGAGCGAAATGCCCAAAAATGGCCACTGCGCATGGAATGAGCTTTCATCGACCGATACCGCAGCCGCCGTCGATTTTTACACCAGCCAGTTCAGTTGGAAACAAGAGGGCGACATGGATATGGGCCCGATGGGCAAATATCTGTTCCTTCACCACGGACCCGGCATGATCGGCGCGATCATGCCCAAAATGCCGCAAGACCCTAATCCGCATTGGCTCTACTATTTCCGGGTTGCCGACATTGATGCTGCGATTGCCGAGATCACCACCCATGGTGGGCGGATCGTGTATGGCCCCGACGAAATTCCGGGGGGTGATTTTACTGTCAAAGGGCTTGACCCCCAAGGCGCTTGGTTTGCCTTAATCGGCGCGCGCCCATAGGAAAGGAAAAGCAAGACATGACCAAGGTAACGCTATGTCTCTGGTACAACAACAACGCCGAAGACGCCGCAAATTTTTACGCCGCGACCTTTCCGGACAGCGCCGTGGGGCAAATCCATCTTGCGCCGAGTGACAGCCCCGGCGGCACAGCAGGCGGTGTGATGATCGTCGAATTCACTGTGTTTGGGATGAAGTGCATCGGTCTGAACGGCGGGCCGATGTTTCCGCATAGCGAAGCATTTTCATTCCAGATCGCAACCGATACCCAAGAAGAAACCGACCGTTACTGGAACGCGATTGTTGCGGGTGGCGGTCGGACAAGCGAATGCGGATGGTGCAAGGACAAATGGGGCGTCAATTGGCAGATCACGCCGCGCGTATTAACAGACGCACTCGCGCAAGGCGGCAATGTTGCCAAACGCGCGTTCGATGCGATGGCGACGATGGGCAAGATCGATGTTGCCGCGATTGAAGCTGCGGTACGGGGGTAATATGTTGATCAACTTGTGGCATTAGTGGAGGCTGGATGACCGCTTATGTTGCACTGCTCCGTGCAGTTAATGTCGCTGGGACCGGTAAGCTCCCAATGGCGGAGTTGCGCGCGATGGCCGAAGGCTTGGGGCTGGCAAATGTCCGTACCTATATCGCGAGCGGCAACCTGCTCTTTAAGAGCGACCTTAGCGAGTGCGAGGTTAAGGCCGCACTTGAAGCCCGGATTGAGGCTTATGCGGGCAAATATGTTCCGATTTTTGTGCGGACGGCAGCAGAAATGTCCGCAGTGAGCGCCGCCGACCCTTTTCCTGATGCGCATGGCAGCCGGCATATGGTCTACTTCCTTGATGCCGCGCCGCCCCATGATACTCAGCAAAGCGCGCGCGATCAGGCGGGTGAACGCATCGCGCTAGGAAGCCGTGAAATCTACGTTGATTACGGCGACGGTATTCGTTTTACGAAGCTCAAACTTGCCGCAACCAAGGTGGGCACCATGCGCAATATGAATACGGTGGCAAAGCTGGTGGTGATGATGGGGCAGGTTTGACCTTACTTATTTGCAAACCAGATCAAATAAAGCGCGACTAGTAAGGCGTATATAAACTTGAGGATCTCCAGCATTTTCGCGCATAAAACAGCCCGCCATTGCGCCGCTGACTATACCATAACCAATTTCGGCGGTTGGTAAGGGCGGGGTGTCGCGCATCAAGCCTTGGCTGATGCCGTCTCCAATAATCTTTGCAATTGAAGCAACGGTACGCTGCTTTGAATTGTTTGATTTTGCCCCGTCAAATCGCTGTTCGGAGAGCACTGTGACGATTCGGCTAAGCTGACCAGCGGTTGCGAACAATCCGTTGGCGATGGCAGTCATCCGCTCTTCAAGAGTGCCTTCCGTCCGCCACCCTTCATGAATTGCTGCGATAAATTCATCCTCAACAGCATCATGGACAGCCGCAAGCACGGCGCGTTTATCGTCAAACAGGCGGTAAACTGAGCCAACCGCAACGTCCGCCTTACCCGCAATATCGGCGATCGAGGTACGGTCATAGCCGGGGTTAGCGAATAGTTCGGACGCAGCCGCAAGGATCGCCTCGTGCTTGGCGGTCGGGTTCATTGTGCGGCGGCGGGGCGGTTGATCGGACACGGCAAAGCCATGCCCTTGACTTACCCTCAACGTCAAATCTATAGAGTGAATAATATTCATTCTTATTGCAAAAGGGCGAAACAAATGAGCAGCATCAATCTTTTGAAGATCGCTTATGTTGGCAATATCATCATCCTTGTCCCTGTGGTGCACGCGATGTTTTCTGGGCGCGGCGTGAGCGATGTGTTTGCGGGTCGCGTTGATGAAAGCCTTGGTCTGCGCCTGCTGGTTGCGAGTCTTTGGACTGCGATCCTGCTTGGTTCAATCGCAGGCCTATGGTGGCCGCGCTTCTTCGCTGCTGTTCTGCCAATTCAGATACTCTATAAATCGCTGTGGCTTGCGCTGTTTGTTATACCGCTGGCGCAGCGCTCAGGGTGGGATGCGGTGCCAAAGGGGATTAGTATCACCTTCCTGATCATCGTGCTGACATACCCGTTCATTCTATGGTTTGCGCTGCGCAGCTATGACCCAGCTTAGCCAGTTACCCCGCGTAATCGCTGATATGCTTCAACCACCGCTTGAAGCGCCTTTTCATGCGCGCGGTCGCCGCCGTTGTGATCGGGGTGATATTGGCGGACGAGTGCGGTGTAGCGCTGGCGCAGCGCACGGCGATCCGCATTGATATCGAGTTTGAGCAAATCAAGCGCCTTGCGGTCTTCGTCGGAAAGGCGTTTGCCGTCTGCGCGCTCTTTGGGCATTCTGGCATCTTGCCGCGCGCGGAACCGGGCTGAGATGGCATCAAGCGGATCGTGAAAGTCGCTCCATTTGGGCGGGCTGTCAACGCCGCCGCGTGTGAAGGCGCGGGTTTCAGTGGCCCATCCCGCAAACGGCGTCTGTGCGTCTTCAATTTCCTCGCGGCTCATGCCGTTGAAGAAATTATAGCTGCCGTTAAATTCGCGGACATGATCAAAACACAGCCAGCGGTAACTGCCCGGCCCGTCAAAGCCTGACGCCGCGCCGTAAATGTCGGGCGCACGAAATTCGCCCGGCGCGCGGCATCCGGGATGCGCGCAACCAGCGCGGCCATCGCCGACACGGCCGTGAAAGCGGTTGGGGGAACGTCTGTCACTCACCTTGTTTCAATAACCATTCGGTCTGTCCTTGTCGAAGCCCTCCCTTTCTTTTTTTACCAATGTTTGACAAGATAGGCAAAGCACGGCGACAGGTTCAGTGCGCATGGAGATAATATGATCAAAGGCTCAATCGCTGCTGAAATGGAGGTGTTGCTGACCGCCGCGTTCGCACCAACCAAACTCGCGGTAATCAATGACAGCGCAAAACATCACGGCCATTCAGGTGATGACGGCTCTGGCGAATCGCATTTCACCGTTGAGATTGAAAGTGCTGCCTTCGCTGGTCAAAGCCGGGTAAATTGCCAGCGGATGGTCAACAAGGCGCTTGGTGACATCCCCGGCCAGCGTGTCCATGCGCTTGCAATTCGGGCAAGTGCGCCAGGGGAATGAGGTTCGAGCAGCACCGCATTCCCCTTACCACCGGTGTTGAACTTGGTGTGTGGAGTGCTGGTGATCCTGCGCACCCGCCGATCATCTTTCTCCACGGCTTTCCTGAGTCGCACCGCACGTGGCGGCATCAGATGGCTGAATTGGCGCATGATCATTATGTGATTGCGCCAGATCAGCGCGGCTTTGCGCGGTCATCAAAACCACCCGACGTTAGCGATTATACGCTGGATAAAATGGTTGCCGATCTCTTTGCGCTGGCTGACACGCTTGGGCTGACGCGTTTTATGCTCGCCGCGCATGATTGGGGCGGGGCGATTGGCTGGGCAGCGGCGCTTAAACGCCCCGAACGGATCGCGCGGCTGATCATCTGCAACGCGCCGCACCCGCTGATTTTCCAGCGCACACTGATTGATGATCTGCCGCAGCGTCAGGCATCGCAATATATCCTTGCCTTCCGTAATACGATTGAAGCGCGCATCGCGGAAAACGGGCTTGAGTGGTTTTTCGACCACAGTTTCATGCGCCATTTGCAGGCGAGCAATGTGAGTACTGAAGATCGCGCAGCCTATCTTGACGAGTGGCGCCAGCCCGGCGCGATCCATGCGATGCTGAATTGGTACCGCGCGACGCCGATGCACGTGCCCAAGATGGATGAAGCGTCGCCGCGTCCGGCCTTCCTTGATGCGCCATTCCCAGTGATTAAAATGCCAACGCTGATCATCTGGGGAATGAATGATCCGGCGCTGCTGCCCTGCCAGCTTGATGGGCTTGATACGCTGGTATCCGATCTTACCATCGCACGGATCGACTGCGGGCACTTTACCCCGTGGGAAGCGCCCGAGGCGGTCAATGTTGCATTGCGTAACTTTCTCGTAGCGCGCCCGGTTTAGGCTGCCGCGAACCTTTGGAGGCGCTGATTGATGATTGCGTCTGCTTCGGCCATGATCCGGTCAATTAGTTCCTTGCATGTCGGGATATCGCGGATTAGCCCCGCGACCATGCCGCAGCTCCATGCCCCTGCCTCCATATCGCCCTCCATCATGATGCGCGGATAGACGCCCGCGACTTCCTCAATAATATCCTCGAATTTGAGATTGGCGCCGAGCGCGCGTTCTTTTTCGATCAGCCGCTCGACCGCCGCATTGGTCAGCACGCGTTCGGTGTTCCGAAGCGAGCGCATCACAAGCCGTGTATCAAGCTCGCTCGCCGCGACCAGCGCTTGCTTTACTCGTTCATGGACGGGCGCTTCCTTGGTTGCGATAAAACGCGTGCCCATATTCATACCCTCTGCCCCGAGCGCGAGTGCGGCAACCAAGCTGCGCCCATCGGCCATTCCGCCCGACGCCACAAAAGGAATCTCTAGTTCTTCGGCGGCGCGCGGCAGCAAGATGAAATTGGGTACATCATCTTCGCCTGGATGCCCGCCGCATTCAAATCCGTCTACAGAAACGGCATCACAGCCAATGCTCTGCGCCTTCACACTATGGCGCACCGAGGTGCATTTGTGGATCACCTTAATCCCAGCCTCTTTGAAGAAAGGCAGCACCGCAACCGGATTATTCCCCGCCGTCTCAACCGCCTTCACTCCGCCGTCGATAATTGCCTTCACATAGCCGGGATAATCGGGTGAATTGACCATTGGCAGGAAGGTGAGGTTCACCCCGAACGGCTTGTCAGTCATATCGCGGCATTTGGCGATTTCATTTGCGAGCAGTTCGGGCGTTTTCTGCGTCAGCCCCGTGATAATCCCAAGCCCGCCAGCGTTTGATACGGCGGCCGCCATTTCGGCAAAGCCAACATAGTGCATCCCGCCCTGAATGATCGGATGTTCAATGCCAAACATTTCGGTGATGCGCGTTTTCATGGGGGAGCGTCCTCTGCTGATCCTGATTTGCACTGACACTGGTTGAGAGTGACGTTAACGTCAAGTGGGATTGTTAGAGCAATGGGGGTTTAGTTCGCGCGAAGACGCGAAGCCGCAAAGAAGAAAGAGTTTTTTTGAGGACACGCTTGTTTCACGCGCACCTCCTTCGCGCCTTTGCGTCTTCGCGCGAACCCACGCAACCGCAGCTACAAGCATAGCTGTGAATTAATATTTTAAAGCGACAATCCGTAAAGCGCCATCGACTCGCCGCTTGGGGTCTGGCATTCGCCAATCGCTTGGGTGCGAACGTCGCCGCGTCCAAGGGAGAGGGCTGCGGCGAATTCATCACTGATCGTCACCGTTCCTGCCACCGTCGCGCGTGCAATCGTGGTCAACGTGCCAAGTGCTGGGCCACTCGCCTCTCCGCCAATCAAGTGGATCAGGCCGTAATGCCCCGCGATGGTAAGCGGATAACCAAGCCCTGGATCATCCTTGGCCAGCGCTGCGGCAAAATTGGCAGCGGCGGTGAACGACACAAAGCCGAAAATCCGTGCATTGCCGTGGGGCTGGTTGATGATCGGGCCAAGCGCCTTCGCCGCGCTCCAAAACGCCGTAATCCCCTCGTCAACCGCATAGGCAAATGCCGCCTCTTGAAGCGCGTCAAGCCCGTCAAAGTGCACATGAAGCAACGCCATTAGCCGCCGGTCGGCACGGCCTTCGCGTTTTTCCGATGACGGGGGCACTGCGCCAGTGCGCGGCCAAACGATCTTGCGCTGTGCGGCACCAGTGCGCGTCCATACCACGCCGTCGCGCGCGGTGCTTGATCCGTTGCCGTAATCGCCTTCACTTTCGTCAACGATCAGCAATTGCAGGCTGTGACTTTGCAGCATCGCCGCACCCCGCCGCGCCATTCCCATCGCGACATCGCCCGCAAGCGCCGTTGCCAGCGGCTCATACTCTCCCGCTACCGCACTGACGTAGCGCACGCTTGCGGCAGCGGCAATACACGCCTCAAAACGCGGCAACCAAGCATCGCCGTAAGGAATGACTGATTGAAGGATAAATGCCTCTCGGCTTGTCGGTAGGATCACATTGAGGGCGGCCCCCTTGGCGATCAGCGCCTCAGCAATGATAATATCGGCCCCGGCCGCAAGCGCGCCGTAGCCAAAACCAATCCGCTCCTCAGCAAGGACAATTGCCACTTCATCGGCAAGGCCAGCGCTGTTATCAGGCGCGATACCAAGATGCCCGGCAAAATGGAGCGAAGGGCGCGGGCGATGAACATCAAGCCAGCTCGCTTCAATCTGGCCCGCCGCACAAATCAGCGAGAGTTGGCGCAAGGTCGAGGCATGATCGCTCCAGCCGTCACGGTTGAGCTTGATCGCCTTGGTCAGCGCCTCATTCGCCGCGTCGATATTGCCGCGCAGCAACAGGGCCTCGGCGCGCGTCGCCGCGATCCAGTAGGGCGTTTCAGCGATGTTCGGCACCTCAAGCCGCTCAAGCACCTCGTCCGCAACGCCGCGCGCCCGCGCTGTATCGCCGCCCAGAAAGGCAAGCGTTGCAACATTGATCAGCAAATACGGCTGAGGATCAAGCGCGTCGGCGGCGGCATAGGCACTCGCGGCCTCGGCAAGCAGCGCACCCTGTTCATCGCTGTGATCACGCACCGCCAATGCTCGATCCTTGAGCAGCCGCCCCTTGACTGCGAGCGCAGCCGGGTTGTCATTCGCCTGAAAATACCCCCCCTCCTCAAACAAGCGGCTCGCTTGCTTAAGCGCGCCAGCACGCGCGAGCGCTGTAATAAGGGGGAGGGCGATGGTCATTGGGTATGCCTCAGTTCAGTAATACGATTAAGGCGGGCCTTGGTTTCTAATGACGGGATCAATCAACCACGGGATTAATCTTGGGCTATCTCCTGACACAGCTTCAGCTTCAAGATGTAAATTAAATTTATATTCCCAAGGTTTTTTCGGTGGGGTTGTCGGCCCTAGGTGTATGTCATAGAGTCCGAAAAATTGACCATTGCTTGACGCAATAATGGTGAATGGATTTCCAGGTACGGGGCCGGTAGGTGAACTGATCAGCGTCGTCGAAAATTTTACTCCGGCAAACTTGTTTGCACGGTTCATAATGTAAAAAAATATGAGTGCCGACCACTCAAAGGTCTGATCAAGGCCGACGCCGCATCGTTCTTTGTCATTGTCATAGAAATTCTGTAAATTTGGTGGACATGCATCGATTTCGGCTATTTTTTTCAGTGCCCAATTTTTACCATCATTTGCAGTGATGAAAGGTGTTTCAAAGCTTCGTGTTGAAATAAAGCCATCACAACTTATTTGAATGTAAATTAAACGCGTATGTTTTATAGTTGGAGGCGTTTGTTTTGGCCTCAAAAAAACGCTATATTCCGGAAAATCGGTTGTTGCTTCACGTTCCGTACCACCGCCGATAAATTTTAGAGGCGTTTGATCATTAAAATATCGACCGACACGATTAACTGGCAATATTTTTTTAAATGTAAGTTCCTCATCTGATAATTTCGTCATTTCTTTTCCCATCTAATGCCAATTTTAATTGATTTATTCTGCTAATAAAATTTTTGCGGAAAACATTATCTTTATCAATTTTTAACAGAAAATTATTATATTGCTCAGTAAAATTCACATACTCCCTAGAAATTTCAGGATTACCACTAATAATTTCAATTTTTGCTAATGCAAAATTTGATGTTGCAATTAATTCAATTAACTGCGCATTACGAGCATCATTTTTCAGCAATTTTTTTATTATATCTAACTGTTTTATACGATGATATCTGGCTAATTTTATAATCTCATTCACCATATATGCATCTGCAAGCCAAGCATGATAATCTGCTAAATTTAGTAGTTCATTTATATCATTAGATGATGCAGCACCAGTACTTAATAGTTTATCTAATGCTAGTTTACAAAATAGCAGAGAGTCTTTTTTTTGTGATGGTTTAGTTACCGAGACTGAGCATAAACTTCCGTCAGCATAAGCTGACTCTTTGAGATAATCTTGATTATTTGGATAGTGTTTGTTGAGCGTATCTGAAACAGCTTTATAGCGAAGAAATGCAGGTCGTGCTGCTTTGGCATCGCCTAACCTGAAATCTACATAGCCTATCCAATACTCACTTTGCCCATGCGCAAAAAGATACTCAGGATTAGAGGTGTCCGATGCGAGTAATGCGCCGGTATAGCGATGCGCCTCAGCAAATTTTGCTGTTGCCGCAGATTTATCCCCGCGCGCAACATCATCCTCGCCCATTGCCTGCAAAATCCGGGCGCGGCGTTCCAGACTCTCTGCGGGCAAGCTCTCAAGCGCTTCCTGCCCACCATAATATTTCATTGCACGTTCGTTGACCGCGGTCATCACATCAAGACGCCCAACCCCTTTCAACTTATCGCGCAAATCGGTAAGCATATATTCGACTAACCCCTCTGCCTCTTGCCGCTGGCGCTCGGCCTCGGATTGGGCACGGAGCGCGACGACGAGCAACAGCGCCATTGCTAAGGCGGCGGTGAGCGCGCCGCCTGTGATGGCCATCACGCGGCGATATTGTCTCTGGGCGTCGCGCTGGACAAGCGCGTCAAGTGGTGCGCCTGCCATCCCGGCGACAAGCTTCAAAAGTGCCAAGCGTTTGCCGTCGCGGTTTTTGCGGAAATCGGCGGCAACTGGCTCTTGGCCGTCAGCAACAAGTGCGGGCGGAAAGGCATCGGCGGGTTCACCCTTAATCAGCGCGGCAAGCACGGGGCGGCTGTTGCCGTGGAGCGCGCGGAACGTCTCGATTTCAAGATTGACCCATTTGGACGCTCTGGCCCCTGGCGAACACAGCACGATCAGTGTGGCCGAACGGGCGAGCGCGGCCTTGATCTCCACGGTTAAGTCATCGGCAGCGGACAGTTCATCAAGGTCGCGAAATATAGGCGTGAGGCGCTCAGGGATTGGCCCGCGCTCGCCGCTTTGCCCGATCAGCTTCTTTGGCAGGCGATAGGTTTCAAGCCGCTTGTGCAACGACTTTGCCGCCACGTCATCGCGGTGGCTGTAACTGATGAACGCGCGATACCCGTTTTCGCGCTCCTGCACCTCCTGCGACACGATATGCGATCCCCGTTACGATACTCCCACTACACGACTCAAAATACTTTGCAGATGTTACAGCGAATGCGGGCTTCGACAAACAAAATTACGCTGGAGGTGCGCCTACCGATATTCACCAACTTGCTTGCTTGCCAAAGCGACACGGCTGTGGTTTTGCGGGCCGCGTCTGATCCTTCGGGGGGTGTGTGTTGTCAGTTTTGCTTGTTCGTCCGCGTCGGTACGGTGATGCGCGTGGTTGGTTTAGCGAAAGCTGGAATGCGGCGCGCTTTGCGGACTGGGGCATCGATGTCTCCTTCTGTCAGGATAATCATTCGCTTTCATCACTCGGCGGGACGCTGCGGGGCTTGCATTTTCAGACGCCGCCGAATGCGCAGGCCAAGCTGGTGCGCTGCACACGTGGCGCGATTTTCGATATTGCGGTCGATATACGCAAAGCTTCGCCGACCTACCGCCAATGGGTAAGTGCCGAACTTTCAGCCGAAAATGGTGATCAACTGTTTATTCCGGCGGGTTATGCGCACGGTTTTCTGACGCTTACGCCTGATACCGAGGTGATGTACAAGGTTGACGCGCATTACGCGCCCGAGGCGGACGGCGGTATCATCTGGAATGATCCGGCACTCGGCATCGATTGGCCGCTGGCGGGGGCCGCGCCGCTGCTGTCGGACAAGGATGCGGTGTTGCCCGCCTTGGCGGACGCGCAAGCCGATTTTGCCTATGACGGGCGTCCACTCCTTCCACTTGTAAGAATTGAGCAGTGATATGAGCAGCCCCAAAAAAATTCTCGTTACTGGCGGGGCTGGATTTATCGGCTCAGCGCTTGTCCGCCATTTGATTGGCAACAGTGATTATCATGTGTTGAATGTTGACGCGCTCACTTATGCGGGGAACCTCAGCTCGCTTGGCGGCGTTGCGCAGTCAAACCGTTACCGTTTCGAACACGCCGACATTTGCGACACCGCGCGGATCGCGGCGTTGATTGCTGATTTTGCGCCAGACATTGTCACGCACCTCGCGGCGGAATCGCATGTTGATCGTTCAATCGACGGTCCGGCGGCGTTTATTCAAACTAATTTGGTCGGCACTTTTTCAGTTCTGAGCGCAACCCTTGATTACTGGAGAACGCTGGACGCTGACCCTCAAGCGCGGTTCCGCTTCCATCACATTTCGACTGATGAAGTGTTCGGCGCGCTTGGAGATGAGGGCTATTTCACTGAGTCCACCGCTTATGACCCGCGCTCGCCTTACTCTGCGTCAAAGGCAGGATCGGATCATCTGGTGCGGGCGTGGCACCATACTTACGGTCTGCCGATTGTGCTCACCAACTGTTCGAACAATTACGGGCCGTATCATTTTCCCGAAAAACTGATTCCGCTCATGATCATCAAATGTTTGGATGGCGCGCCGCTTCCCGTTTACGGGACGGGCGCGAATGTCCGCGACTGGCTATATGTTGATGATCATGTCCGCGCGCTGCAAGCTGTGTTTGAGCGCGGCAAAGTTGGTGAAAGCTATATGATCGGCGGGCGGGCGGAGCGCACCAACCTTTCGATTGTCCATATCATCTGCGATCAACTTGATGCGATCCGCCCGCGTACCGACGGCAAGTCTTACCGCGAACAAATCACCTATGTTACCGACCGTCCGGGGCATGATTTCCGCTATGCGATTGACGCGGGCAAGCTTGAGCGCGATCTTGGCTGGACGCCGCTTGAGAGCTTTGAGAGCGGAATCGACAAGACAATCCGCTGGTATCTGACTAATGAAGGCTGGTGGCGTGACATCCTTTCGGGTGCTTATGCGGGTGAACGATTGGGGCTGACTAGGCCATGAAAAAAGCACTGCTGACGGGCGGGACAGGTCAGGTTGGGGCGGCAATCGCCAACGCAGCCGCGCAGCACGGCTTTGCTATAACAGCGCCTGCGCATGACACCCTTGACCTCACCAAGGTTGATGAAATCGTTGCGGCGGTTGATGCAGGCGATTGGTCAGTCATCATCAACTGCGCGGCTTACACTGCCGTTGACAAGGCTCAGTCCGAACCAGCGCTTGCCAACGCCATCAACCGTGTAGCGCCGGGCATTTTTGCAAGCGAAGCCGCGCGGCGCGCGATACCGATCATTCATCTTTCGACTGATTATGTTTTTGATGGCACCAAGGCGACGCCCTATGTCGAGGATGACGCCGTTTATCCGCTCGGGGTGTACGGTGCCTCAAAGGAGTCAGGCGAGGCGGCGGTGCGCGCGTATAATCCTGCGCACGCGATTATCCGCACGGCGTGGGTGGTGAGCGCTGGTGGCGGCAATTTCATTGATACGATGCTGCGGCTGGCGGGCGAGCGTGATGAAATCGGGGTTGTGAATGATCAGGTCGGCTGCCCGACAAGTGCCACCGATATTGCCGAGGCCGTGCTGACCATTGCAACGCAGATGACCAAGGACGGCGGCATTTCAAGCGGCACATGGCACTTCGTCAACAGTGGCAGCGCGACATGGCACGATCTTGCCGCATTCATCTTCGAAAAAGCAAGTGCCAGGGGCTTGAAAACACCGCGCCTGAACGCGATTACCACAGCCGACTATCCAACACCTGCTCGGCGTCCCGCCAATTCGCAGCTTGATACGACGCGTATTACCAATGATTTCGGGATCAACCCGCGCCACTGGCAAGCGGCTATCGGCGATATTTTGAATGAGCGGTTTGCCGCATCCGAATTACGAAAGGCCAAAGCATGAAGGGCATCATCCTCGCCGGCGGTTCGGGCACGCGCCTCCACCCTGCAACGCTTGCAATCAACAAGCAGTTGCTGCCGATCTATGACAAGCCGATGATCTATTATCCGATGTCGGTGCTGCTGATGGCGGGTATCCGTGAAATTCTCATCATTTCGTCGCCCGAATATATCGATAATTACAAACGGTTGTTTGGGACAGGTGAAGAGCTTGGGCTGGGGATTGACTATGCTGTCCAGCCAAAGCCTGAAGGACTGGCACAGGCATTCCTCATCGGTCGTGATTTCGTCGGGGATCAGCCCGCAGCGCTTGTCCTTGGGGACAACATCTTTTTCGGGGCGGGCCTCACGACGCTGCTTGCCAACGCCCGCGCGCGGACGGTGGGCGCGACGGTCTTTGGCTACCGCGTTGATGATGCGACCGCATACGGCGTGGTTGAACTCAATCATGAGGGCCGCGCGCTCAGCATCGAGGAAAAGCCCAAAGCGCCGAAATCTGACATGGCAGTGACCGGGCTTTATTTCTACGACAACCGCGTCTGTGATCTGGCGGCGAAGGTCAAACCCTCGACGCGCGGTGAGCTTGAGATTACTGATCTCAACCGCATGTATATGGAAATGGGTGCGCTTTACGTCGAGCAAATGGGGCGCGGCTATGCCTGGCTTGATACGGGTACGCATGACAGTCTGCTTGAGGCGTCCGAATTCGTTCGCGTGATCCAGAAACGCACAGGCGCGCAAATTGCCTGTCTTGAGGAAATTGCCTTCACCCAAGGCTTTATTAACCGCGATCAACTGCGCGCGCGCGGCGAATTTTTCGCCAAAACCAGCTACGGCAAATCGCTGCTCGATCTGGCTGACCGTGCGGGTTAAGGACACCCCGTTTTGAGCGTTGGGCGCTTTACCAGCTATAATATCCTTGGTTCGGTTGTTCCGCTTGTCCTGACCTTTGTTACGGTGCCGCTCTATATCCATCTGGTCGGGATAGAGCGCGTCGGCATTCTCTCGCTGGCGTGGTTGCTGCTTGGCTATTTCGGGCTGTTCGATCTCGGGCTTGGCAAGGCAACCGCGTTTCGGATCGCGGCACAGCGTGATGCGCCGCCACAAGATCGCGCGGCAACGCTGTGGGGCGCGTTGATTGTCAACGTTGGCATGGGCGTCATTGGTGGTCTGCTGCTGTGGGCGGCGGCACATGTCTATTTCAGCTTTTATTTCAAAGTGGCGGAAACGCTGCGGCCTGAGATCCTAGACGCTGTGCCGCTGCTTGCGCTTTCAGTGCCTGTCGCAACCTTGACTGGCGTACTGACGGGCGCGCTTCAGGGGCGTGAGAAGTTCCTTGAAACCAATGTCATTTCGGCGGTGACGACGATCCTGTTCCAATTGCTGCCGCTCGGGGTTGCGCTGCTTTGGGGGCCGACGCTGAGTGGGCTTTTGATCGCCGCACTCCTGTCACGCGCAGCCGCACTCATTGCGCTGTGGCGGATTTGCGCGCGCGAATTCACCGCTGGTCATAAAACAAAAACCGAGCGCGCCACTGTGCTGGCGCTGCTGCGCTACGGCGGCTGGGTCTCGTTCAACGGACTCATCGGGCCGATGCTGGTGATTGTTGATCGGTTCGCGATTGGCAACGTCCTCGGCGCGGTGCCACTCGGGCTGTATCATGTGCCGTTCCAGATTGCGAAGCAGCTTGCGATCATCCCCGGATCGCTTACCAGCGCACTCTTTCCCAAATTGACGATTGCCAGCGCGGAAGAATCGCGCCTTCTCAACAAAAAGGCGCTGCTTACCCTCGCGGCGACAATTACACTCCCGGTAATGATCGGCATTTTCGCCATGGAGCCGTTCCTCAATCTGTGGGTTGGGCGCGAAATCGGGGTGCAGTCGGCACCCGTGGGGCGGATATTGCTCATCGGGTTTTGGTGCAACGCGATGGCACTTGTGCCCTTTACGCAGTTGCAAGCGGCGGGGCGGCCGCGCACGGTGACGCTGATATTGCTGCTGCAAATTCCGCTCTACCTTGGCGCGCTTTATGTGGCTATGATCGGTTACGGCATCGTCGGGTGCGCGGTTGCGCTCGCTGCCCGGTTTGGGGTTGATTTCATAATGCAGTCGCTTGCTGCCCACCGCCGAATAGAGGCTGCGCCTGCGCTCGGCGGATCGCTTGTCCTGCTGATTGCCTCTGCGATCTTGTCGAGCCGATTGGCCCTCAATGATCCGCTCTGGTGGGCGGGGGCGGCCGTGCTGATCAGCATTGCGGGCGTTGCTGCTTACCAGCTTTTGCCCGCTGATGTGCGCGCACAAATGATCGGCACGGCAAAGCGGTTTTTGCCCGCACGGCGCGCATCATGATATCGGTTGCAGCGGCGGTGAATGACCGCGCGATCCTTGCAGACTGCCTCGCGCGCTCACCTGATATCGTGGCCAACACGCTCAGCCTTAAAACTTACGAAGGCTTTGCAACCGCAGGCACCGCCTATAATCTGGCGCTGGATGAATGCGATGCCCCGTGGCTGCTGCTCGCGCATCAGGATGTGTATTTGCCAACGGGCTTTGCCGCGCGGATCACCCATGCGCTTGAAGCCTTGAGCGAGACCGCGCCCAATTGGGCGGTCGCTGGCGTTGTCGGTGGCACGCAGGCCGGCGCAGTTATTGGCCAAGTCTGGTGTTCGGGCAACGCACGGTTGATTGAGGGCACGGCTGCATTGCCCGCACGCGCGGCCACACTTGATGAATTGATTATCATCATTCGCCGCGATTCTGGACTCCGGTTTGATGAGCAATTGCCGAGCTTCCACCTTTACGCAGCCGATATCATCCTGAGCGCGCAAACGGCGGGACACAGCACCTGGGTTGTGGGTGCGCCAGTCGTCCATCACAGCCGCCCTGTGGTCAATCTTGGCGGCGGCTATGCGCAGGCGTGGAATTATATGCGGCGCAAATGGCGCGCGCAGCTTCCCATTCCCAATCTTGTCTGCCCGATTACGAGTTCACGCCTGACGCTGTGGGAAAAGGATTTACGGATCAGATTCGCCAATCGCGGGCGCAGCGCACGCGGCGATGCTCCGGGTGATCCAGTTGAGATTGCAAAGCGATTGGGGTTTGAAGGCGGTTGAAGTTGATTTTAGTCAGATTGAACCAAGCTAGATGTATTCCGTTATTTTACGCACTCTAAAGAAAACTCCTCCGCGCCCTCCGCGCCTCCGCGTGAATCAAAACTAGCCTTTTCGTGAGCGATATTGTTGATTTATTTCGCGCGGAGGCGCGGAGACGCGGAGGAGATTGAGTACGCGGCGATGCTCCTGGTGATCCGGTCGAGATTGCAAAGCGTTTAGGGTTTGAAGCGGGTTAATGCTCAACTGATTGCGAAGGGATATAGCCCAGTTCCTCAGGCGCATGGCCTTCGGGGTCGGGATGAATCAAAACCTCGGTGCCAGGAAATTCGGCCATCAGCTTGGCCTCAACCTCGTCCATCACCCGGTGCGCATTGAGGACAGTCATCGCCGGATCAACCCAGACGTGAAACTGAACAAAATCATGCGCGCCGCTGGTGCGGGTGCGCATATCGTGGATGCCGCGCAGTTCGGGATGGCTCTGCGCGACGCTCAGAAAACGGTCACGTTTTTCGGGCGGCCATTCCTTGTCCATCAACTGGTCGATCGCCGACGATGCAACCTCGCGCGCGTGCCAGATCAGCCACGCTGCTATTGCAACACCGAACAGCGGATCAGCCCCGCGCACCTTGAGTATCGAATCGAGCACAAGTGCTGCAATCACTGACGCATTGAGCAGCAAATCGCTTGAATAATGGACATGATCGGCATGGATCGCGACTGAACCCGTCTGCTTCACAACATATTTCTGATATGTGATCAGCGCAAAGGTGGTGATGATCGCAACCACCGAAACCGCAATCCCAAGTTCGGGATTTTCGGGCGGTGCATCGCTGCCAAAACGGCTGATCCCGCGCCAGCCAATCGCGATGGCCGAGGCAACGATGATCCCAGTCTGAAACAGCGCGGCCAGCGCTTCGGCTTTGCCGTGGCCAAAGCGGTGATCATGATCGGCGGGCTGTGCTGCCAAATGAACGCTGTAGAGTGTGACGAGCGACGCGATGATATCAAGCCCGGTATCGGCAAGTGAACCCAGCATTGAAACTGAACCTGTCTCAACCGCCGCCCATGCTTTGAGGCCAAGCAGGAACAGCGCCATTGATACGCTGGCAAGCGCTGCGCGTCGCGTCAGTTTTGCGCGTTCGCCATTATGCGGCAAATGTGCGTGGGCATGATTGTCTCCGTGGTTATGATTATGCGCGCCGCTCAAGGGTAAAGCAGGCTTTCGCTCCAGCCGTCACCACTGCGCGCGAAAAGGCGGCGTTCGTGGAGGCGGTGTTCGCGGTCTTGCCAAAACTCGATGCGTTCAGGCGTTACCAGCGTGCCCGACCAATGCGGCGGGCGTGGTACTGTCAGTCCGGCAAAGCGCGCCTCGACCTCGGCAAAGCGCGTTTCAAATGTCGTGCGGCTGTCAAGCGGGCGCGATTGCTCCGAAGCCCAAGCCCCAAGCTGCGAATCGCGGCCGCGCGTTGCGAAATAAGCGTCGGCAACCGCGTCGCTTACAGCACTCGTTGGCCCTTCAATCCGTACTTGGCGGCGCAGCGATTTCCAGTGAAAGAGCAGCGCAACTTGGCCATTTTCACCGAACTGCCCGGCCTTACGGCTTTCCAAATTGGTGTAAAAGATAAAGCCGTCCGCACTATGTCCCTTAAGCAGGACCATCCGCACAGACGGCTGGCCATTCGCGCCCGCAGTCGCCAGCGCCATCGCATTGGGATCATTGGGTTCGCTTGCCTGCGCTTCGGCAAACCAGACATCAAACAGGGCGAAGGGATCATGCGTCATCCCCCTGTCCCTAGCTTTGTGCGATGGCTTAGTCGAGCTTCGCTTGCCCTTGGCCAGCGATTGTGGTGAAGCAAACTCGCCTAGGGAGCCGCGCCATGAGCGATCAGATCATTGACCGAACTGAACCCGCGCAGGCGCTGCGAGAAAGCTACTGCGCGGCAGCAGGCACCGGCGATGTACTGTGTGCCGCCAGTGGCGCGGCGGCAGAGGCATGGAATATCGCGCTTGCCGAAGTTTTGAAGGCTGGCGACGGTGACATTGCGGTTACGCAGGAACTGATCCAGCGGCGCGTTGACGAAATCGGCATAGGTTTTCGTTTGCTCGGTGAAAGTGAGGAGCGCCCGTGGCCGCTATCGC
Organism: Sphingomonadales bacterium; assembly: GCA_043765635.1. Taxonomy (GTDB): domain Bacteria; phylum Pseudomonadota; class Alphaproteobacteria; order Sphingomonadales; family Sphingomonadaceae; genus Aquisediminimonas. Next base: position 25,696 of record JAYUIX010000235.1, read on the forward strand.
CAGTCCCGCTGCTCATTGGCGAGGATGAATGGCGCGGCATTGCGGCTGGCGTTGCCCAGCGCGCCGAACTTGCCGAGCGATTGATCGCCGATATTTACGGCGCGCAGACGCTGGTATCGTCCGGCGTTTTGCCGACGGCAGCTTTGACAGGCAGCCCGCATTATCTCCGCTCGATGATCGGCATTGCCCCGGTTGGGAACAAGTTTCTCCATATCTATGCCTGTGATATCGGGCGCGGGCCAGACGGCGAGTGGCGGGTGCTCGCCGATCATGGGCGTTCTCCTGCAGGGTCTGGCTATGCGCTGGAAAACCGGCTGGCGACATCACACGTGCTTGGCGGGCTTGCCGAATCGCTCAATATCGAACGGCTGGCGCATTTTTTTACCGAATTTCGCGAAGGCATTGCGGCAGCCTGCGCGCGCACTGATCCGCGTATCGCGCTGCTGACACCGGGGCGGTTCAACCAAAGCTATACCGAACAAGCCCATGTCGCGCGTTATCTCGGGCTGTTGCTTGTCGAGGGTGAGGATCTCGTCATCCATGATGACCGGGTGTATTTGCGCACGATTGAGGGCATGAAGCGGGTTGATGCGCTGTGGCAGCGGATGGACGCGCGGTTGCTTGATCCGCTGACGCTTGATGCGCACTCGACGATTGGCGTGCCGGGGTTGATTGATGCGCTTGCGGCGGGCGGCACGGTCGTGGCCAATTTTCCGGGGAGCGCGGTGATTGAGGCACCCATTTTTGCCGCGTTCATGCCGAAGCTGGCCAGGATTTTGCTTGGCGAACCGCTCAAGCTCCCCAACATCGCGACATGGTGGTGCGGGCAGGTGGGCGCAGCAGCGCAAGTGCGTGCACGGCTTAACCAGATGGTGATTTCGTCAGCCTTTGGTCCGCTTCCAGTTGGACTTGGCGGGTTTGATGCGCGGCTTGGCAGTGATCTTGATCCTGATGCGCGTGCGGCATTAATCGCTGATCTTGAACGGCGACCGCAGGATTATGTTGGGCAAGAGGTTGTCACGCTTTCAACAATGCCCGTGATTGATGAGGGGGTGATGATTGCCCGGCCTTTCACGGTACGTGTTTTTGCCGCGCGTGATGCTGAGGGCAATTGGAGTGTAATGCCCGGCGGTTTTGCGCGAATTGGCCCGGTTGCTGACGTCCGCGCGACATCAATGGGGGTTGGTACGCGGTCAGCCGATGTGATTATCCACGGCGCAGCGCCGCACACTGCGGTCTCGCTGCTCCGCGCTGATGCTGGCTCAGTCATTCGTCGCAATCCGGGGACTTTGCCAAGCCGCGTGGCCGATAATCTCTATTGGCTTGGCCGCTATCTTGAGCGCGGCGAATCAGTGCTTGCGCTTGTGCGTGCGGGTTCAGGGTCGGGCATTGTGAGTGATAGTGATCCGTCAATTCCTGCCGCAACCGCCGCGCGCATTCGCACACGTCTGATTGAAGAGGGGGCGGTGCCGCCTGAAAGCAGTGTTTTTTTCTCTGACTTGCTGACGATGGCGCTTGACGATTTTTATGCGCGGTCTAGCGTTGCTAGTCTGCTCAATTCTGCGCGCCTGATCGGTGCGGGCTCGCGCGAGCGATTGTCGCCTGATTTTTCAAGACTGCTTGACGCGCCCTTCCCTAAACCAGGACGGTTTGAGGCTAAGCACATCCATCTTAAGGCGCGCTTTGCGGCGTTCGCAGGGCTTGCAAGTGAAAATATGGGGCGCACCGCTGGCTGGCGCTTCCATGATCTCGGGCGGCGCATTGAACGCGGGATTTCGCTATGCCGTTTGATCTCTGCATTTGGCAATGATCTGGCAAGTGGCGAGGATTTGTTGATGTTGCTTGAACTATGCGATGTTCAGATCAGCTACCGTCAGCGCTATTCAACTGGGCTTGCCCTGCTTCAGGTGCGTGATCTCGTCGGGCTTGATCCCTATAATCCGCGATCGCTTGCGTTTCAGATAAGCGTAATTAAGGATCATCTCGATGTGTTGCCGCGCCTGCGCGATGACGGGATGAATGAGGCGCAGCAAAGTGCGGCCACCGCACTTTCGGCGCGGATCGCAACGCTCACCGCGCAAACACTCAACGGGCTGGCGTGCCATGAACTTGAGCAGCAACTGCTGGCGCTCTCCGATTTGATCAGTTACCGATTTTTCTTACGCGGCGGCGAAACGTTGCGCGCCTCAGGGCTGACGCTGGCATGATCACCGCTTATATGATCCACCATGTAACCCATTTCACGTACGAACGCCCGGTCAGCTTCGCGCGCTGCAACCTGCGGCTTAAACCGATTGACTGGGCAGGGCAGACGCTGCTGACCCATCAGATTACCGTTACCCCCAATGGTCGGTTGACTGATGCAAACAGCCGTTCGACTTTGCTCAATATCACACGGCTGCTGCTTTCCAAAGCAACTCGCAGCCTTGATATTGTCAGTCATTCGCGCGTCAGCGTTGACCGGGCGGTGCCAATGCCGTTGCCTACCGATCTTTGTGTTGCAAGCGTTGGAGCTTTGGCGCGAGAAAATCATGAAATTGCCGACAGTGCGCCTGCGAACTTCCTTTATCCCTCGCCGCTCATAAGCCCGGACGCGGCCATCGCGCGCTGGTGTGCGGAGAGCCTTGAGCCCAATCGGCCCATTATCGACGGGGTGCTTGAGCTTGCGCTGCGGATCATGCGCGATTTCCGCTTCGATCCTGACGCAACCAAGACCGAGACACTCCCTGCCGAAGCTTTTGCCAAGCGTGCGGGCGTCTGCCAGGATTTTGCCCAAATCATGATTTGTGGCCTCCGTGCGGCGGGGCTGCCAGCAGCCTATGCCAGCGGCTATATCCGCACCATCCCGCCCGAGGGCCAAGAGCGGTTGCAAGGGGCCGACGCTATGCACGGCTGGGTACTTGTCTGGTGCGGGCCGGAGAGGGGCTGGATTGGCTTTGACCCGACCAACGGTATCTTCATGGCGGGTGACCATATCATCGTTGCGGTTGGCCGCGACTACCGTGATATCGCGCCGGTAGACGGGATTTTTACTGGCTACGGCGCGCAGAACATGCGCGTCGCGGTTGACGTTTTGCCTGATTGAGGGAACAGAAGCCTAACATGCCCGAACCAATCTCAATCGTTGAAGGCCGCGCGATCCCCTTTGGCCGCAAAAATGTTGATACCGATGTGATCATTGCAGCGGAGTGGCTTAAGACGATCAGCCGCGCAGGGCTTGGGCGCGGTGCGTTCGCCTCGGTGCGCGCGGAGCCGGGCAATGTGTTTGATGATCCCGAATATGCAGGTGCACCAATCCTGATCGCGGGCGATAATTTCGGTTGTGGTTCAAGCCGCGAACATGCCGCGTGGGCGCTGAATGATCTTGGCATTCGCGTTGTCATCGCGCCTAGCTTTTCAGACATTTTTTCATCGAACGCGTTTAAGAATGGTATCCTTACTGTTGCCTTGCCACAGGCGGCGATTGACCGCCTGATGGAAGTTGCCAAAACTGACCCAATCCATATTGATCTGGATAATCAATCAGTTACCACGCGGTTTCAGGATCGATTTACCTTCGATATTGACGCTTTTCGCAAAGATTGCCTGCTAGGCGGCCTTGATGAAGTGGGGCTAACGATGGCGATGGCTGATAAAATTACGACATATGAAACACGCGCAGGCGCCGCCTGGCCGTGGCAAGCTGGAGCGGTGACTTAAATGAAAGCATTACTATCAAAAGCGGTTGGTGGCCCTGAAACACTTGTGCTTGAAGAAATTGCCGATCCAGTTGCTGGCCCTGGACAATTGCTCGTTGCGGTCAAGGCCTGCTCAATCAATTATCCCGACGTGCTCGTGATTGAGGATCGCTACCAGTTCAAGCCGCAACGCCCGTTCGCTCCCGGCAGCGAGATCGCAGGCGTGATTGAAGCGCTTGGCGATGGCGTGACTGGCTGGAAAGTGGGTGACCGCGTGATCGCGACGACGGGTTCGGGCGGAATGGTTGAAAAAATCGCGATTGCGGCGACGTCAGCATTTGCGCTTCCGCCGGAACGCAGTTTTGAAGAGGGCTCTGCACTTTTGCTGACCTACGGTACGACAATTCACGCACTGCTTGATCGCGGTCGCCTGCGCGAGGGTGAGACTTTGCTTGTGCTCGGCGCGGCTGGCGGGGTTGGTATGGCTGCGGTTGAACTCGGCGTTGCGTTCGGCGCGCGCGTTGTTGCCGCAGTCTCGACACCTGAAAAGGCTGAAGCGGCAAAGGCTGCGGGCGCGAGCGAGACAATTCTTTACGGTCAAGCGCCGTTTGACAAGGATCAGTCAAAAGCGCTTGCAGAAGCCTTCAAGGCAGTCCTCGGGCCAAACGGCGCTGATGTGATTTATGATGCGGTCGGCGGCGATTACTGTGAGCCCGCGCTGCGCTCAATCGCGTGGGAGGGGCGCTATCTTGTGGTTGGCTTCCCGGCTGGGATCCCGCGTCTTCCGCTTAATCTTACGCTGCTTAAAAGCTGTGACGTATGCGGGGTATTCTGGGGCGCATTTGCAACGCGAGATCCAAAAGCAAACCGTGATCACACCACTCGGCTTTTCAGGCTATGGGCCGAAGGCAAGATTTCGCCGCGCGTTACCGAAGTTTTTCCCCATGCACGCGGCGGCGAAGCCATTGCGAAAATGGGTGCGCGCGGGGCGATTGGCAAACTTGTCGTCAAAATTGGCGAATAATCGATGGACACGCGTTGCACGTCACCGCCGCACAGCCTATCTATGGCTTGAGAATTTTCGAAAATGATGGGATGTATCCATGACGAGCTTTGATGACCGTAAACGTGCCGCCGAGACCAAATTTGCGCGTGATGAGGATATGACATTTCGCATTACCGCGCGCCGCAACAAGCTTACCGGTCAATGGGCGGCGGGCAAAATGGCGCTGACAGCCGAAGAAACTGACAGCTATGCCAAAAGCGTGGTTCAGGCCGATTTTGAGGAAGCCGGTGATGAAGATGTCATCCGCAAACTGCTTGGTGATTTGACGGCTGCGGGTGTTGCAACCAATGACGAAGAAATCCGTGCGATCCTTGCTGAAAAAACTATTGAAGCGCGCCGCCAACTGATGGAAGCACAGTAATGGCAATGCCCGCGCATGAGATTGAGGCGCTGATCAGCGCTGCTATTCCGGGCGCTTTGGTTGAAATTACCGATCTTGCCGGGGACGGCGATCATTACGCCGCGCGTGTGGTTTCGCAGAGCTTTGCCGGAATGTCCCGGGTCAAGCAACATCAGGCAGTTTATTCAGCACTTGGCGGCAGGATGGGCGGAGCGCTCCACGCGCTCCAGCTTACCACCGCCACCCCAGCTTAAGGAAAATCCAAATGTCGAACGAAACCATGACCCGCATTGCCCAGATTGTCAGCACTAATGATGTGACGCTGTTCATGAAGGGCACCGCGTTTTTCCCGCAATGCGGCTTTTCGAGCAAGGCCATTGCGATTCTCGATCATCTCGGCGTTGCTTATGAAACCGTTGATGTTCTGCAAGACCCTGAAGTCCGCCAAGGCATCAAGGCGTTTTCAGACTGGCCGACGATTCCCCAGCTTTATGTGAAGGGTGAGTTCATTGGCGGATCAGATATCATGATGGAAATGTATGAGGCGGGTGAACTCGCCGAACTCATGGAAGAAAAAGACGTCGCGCGCAGCTAGGCATCGGGGCTAACCGTTCACCGTCTTGAGCTTGGCCGGGTGGATCGCAATCGGCATTTCTTCTTCGATTACATATCGGTCTCGTCCGGCATGTTTGGCCTGATATAGCCGCTGATCAGCAAGCTTGAGTGAATGGCCGAGTGGTGCACTTTCATGATGAAGCGCGCCACCAACGCTGACAGTCATCCGCAGCCGGACATCACCAACGGGGACGAAGCTTTTGCGGATGTGATCGCAAATCACCGATGCTTTTTGCGCGCCTGCCGCGTGTGTTTGATCGGGTAGAAATACGCCGAATTCCTCCCCGCCCAGTCGCCCGACGAGCCCGTCACTGCCAACCGCAACCGCAATCCGCGCCGCCAGCACCTTGAGTGCCTCATCGCCCGCATCATGGCCAAGATCGTCATTGACCGATTTGAAATGATCAGCATCGACAATCAGCATCATCCCGTTAACCCGCGTTGCGCGCACTGAATCGAGAAAATGATTGCGGTTGAGAATGCCCGTCAGGCCGTCATATTTCATATGACTGTCAACGCGTAGTATTGTTTTGTGCAGCATCAGCATTGAGTGCAGCAACAATGAGACAATCGGCGGCGTAATCAAAAGCGGGATCAGTCCGGCCGCAAGCACCACGCCTTGATAATGTCGCGGCGAAATCGCATTTAGTGGCGCTAGGAGCGTTGCAACGACGATGACGGGAACAAGCACGGCAAGCATGGTTCCCAAAATCGTGAAGCGCACGATGTCAGCCTTATTTTCTATTTTTAGACGCATCGTTATCCTGGGGATTAAACTGTAGTTTGTGCATTACAGACAATTGGTTAGCAGTAGCTTTACACAGTCAGTAAAAAAATTAGTCGGCGATACGGGAAGGGTTCCGGGCGAGGGCGGGTCGGTGCGAGACCAGGGAAGCAACCGACCCGCCACTCTAAAGCGTAAAACGCTCAGGGGGAACACAGATTACTATGCAGTGCTCGTGCCAGTTTGTGGCTATGGCCAAAATCTGGAGATTATTGTGGTTAGCAAAAATTAACTAGGTGCAAAGAGTGTCAAAAATTCCGACGATTTTGAGTGATAATGCGGTTTGGGTGCCGCCTATGGCTGAGGCCATCCCGCGCGACCTGTGTACGGATTGCGGGATTTCGCGCACGGCTGAACCAAAGCGTTGCGGCACCGCGTGCCAGTTTATCAAGCCCGATTACGCTGCACTTGAAACCAAAGTCCATGGCCGCGCGCGGGATATTGCCAAGCCCGATGAGCTTTACTTTGGCCCCTTTGAGCGGATGGTGCGCGCGAAACTGGCCAAGCCGCTGCCCGGTGCGCAGTGGACAGGGATTACATCACGACTTGGCGAACGTTTGCTTGAAACCGGCGCAGTGGGTGCGGTGCTGACAATGGCCCCCGACCCGCAGGATCGCTGGCGTCCGGTGCCAGTGATCGTGACAAAGGCCGAAGGCATGGCGCAGGTGCGCGGGATGCGGATGGGCTATGCGCCGCTGCTCGCGCTGCTTGAGCCAGCCCGCGCGGCAGGGCATAAACGGATCGCGATTATCGGGATCCCCTGCCAAATTCACGCGCTGCGCGCGCTTGAAGAAAGCCTTGGTTTTGAGCGAATCTATGTGATCGGCACGCCCTGTTCTGACAACACGACGACTGAGCGGTTCCACGAATTTCTGGCGCTGCTTGCCGAAGATCCCGACAGCATCACTTATCTGGAGTTTCGCGCCGATTATCATGTCGAATTGCGGTTTGTGGACGGGCGGGTCAAGACCATCCCCTTTCTCCAGCTTCCGATATCAGAGCTTGCGCCTGATTTTTTCCCACTCACCTGCCGGACGTGCGTTGATTATACCAATGTGCTGGCGGATATTACGGTTGGTTATATGGCGGGGCAAGGCGATCAATGGCTGATTATCCGCAACCCGCGCGGCGAGGAATTGGCGGCGCTGCTTGGGGATGAACTCAAGACTGAACCCCTCGGCAGTGCGGGTAAGCGCGCAGGTGCCGTCAAAGGCTTTATCGCCAATGTCGAACGCGCGGCGGGCGGACTGCCACTGCGGCGGATGCCAAACTGGCTGCGGCCGATCATCGGCTGGCTCATGCCCCGCATCGGCCCGCGCGGGCTTGAGTTCGCGCGCACAAGGCTTGAGATGAAGGCCGCCGAAACAATCATCCACCTCCGGCGCGAGCGACCCAAACGGGTGAAGTTTATGGTGCCCCCGCACGTTTGGGCGCTGGTGAAGGAGTATGGGTTAAGGCCGGGAGATGGGGAGGGGGTTGACTGAAGGAGGCTTGAAACTCTCAAAGGCAATTTCAGCCGCAGTATTGGCAACAACTGCCCTTTTATCCCTTCCCTAACAATCGCCTTTCCAACAGCGCCTTCATGTCCCTGCGACTATCAGCGATGACCATGATGTAGACGATCGTGTCGTTCACGCGGTAAATCAGGCGATACGGCCCGTGATAAATCTGCCGGAAGTCCGCAATGCCGAGACTGTTAAGCTCGGGGCAAACGGGGCAGCGTAGGGGGAATTCCTCAAGCGTGACGATTTTTTCGAGCACCCCTTCAAGAAGCGCATTGGCTTGCGCATTTGATCGGTTGAGGACTATATAATTATGGAGCGTCTCAAGATCACTCTCGGCCCCCATTGTGATGCGGACTTCAAACATGCGCGGCCAATTCAGACGTCTTTTGCTTTGGCTTTGAGTCGGGCAATCACGTCGCGCGCTGGGACTGCGTCGCCTGCTGCAATGTCGGTGTTCCCCATTGCGAACAGTTTCAAAAGCGCCAAGGTTTGCTCGGTTTCCTCAAACGCGCCAATGTCTTGAAGCACCGCGCGGGCCTCGCCGTTCTGAGTGATGATCAGTGGTTCCCGGTGCGTCGCGAGATCGGCCAGAACTTCGGCGGCGTTAGCCTTAACATAGCTGATCGGCCTGATCTGTTGGGAATAGCGCATTTTGACTCCACCGGTCTAAATTAAAACCACATAAAGTCCTATTGAAGTTTCTTTGCATGGTCAAGCTAATAAACAGCAGCCAATGCAACCATGTGAATCAATAATGCGTCGGTCTTGAGATATTGTCCCCCCTTGCCACCCCCATTCAAAATCCCCACTCTTGCTCCCATGCTCCACGCCGCCATCACCGCCGTTCTCGGCCCGACCAATACGGGCAAGACCTTCTTGGCCGTTGAGCGGATGTGCGCGCATTCGAGTGGGATGATCGGGTTTCCACTGCGGCTCCTTGCGCGTGAGGTGTATGACCGGGTGGTGGCGATTAAAGGCCCGAAGGAAGTCGCGCTGATCACGGGGGAGGAGAAAATCATGCCGCCCGGCGCGCGCTGGCTGCTGTGCACGGCGGAGTCGATGCCGGTCGGGCGTGATGTCGCGTTTGCAGCACTTGATGAGGCGCAGCTTGGTTGTGACGCTGAACGTGGCCATGTGTTTACTGACCGCTTGCTCAATGTGCGCGGGCGCGAGGAGACGATGATCCTTGGTTCTGAAAGCCTGCGCCCGATCATCCGCGCGCTGATCCCTGAGGCGGAGATTATCACGCGACCGCGCTTCTCTCGGCTCACTTACGCTGGCCCCAAGAAGCTCTCGCGCTTGCCGCCGCGCTCGGCGATTGTCGCTTTTTCGGCTGAGGAGGTGTACGCGATTGCCGAAATTATCCGGCGAACGCGCGGCGGCGCGGCGGTCGTCATGGGCGCGCTTTCCCCGCGCACCCGCAATGCCCAAGTCGCGATGTATCAGGCGGGTGAGGTTGATTATCTCGTTGCGACTGATGCCATCGGGATGGGGCTCAATATGGATGTCAGCCATATCGCCTTTGCCAGCCTCACCAAATTTGACGGGCGGCGGCAGCGGCGGCTGTTCATTCCCGAAATGGCGCAGATTGCGGGGCGCGCGGGACGGCATCAACGGGACGGCAGCTTTGGCACCCTCGCAGGAACGCGCGATGCGCCGCTGTTCACTGATCATGAGATAGAGAAGATTGAAGCGCATCAGTTTTCCGCGCTCAGCCATTTGTATTGGCGCAACGGCGAGCCTGAATATGATAGCTTAGCCGCGCTGATCGAGTCGCTTGAATGGCCACCGCAGCACCGCGTCCTTCGCGCCGCGCCTGAAGCTGAGGATCTAGGCGTGCTCAAGCATTTGTCGGCTGATCCGACGATCATATCGCGCGCGACCAACCCGCAAGCCATCGCGCGACTGTGGGAGGCGTGCGGGCTGCCCGATTTCCGCAAGACGGGGCCTGAATATCATGCGCGGCTGGTTGCGCGCATTTACGGCTACCTAATGAGCGGCGCTGGCCATATTCCTGCGCATGTGATTGCCGAGGAGCTTGCGCGACTTGATAGCGTTCAGGGCGATATACCAACGCTGGCCGCGCGGATCGCGTCAGCACGAACCTGGGCTTACGCCGCACAGCGCTCCGATTGGCTGGCCGAACCTGCGCACTGGGCGGCCAAGACGCTCGCGCTTGAAGAGAAGCTTTCGGACGCGCTTCATGCCAAGCTGACTGAGCGGTTTGTTGATCGGCGCACCACGCTGCTGATGCGCGGGATGGCAGCGGACAACAATGGCTTGGCTGAGGTTATTGTCGCACCCGACGGCACGGTGAGCGTCGAGGATGAAATGATCGGGCGGCTTGACGGCTTTCGCTTCACCCCTGATCCCGAGGCGCGGCGTGAGAGCCGCAAGCGTTTGCTCGCGGCTGCCGAAGCGCGATTGCCACAGGAGCTTGCCAGGCGAGCAGCGGCGCTGGCAACGGCGGCAGACGGTGCGCTGACGCTGATTAGCGAAGGCGCGGTCGCGATTGGTTGGCAGGGGATACAAGTTGCCACGATCAAGCGCGGGCGCGATTGGCTTAGCCCTAAAGTGATGCTTGATGCCGCACTTATGCAACTGCCGCTGCTGGTCCGTGATCCAGTTCAAGCACGGATTACGCTATGGCTTGGCGATATGGTGAGGCGCAAGCTGGCCCCGCTTCATATGCTGTTGGCCTTGCGCGACACGCCCGAAACCCCCGCGCCAATTCGCGCACTCACTGCGGAGATCATCGGTGCGGGCGGGGTCGTTGCGCGCGCATTAGTTGAGGCGACACTTGAAACGCTTGACGGCGCGGCGCGGCATAGGTTGCGTACATGCGGTCTGGTGATTGGATCGCTAGACCTATTCCACCCCCTCCTCTTGAAGCCTGAAGCAACACGCTGGCGACTGGCGCTGTTTGCGGCCTATCGCGCCGAAGCGATGCCGCCGCTGCCAATGGCGGGGCTTGGCTTGCTTGATCAACCGTCACCCGAATTAGCGGCGGCTGCGCGGCTTGCGGGCTTTCATGTGTTTGGTAATCAAATGCTCCGCGTTGATCTGGTCGAGCGGATCGCGCGTGCGCTCCATGATCAGCGCAAAGGGGCGGCGGCGTTCGCGCCCGATCTGCAACTTGCGACCTCGCTTGGCATCGGCAGTGCGACTCTCACGCGGATATTGCGCGCGCTTGGCTTTGTCAGTGTGGCGAACGCGCAGTGGCGCTGGCGCGGGCGGCGTAAGAGTGCTTCCACCGTTTCCACGCCCGAGAGCCCAGCCTTTGCCGCACTCAAATCATGGAAATCGGGGGTGCCGTGAAAACGGCTTTCCAGTCGAACCGCAAATCGCGTAGGGATTGCCTATGACACCCTCTGCCACAGCGACGCTTTATTTCCGTCCAACCGCCTTTATTGATGCGCCGTTTGGACTTGATGGCCAATTCGCGCGGCTTGCTGGGGGGATGCAGTTTTTCAGCGCGTGGGATGTAATCGCGGTTGATGGCGGGGTGCGGTCAGGCAAATGGCTTGTCCCGATTGACCGGATTGATAAATTCATCACAACGCTGTCGGACGAACAAGCCGCCGCCGCGCGCGAGACTATCACCCGCGCCACGTCTTCGCGCGCTCCACTCATCCTTGGCGAGCGCACCATCCGGCTTGATCAGCCGCAGGTCATGGGCATCCTCAATATGACGCCCGACAGTTTTTCTGGCGGCAGCGATTATCTGAGTGATCCGGCCGCCGCTGCCTCACAAGCGGTCGCGATGAGCGCGGCAGGTGCGGCCATTATCGATATCGGCGGCGAATCCACCCGCCCTGGCGCAAGCGTCGTGTGGGAGCAGGATGAAATTGCGCGCATCGTGCCCGTGATTGAGGCACTGCGCCATAGCGGCACTGCCATTTCACTTGATACACGCAAAGGCGCTGTCATGTTGGCGGGCTTGGCGGCAGGTGCGCACATGATCAACGATGTGTCAGCACTGCTGTTTGATGAACAGGCGCTCGGGATTGTTGCGGCATCGACTGCGCCCGTCGTCCTGATGCACTTCCCCGGCACACCGAGCGATCCCCATTCAAAGGCCAGTTACTCCGATCCGCTGATCGAGGTGTATGACTGGCTGTCTGACCGGATTGATGCAGTCGTTGCGGGCGGCATCGCGCGCGAGCGGATTATCGTTGATCCCGGCATTGGTTTTGGCAAGGCAGTTGCGGCAAATCTTGCGATCCTCAACGGCCTCGCGCTGTTCCACGGGCTTGGTTGTCCGATCCTGCTTGGCGCAAGCCGCAAACGGCTGATCGGAGCGCTTTCTAACGAAGCTCCGGTTGAGCAGCGCCTTGGTGGCTCAATCGCGCTTGCGCTCAAAGGCGTCGAGCAAGGCGCGCAAATCATCCGCGTCCATGATGTGCCCGAAACCGTCCAAGCGCTTCACATTGCACGCGGAATGCGCGATGCAGCGCTGAGTGGATGAGCTGCTATCCAAGCGTATCGCCAGCAGGCGGAACCTCACTTTTCGCAGCCTCAAGAAACGTCAGCATATCCGACGGACGTGCGTCACCTGCACGGCGCGCTAGGAAGTCAGTGGCAGTTTCGACCACGCCGATTTTCTGGGCAATCGCAACTGAAATCCATTGGTTAAGCGATACGCCATCTTCCTTGGCAAGCCGCTGTGCGGCTGCTTTCACCGAAATGGGAAGTTTGAGCGGATAGGACGCTTTGTTCATGGCCGTATCTCCTTTAAAAATTCGCCGGGGCGCAGCACTGACAATCCAAATTTGATCGCCGCTTTAGCGAAATCCCTCACATTATGCGTGATCAGCGCATCAGCGCGCCCATTTACAGCCGCTTCAAATACCATCTCGTCATTCGCGTCGAACAATTGCGGCCGCCATTGGAAATTGACTTCGACTGCTTCGCTTGCGCTAGCCAACGTCGCAAGAAACGCATCAATCGCATTGAGATCAAGCCCGTGGACGGCGATTTGCTCGGGCCGTTTCAACACAGCTTCATACTCAAGAAACAGTGCTGGCGTGACGAGTGGAATCATCCGCCCATAGGCTACTTCGCGGAGCACCGCGTTGCTGCCACCCGTCACACTCCGCAGCGCAGTTACCACGACATCGGTATCCAGAACAACTCTTAACATATCCCATATGATATCATTAGCACCTCATCGGCGCAATCCGTCTGCGCCGATGATTGCACTCAGAATCAAATCATGCTCAAATCACCTGACTAGGAGAGGGCATGATCACAAAATACCTTATCGGCTATATCGCGACTGGCATCTCGTTTGCCGTAATTGACAGTTTCTGGCTGCGGACGATGTACACGCGGCTCTATGTGCCCGAAATTGGCGCGATGCTGATGAACGGGATGCGGCTTGGGCCTGCGGTGGCCTTCTACCTATTCTACATCCTTGGCATCATGGTGTTTGCGGTTGGGCCAGCGCTTAACAGCGGCAAATGGCAGACCGCGCTGATCCAAGGCGCGATGTTCGGCTTTTTCTGTTATATGACTTATGATCTCACCAACTATGCGACGCTTAAAGTGTGGAGCCTCAAGGTCACGATCCTCGATATGATCTGGGGCACCTTCCTCACGGGCGGCGCGGCTCTGGGTGGTTATTGGATCACCACCGCCATCACTGGCAAATGAGCGATTTTGACGATTGGCGCGCGCGTTCGCCTTATTACGGCGAAACGCATGAGGCTTTGGCACAGTCCGTCCGCTGCTTCGTCGAGCGCGAGGTCGCCCCGCATATTGATCGGTGGGAAGCGGAAGGCGAACTGCCGCGCGCGCTTCATAAGAAAGCGGCTGAGGCGGGTATCCTTGGGCTGCGTTACCCCGAAGAGTATGGCGGACATAGCGAAGGCTTCGACATATTCCACGGCCTGACGCAGACTGAGGAACTGGCCGCCGTCGGTGCGGGTGGACTTGGCGCGTCGCTGATGACGCACGGAATCGGCCTGCCGCCAATCCTTGCACTTGGTTCAGAGGAAATGAAACGCCGCGTTGCGCCGCCCGTGCTTGCGGGCGACAAGATCATCGCGCTTGGCATTACTGAGCCTTCGGGCGGATCAGACGTTGCCAATCTGCGCACCAAGGCGGTACGTGACGGCAATCATTACGTCGTGAATGGCAGCAAGATGTTCATCACCAGCGGTATGCGCGCCGACTGGCTGACGTGCGCAGTGCGGACGGGCGGCGAAGGTGCTGGCGGGGTGTCGCTAATGCTGATTGAAATGGATGCCCCCGGCGTTTCGCGGACGCGGCTTGATAAAATGGGCTGGCGCTGTTCAGATACCGCCGCAATTTATTTTGAGGATGTCCGTGTTCCGACTGAAAATCTCATTGGCCCCGAAAATGGCGGCTTCATTGGCATCATGCGCAATTTTAACAGCGAACGGCTCGGCATGGCGATGGGGTGCTGCGCTTATGCGCGGGTGTGCCTCAAAGAGGCTGCGCAATGGGCGCAGCAGCGCGAGACATTCGGCAAGGTGCTCGTCAAGCATCAGTCAATCCGCATCAAGCTCGCCAATATGGCACGGCAGATTGGCGCGACCCAAGCCTGGGTCGATCTCTGCGCGTGGCAAGTGCAGCAGGGCCGCGACAAGCCCGCTGACTTCGCAATGCTCAAGGTGCAAGCAACGCAGATGCTAGAGGCGGTCGCGCGCGATGCGGCCCAAATCCTCGGTGGGGCGAGCTACATCACCGGCAGCAAGATCGAACGCATCTACCGCGAAGTCCGCGTCAATGCGATTGGCGGCGGTTCGGAGGAGATCATGCTTGACCTCGCTGGACGACAATTATTCGGGGGCGGGCGTTAGACTATCAGTGACGGCGTGCTTGGCAGGCGCTGTGATACTAATGCGGTATAGATATTTTGCCTTGACTTTGAGATTTTGTTCGTGCAATGTTCCTTGTGTTTTTTCGGAAAATCTTTGTCATAGTAGCGCAATTGAAAGCGTAAAAATGCGTGATAGGTGTCAACTATGTCAACTATGTAAAGTTTCTTTACACTTTCATGGCATCGGCAGGAGTAAAATCAGTGTTTCAGTCTTAACATGACAGTGTTAACCCCGGTCAAGCATGACATTCATTTGCGCAGTCGCGATGGGTTTGGTCGGGTCATCCTGCCATGCGACCGCCTCGATATTGGCGATGCGCCGCCCGAGCCGTTCGATGGTGGCGCGCGCATAGGTGATATGATCACGCCCACCACGCAAGAATGTAACGGTGACGTTGATTGGCTTGAGCAAAGGACGATCTTCCTCGCCAAGTGCCTCGGCAAGCGTTTGATAGGCAATCGCCTCAAGCATTCCCGCAATAGCGCCGCCGTGCAAGAAACCGGGACGACCCATCTTGTCGGTTTCAAACGCCATGGTGAGCAGCAGACGGTCATCGCCGTCGCGCGCGCTGCCAAAGCCCATTGTCTGGGCATAGGGGGAGTTAAGCTGGCTCATGCGCCCGCTGTGAACATATAAGTGCCCGCGACATGCGCGACGGGCTTTGCTGGATCGCCGTCATGCGCAAAGCCGCGCACGAATGCGATTGATCGCGTAAGCCCGTAGCATTCGCCGTGGCCGATAATCGTCCGCCCCGGTGTTGCTGGCCGCAGATAATCCACCCGCAAATCAAGCGTCGCCTGCGGCTGAAACTTTCCGGTCTTGAGCCAGATTGACATGCTGGTGACCATATCCATCATCGTAAATATCGGGCCAGACGCCATAATCCCCGTGGTGGCATCGCTGGCGAGGCGCGCATCATAAGGAATAGCAAGTTCGCACCAACCATCGCCGTGGCCGTGATACTCCGCACCAATCAGCGCATTATGGCCGTTTTTGGCCATCATCTTGATCAGCTTAATGGGATCAAATTCGGTCTCGATCGGGTGCGTCATCAGCCACCGTTAGCGGCAGTGCCACAGCAGCGCAATTATCAGTATTGGCTTGCAACTGTTTGGGTGGTTAGGGTGTAATAAATAAAAAACAGATTCGCGGTTCAGCCAGAGGAAGCCAGCCACTATGCACCCCCACGTCCACGCCACAGCGAACCCCGATAAGCCTGCAATCATCGTGGCTGAAACCGGTGAGGTGCGCACCTACAAACAGCTTGATGAGGCTTCGAACCAAGTCGCGCAATTTTTCCGATCGCGCGGGTTGGGCCAAGAGGATGTTGTCGCGATCATGCTTGAAAACACGCCTGATTATTACAGCCTGACCTGGGGGGCGCAGCGTTCGGGCCTGCGCTACGTCTGTATTTCATCGCGACTGACGGCTGATGAAACTGATTATATCCTCGAAAATTCGGGCGCAAAGCTATTCGTGATGTCAGCGAGCGCCGCTGCGCTTGCAGCCCAACTCTCGACGCAGGTGGAGCGCTATGCGCTTGGCGGCGATCTTCCCGGCTACCACAGTTTTGAAGCTGCGGTGGCCGCGATGCCGATAACGCCAATCGCCGATGAGCGCGCGGGCGTTGATATGCTGTATTCTTCAGGCACAACCGGGCGACCCAAGGGCGTGCGTGTGCCGCTGCCCGCTGACCCAGCGATTGATGTGGGCAACAGCCTCGTGATGCTTGCAACGATGTTGTATCGCTTCAATCCTGACAGCATCTATCTCTCGCCCGCACCGCTCTATCATGCAGCACCACTGCGCTGGTCAATGACGGTGCACCGGGTTGGTGGCACCGTCGTCATGATGAAGAAATTTGATCCCGAGGGCGTGCTCGCGGCAATAGAAAAATACCGCGCGACCTGCGGCCAATATGTACCAACCCATTTCGTGCGAATGCTCAAATTGCCCAATGAAACCCGCAGCAAATATGATCTCTCAAGCCTTGATTGCGCGATCCATGCCGCCGCGCCCTGCCCCGTGCCAGTCAAGCAAGCGATGATCAATTGGTGGGGGCCAGTAATTGAGGAATATTATGCAGGTTCTGAAGGCAATGGCATGACCGTGATCGGATCAAACGACTGGCTTGAAAAAGTCGCCAGGGAAGGGCGCGGCACCGTCGGCAAGGCAGCACTTGGTATTGTTCACATCATGGGCGAGGATAATGAAACCGAATTGCCCGTCCGCCAAGAAGGCACAGTCTATTTCGAGAGCGAGACGGTGTTCGAATATCACGGTGACGTGGAAAAAACCTCATCAAGCCGCAATTCAAAGGGCTGGAGCACGCTCGGCGATGTCGGCTGGGTTGATGAGGACGGCTTTCTTTATCTGACTGACCGCAAGAGCTTCATGATCATCAGTGGTGGCGTGAATATCTATCCGCAGGAGATTGAGAACCATCTGATTAACCATCCCAAGGTTCAGGATGTCGCCGTGATCGGCGGCCCGCATGAAGACATGGGTGAGGAAGTGATCGCCGTCATCCAGCCAGTCGATATGGCCGAAGCGGGTGACGACCTGCGCGATGATCTCATCGCTTATGCGCGCGAGAAGCTGTCAGGAGTGAAGATCCCGCGGCGGATTGATTTTATCGCAGAATTGCCGCGTCATGATACCGGGAAGCTCTATAAGCGGCTGCTGCGCGATCAATATTGGGCCAAGGCGTAAAGGGTTGGATATGAATCGTATCGCGAAAGTCATCGCCGCTTGTTTGTGCCTGACGACACTCGGCGTAAACGCAGGAGCAGCCAACAAGCAACCGCGTTTGGCGAGCGATGCAGTCATTGACGCCGCCGAACGGGGCCCAATTAGCCAATTTGCAGAATCAGGCCGCTGGAACACGCCATATCCGCCGTTCAAGATCATCGGTAATATCTATTATGTTGGGACAGCGGGGGTCAGTTCATATCTGATTACCAGCCCCAAGGGTCATATTCTGATCGACGGCATCCTCGCCCAGTCAGCACCGCAGATCATTGGCAATGTGAAGGCGTTGGGCTTTGATATTCGCGATGTGAAATATCTGCTCAACAGTCATGCTCATATTGATCATGCAGGCGGGCTCGCGGGTCTGCAACACGCGAGTGGCGCAACCATGATCGCAAGTGCAGCAGACAAGCCATTTCTGGAGCGCGGCGATATTGGTCACGGCCCGAGCGGCGGCATGAAGTTTCCGCCCGTCCGCGTTGACCGTGTGATTGGTGACGGGGGAACGGTCAAGCTTGGCGGGGTTACCCTTACCGCGCATTTGACACCGGGCCATTCACCGGGCTGCACATCTTGGAGCATGGCGGCAGTCGGCGCAGACCGCGTGCGCCGCCAAGTCTTTTTCCATTGTAGCGGGACAGTGGCGGGTCAATCACTCATGCCCGAAGCCTATCCCGGCATCGTCGCCAATTTCCGCAAGACCTTTGCCAAGGTCCGAAAATATAAGGCTGATGTCTTCCTCGCAAACCACGATAATTTCTTTGATCTGGCAGAGAAGAGGGCTCGGCAGATTGCGGGCGATGCCAACGCCTTTGTTGATGCAGGCGAATTGCAAAGGTTCAATACACTCATGGAGCAGCGCTTTGAAGCTGAGCTTGGTAGGAAGAAATGAGCGACCGCATCGAATTCTTCTATGATCTCTCAAGCCCGTGGACATATCTGGCCTTCACCAATCTGTTCGGTGTGATTGAACGGACGGGCCATTGTGCTGTGCTTCGACCGATCCTTGTTGGCGGGGTGTTCAACGCGGTCAATCCGGCGGTTTATGCCGCGCGTGAAAAGAGCGACAGTCGGCGGATGACGCATGGCTGGAAAGTTCTCAAGGATTGGGCTGCGTTGGCTGGAGTGGAGATGAATTTTCCAAGTGTCCATCACCCTGCAAAAAGCGTAAATGCAATGCGAATGGCCTGTGCGCTGGCCGATGATATGCCCGCGCTTACTGATTTTACGCGCACTGCGTTCGGGAGCTATTTTGGCGCACAGGAAAATCTTGATGATCCGCAAGTGCTGATCGCGGCGGCCAATGCCGCCGGGCTTGATGGCGTTGCGATCCATGCCAGATCACAGACTGACGAGGTGAAGGCCTTGCTCCGTGCGAACACTGATGAACTGATCGCGCGCGGCGGCTATGGCTCGCCGACGATTTTTGTTGATAAGATTGATATGTATTTCGGTAATGACCAATTGCCGCTGGTTGAGGCCGCTTTGAAAAGGACACCCGCATGAAAGACCGTGTTTCCATCACTATGCTTGAGGGCGGCATTGCTGACGTCCGCCTGATCCGTGCTGATAAGATGAATGCGCTTGATGGCGCGATGTTTGACGGCATTATTGAGGCGATCAAAACGCTCGAAACGATTGCGAGCCTTCGTGTTGTCGTCCTGTCGGGCGAGGGCAAGTCCTTCTGCGCTGGGCTTGATATGGCAAGCATGGCCGGCGGTTCGGGCAATGACTTGTCGGCGCGTATCCACGGCGATGCGAACACGCCGCAGCAAGTGGCATGGGGCTGGCGTAAGCTGCCCGTGCCAGTGATTGCGGCGGTTCACGGCGTTGCCTTTGGTGGCGGTTTCCAGATCATGTCAGGCGCGGATATCCGCATTGCCCACCCCGAAAGCCGCATGGCGATTATGGAACTCAAGTGGGGCTTGGTGCCCGATATGGCGGGCTTCCCGCTGTGGCGTGGGGTGGTGCGAGATGATGTGCTGCGCGAACTGACCTACACCAACCGCGAGTTTTCGGGCAGCGAAGCCAAGGATTTCGGCTTTGTCACCCACATTGATTATGATCCGCTGGCCAAGGCAATGGCGCTCGCAAAGGTTATCGCCGCCAAAAACCCTCACACCATTCGCGGTGCCAAACGCCTCTGCAACGCCATCGGCCATATGAGCGATCAGGATTTGCTCAAACTCGAAACCGAAGAACAGATAAAAGTGATGCGGACACCCAATCAGATTGAAGCAGTAATGGCCAATATGGAGAAGCGAGTGCCGGTATTTGTGGATTAGCTGGTAGCCGTCCGGAATTTCTCAAGTTCGGCCCGGTAGGTTTCGTCGAGCGGTTTGGCTGCCCCATTCACGCCCTGATACATCAGCACGGTATCGCAGGTTGCAATGCACACCCTGCCTTGGAATGCCGCCTGCTCAATCACCCAGCTTGATGTGCCAATCCGGCCAATATTTGCACATCGTAGGGAAAATGGCCTTCTCGCAGGTAGTTGATTTCAACGGCGGCAACGAGCCAGCGTTCGCCCTTGCCGCGCAAGCTTCGTTCATCAAGCGAGCGGTTGAACCGCACCCGGCCATTTTCGAACAGCGCGGCATAAGCAACATTGTTAAGTGGCCGAGGAAATCCATATCGCCAAAGCGCGTCTGCGTGATCGCAGAAAAGGGATAGCTGGCGGGGTTGAGCCGCCAGCTTTCGGGTTTTGCCACGGTAGCTTAGTTCAACGCGGGGCCATGCGGATTGCGCCATCAAGCCGCACGTCTTCGCCGTTGAAATAGCCATTTTCGATCATGGTGAGTGCTAGCCCTGCATATTCTTCTGGCTTGCCGAGACGCTTGGGGAAGGGCACTGACGCGGCGAGCGCATCCTTCACTTGCTGCGGCGCACCGAGCATCAGCGGGGTTTCAAAAATGCCGGGCAGGATGGTGTTGACGCGAATGCCTTCGCTCATCAGATCGCGCGCGATGGGAAGAGTCATGCCGATCACGCCTGCCTTTGATGCTGAGTAAGCAACCTGGCCCATCTGACCGTCTTCGCCAGCGACTGAGGCGGTGTTCACAATCGCCCCGCGTTCGCCGTCCTCATTTTGCGGATCAAGCGTCATCATCCCAGCGGCCGAGAGAGCAATACAACGGAAGGTGCCGACAAGGTTGATCTGGATCAGCCAGTTAAAAGCGTCTGCCGGATAATGTTTGATGCTGCCATCCTGCTTGGAACGGCTGGCGGTTTTCATCGCGGCGCCCGTGCCAGCACAGTTGACGAGGATGCGTTCCTGCCCGTGTGCAGCGCGCGCCTTTTCAAAACCAGCGATCACGCTTTCATCCGAAGTCACATTGACTTCACAGAAGACGCCGCCAATTTCTGCAGCCATTGCTTCGCCTTTTTCGGTTTGCAGATCAAAGATCGCGACCTTCACGCCTTTGGCTGCAAGCGCGCGCGCGGTGGCGGCACCAAGGCCTGATGCGCCGCCTGTGATGACAGCGGATACGGTTGAATCGAGTTTCATTGAATTTCTCCTTAAACGTTAGACCCCGTTCACCCTGAGCGAAGTCGAAGGGCTGGTTCGAGCGAAGCCGAGAAGCTGTTTCTTGCCCTAGGCCAAACCTCGGCTACGCTCGGTTTAGTCCCTCGACTTCGCTCGGGATGAGCGGATTTGGTTGGTTACAATCGTTCAATAATCGTGACATTGGCAACGCCGCCGCCTTCGCACATCGTCTGCAAGCCGTATTTGCCGCCGCGTTGTTTCAGCGCGTTGACAAGCGTTGCCATAAGCTTGGTGCCTGACGCGCCAAGCGGATGGCCAAGCGCAATCGCGCCGCCGTTAACGTTCAATCTGTCAGGATCAGCGCCGACATGCTTCGCCCATGCAAGTGGCACTGGCGCAAACGCCTCATTGACTTCGTACAGGTCAATATCGCCAATTTTGAGGCCGGCCCGTTGGAGCGCCCGGTCAGTTGCGAACAGCGGCTCTTCGAGCATGATCACTGGATCGCCTGCGGTTACAGTCAGATTATGAATCCGTGCGATTGGCGTCAGGCCGTGCTCCTTGAGTGCCGCCTCAGACACGATCAGCACTGCTGATGCACCATCGCAAATCTGGCTTGATGACGCCGCCGTAATCGTACCGCCCTCTTGAAGCAGCTTGACGCCCGCGATGCCTTCAAGCGTTGCGTCCATCCGGATGCCCTCGTCGATGCGGTGCCTGATGATGCCTTCGGGCGTTTCAACGTCAAGGACGATGATTTCATTGGCAAACGCGCCAGCCTCAGTCGCGGCTTTGGCGTTCACATGGCTGCGATACGCAAACGTATCAAGATCATCCTTGGTGAAGCCGTGCTTCTTGACGATCATTTCAGCGCCCATGAACTGGCTGAACATGATACCGGGATAGGCTTCCTCAAGCCGAGGGGACTTATAATTGCCAAGCCCTTCTTTCATGTGGAGCATCGCGGTCGAACCCATCGGCACGCGCGTCATGCTTTCAACGCCTGCCGCAATCACCATGTCCATCGTGCCTGACATCACGGCCTGAGCCGCGAATTGCATCGCCTGCTGCGATGATCCGCACTGGCGGTCAACCGTCACCGCTGGCACTGAATTGGGCAAGTTCCGCGCGGCAAGCACGGCGTTGCGGCCAACCTGCATCGCCTGCTGACCGCCCTGGCTGACGCAGCCCATGACCACATCATCAACGCGCGTGCCGTCAATCCCGGTGCGTGTAACGATTGCGTCAAGTGTTGCCGCCGCCAGATCAACCGGATGCCATCCGGCGAGTTTGCCGCCGCGCTTGCCGCCTGCGGTGCGAACGGCATCTACAATATAGGCTGTGGCCATCGGTTTGATCCTTGTTCTTATGAAGATTGGAAAATCCTCTTGCGCAAATTGACGTTAACGGCAAGTGAAACTTGCAGACGCTTTTTTGACAGGGGCAAGAGCCATGATAACCGTATCGCAAGCCATTGCTGATCGCCGCTCAGTGCGGGCTTTTCTTGATAAGCCAATCGATACCCTGTTGATCACTGGCATATTGGAACACGCGGCGCGCGCGGCCACGGGTGGCAATCTCCAGCCGTGGCATATTGATATTGTCCACGGCGAATCGATGGTGCGGCTAAAGGCAATCATGGTCGAAACGCTGGGCAAGGGGCCGGGGAGCGAAGCGGCTGAGTATGATATTTATCCTAAAATCCTGCCTCCATTGTATAAAGATCGCCGCTTTGCCGTGGGTGAGGAGCTTTATGCTCGTCTCGGTATTCCACGTGAAAACAAAATGGGCCGGATGATGTGGTTCACGCGCAATTTCCAATTCTTCGGTGCGCCCGTTGCATTATTTTGTACCGTTGATCGCAACATGGGGCCGCCGCAATGGTCAGACCTTGGCATGTATTTGCAAAACGTGATGCTGCTCGCGGTTGAGGCGGGGCTGGCAACCTGCGCGCAGGAATGCTGGGCGATGTACCCGCAGACGATCCGCAGTTTCCTTGGGACACCAGATGAACGGATGCTCTTTACCGGCATGTCGATTGGCTATGAAGATACAAGCGACGCGGCAAATACCGTTCGCACCAGCCGCGCGCCAACGAATGAGTGGCTAACGACGCACGGGTGATTGACTTCGCATCGCTCCTTCGCCATTGGCCTGCGCTTGCCAAAGCGCACCAATGGACAGGTGGCCGAGTGGTTAAAGGCAGCAGACTGTAAATCTGCCCGTGAAAGCGTACGCTGGTTCGAATCCAGCCCTG
>JAYUIX010000236.1:0-3641 GCA_043765635.1 Sphingomonadales bacterium
AAAGAAGCAGCCTGACAAAAGCACGCGCGGCGCGACATCTTATGATGTTGCGCGTCAGGCAGGGGTTTCGCAATCCGCCGTCAGCCGGGCGTTTAGCCCGGGCGCATCGGTCGCACCCAAAACACGCGCTGCGATCATGGATGTCGCGCGTGTGCTTGGGTATCAGCCCAACGCCATTGCGCAAGGGCTGATCACGCGGCGATCAAACCTCGTCGCGATCATCATTTCGAACCTCACCAACCTTTATTATCCCGAAGTGCTTGCCGAACTGACGCAGCGCCTGTCAGAGCATGGTATCCGGGTGCTGCTGTTCAGTCTGGCGACCGAATCCGACGTTGATGATGTGCTTGATCAAGTGTGGCGATACCGCGTTGACGGCGCGATTGTCGCCGCGCGGCTTCACCCCGAGCAGTTGCAGGCGTTCGAGGATCGCGGCGTTCCTGTCGTCCTTTACAACCGCATTGGCGAAACAATGCCAGTTGCGAGCATTTGCTGTGACTCCGCAAACGGTGAGCGACAACTGGTTGACGGATTGGTTGCGGCAAACCACCAGGTCTTTGGCATCATCGCCGGGCCAGCCGACAGCTATGTCGGCGAAGAGCGCACGCAATCGGCGATCAAACGGCTCCATGCGCAGGGGCGTGAAGCGCTTATCGTGCGCGGTAATTTTGATTATGAAAGTGGCGACAAAGGCCTGCGTGATCTGATGCGGATGACTGATAACAAGATGGACGCGCTCATCTGTGCGAATGATTTGATGGCAATTGGCGCAATTGACAGCGCGCGCAGCAATTTTGGCTTGTTCGTTCCTGAAAACCTTTCAATCGTTGGCTTCGACGGGGTCAGCCCGGCGACGTGGCTTGCCTATCAAGTGACAACAATTCGCCAGCCAGTAAGCCGCATGACTGATGCCGCCGTCACTATGCTGGTTGAACGAATTGAAGATCCTGACACCCCATCTGAACAAAGACTATTTGCCGGACAATTACTGCCCGGCAGGTCTGCACGATTGAAATAAGGATAGTTATGGCCAACCGAATTTTGACAACGCATGTTGGCTCACTGCCGCGATCTGCCACTGTCACTGATCTTGTCTTTGCGGCTGAGCGAGGCGACACGGTGGACGCTGCGCAGTTTAATGCGGTCATCGGCGCAGCGGTCAATGATGCAGTCGCGCGGCAAGTCGCAAGCGGGATTGATCTGGTTTCCGACGGCGAAATGTCAAAGATCAGCTACGCAACCTATATCAAGGACCGTATCACCGGATTTGACGGCGATAGCCCGCGCACGCCGCCTGCTGATCTTGAGCAATATCCAAGCTTTCTTGAACGCCAAGCCAAAGGGGGCGGTACGCCGACATATCGCCGCCCCAAATGTGTCGGGCCGATTGCAATCAAATCGATGGCCCCGCTTGAGGAGGATATCGCTCATATGCAGGCGGCGATGGCGAAGCACAGTCCGGGCGGCGGATTTATGAACAGCGCCTCACCCGGCGTGATCGCGCTGTTCCAGCCTAATGAATATTACCCGACACAGGATGCCTATCTGGAGGCTCTGGCAGAGGCGATGCGCCCTGAATATGAGGCAATAGTGGCGGCGGGGCTTATCTTGCAACTTGACAGTCCCGACCTCGGCCTTGGGCGGCACATGATGTATAAGGGCCGCGCTGATGCCGAGTATCTGACGCTGATCGGCAAGCATGTAGAGGTATTGAACCACGCACTGCGCAATGTGCCTGCGGAGCGGGTTCGAATGCACGTGTGCTGGGGCAATTATGAAGGGCCGCATCACTGCGATGTCGAGATGGGCGTGATCCTGCCAACGCTAATGAACGCCAAACCCACAGGCTTGTTGTTCGAAATCTCAAACCCGCGTCACCAGCATGATTGGAATTATTTCGCCGAAATGCGCGATATTATTCCAGATGACAAAGTGCTGATCCCCGGCGTGATTGACAGTACAACAAACTTCATTGAGCATCCCCGCGTCGTGGCGGAACGGATCGAAAAATTTGCTGGAATTATCGGGCGAGAGCGCGTGATCGCTGGCACTGATTGCGGATTTTCAACCTTTGCCGGATTTGGCGCAGTTGATCCCGAGATTGTCTATGCCAAACTGGCGACGCTTGCCGAGGGCGCAGCGCTAGCGAGTAAGCGGCTGTGGTAGGGTTTGGCGAGCGCCTCCGCGCGGGCGATCTCCTCGTCGGTACATGGATCAAAACGCCGCATCCCCATGTTGTTGAGGTGCTGGCGCTAAGCAGCCTTGATGTGTTGGTGCTTGACGCTGAACATGCGCCGTTTGACCGGGCGAGTCTTGACTTGTGCATTATGGCCGCGCGCGGCGCAGGTAAAACCACCCTCGTTCGCCCGCCATCATCAGCGCCCGAGCATATATTGAATGCGCTTGACTGCGGCGCGGACGGCGTGATCCTGCCGCACATCCGCAGCGCCGACGAAGCACAGGCAGCCGTCAAAGCCTGCCACTATGTCAGCGGCGGGCGCGGCTATGCCGGAAGTTCAAGAGCGGCAGGCTACACGAGCAAAGGCATGGCCAGACACCGCGCCGATGCAAAGGGCGTTGTCGTGATCGCGCAGATTGAGGATGTGGAAGGCGTGGACGCTATTGAGGCTATCGCCAGCGTTGAGGGCATAGACGCGCTGTTCATTGGCCGTGCTGACCTGACCATCGCTTACGGTGCCGAAACCCCAGATGACGCGGTGGTGGTAGAGGCAGTGGACACTATAGTCGCGGCTGGCAAAGCCGCAGGGCGGACAACAGGCATGTTCCTTGGCCGAGTGAGCGATGTACCCATGTGGCGCGACAAAGGCGCGAGCTTGTTTATATTGGGGTCAGATCATGACTTCCTGTTGCAAGGCGCGGCAAAACTTGCAGAGGCAGTGCGGGGCTGAAAAAATCGTGCAACAAACTAATGCGACTAAGGTTATTGCACCATCAGCCTCAAATCTAAGGAAAATATATTATGTCGCTTTTGAAAGCCGTTATTTTCGGCGCGATTGGCGTGATTGCCGAAACATCCGATTTCCAGCGGCAGGCCTTTAATCTGGCATTTCGCGAACAGGATTTGGATTGGGACTGGAACCCCGAAATATACCAGCGGCTGTTATCGATCAATGGCGGGCAGGCCAGATTGCGTGCCTACCGCGATGAAGAACCGCACCGTTCAAACGTGACCGATGCCGTTATCGCGGTACTGCATGAACGCAAGACGCATCATTATGCCACGCTGATTTCGGAAGGCACTCTGATGCCGCGCCGGGGTATTGCCGAACTTATCAAGACTTGCCAACAGGCGGGCATCCGCGTTGCGCTGTGCACGTCAACCTCGGTCGACAATGTGGACGCTATCAAGGCGGCACTCGGCGATCAGCTTGATTTTGGTGTCTTTGCCAGCATTACCACGATAGACAAGATTGACGCCGTAAAGCCCGCCCCTGACGCCTATCTCCATTGCCTCGCGCAATTGGGATTTGCGCCGCATGAAGTGGTTGCGATTGAAGACACGCCAGTGAGCATGGCATCTGCCCTCGCCGCTGGCATCGCCGTAATCGCAACGCCGGGTGCAATGACGAGTGATCAAGACTTTTCAGGCGCGACGATGATCGTCGATGATTTGGCAATGC
>JAYUIX010000237.1:0-3636 GCA_043765635.1 Sphingomonadales bacterium
AATCTTATCGTGCTTCTGCGGCGCAGGGGACTCATGCCGCTATTTGGCAATCAGGCAGAAACTGCGCCCGCGAAGCCGAAGCCGCGCATAAATGCTGGCTCGGGTGCCGCCACCTTAGCGAATTTGCACATTACGCCGCTTGACCGCGAACCATGCTGGCGCTGTGGCGTTCGTGGCGACATTGGCTGCATCCACAATCGGCACGCCGCATGACGAAGCGCGCCGAACATCTTGCCGAAATGCGCGTTGTGGTTGAGCGGCGGTGCACCCTTGCTGAGGCCAAGGCCTATCTCGCGCGCACCAAGCATTATGCTGGCGAGGAAGCCCTGCGCAAGGTTCGTGGTGAGGCGGGACGGCGGGTTAGCGCGAGCGCACCAGCGCCAGAGCAGCATCAACCAAGCAAACCAAGATTTTATTGGCAGGAGAATGACTGATGGTTGTTGATCCAAGACTCATCGCCGCAATGAATGCGCCCCTCAAAAGCGGCAGCAATATCCCGCGCTATACCAATAAGGCTGGCTATTTCATGCCACCGGGCACCGGGCCGATTGGCAAAACGTGCGGGGATTGCACTGCGCTTATGGCGGTGCAAGTCTCGCCGGTTTGCAAAGTGTTCAAATGCAGAAAGGCACGCGAGACCAGCGGCAAGCGCAATGACATCGTCAAGAAATCGCCAGCGTGCGGTGGGTTTGTGGCACAATGACGCTCCGCCGAGCCGCAATGCATCCTGATCTATTTGGAGGTGAGAGTGATATGCGCTGGCAGATTGCCGACGCCGACTGCAGATATGTGCTCGCCCATATTTGGGATAAGTCTCGGCCAATCGCGGCGGTGATTGGCTGCAACCCATCGACAGCCGATCACGAAAGAGACGATCCGACTTCGCTTTGGTGGCAGCGCTGGTTTCGGCACTATGGCTGGGGCGGCTACATGGCGATGAACCAATATCCGTTTCGTACATCAAGTCCTGCTGAGTGTCGGCGGATTGCGCGCGGTATAACCGAAGCGAATGACTATTGGGCACGCGATCGCCTGCATTTCGACAATCTCAATGAAATCAGGAGACGCGCAAAGAAAGCAACCGCAGTATTTGCTTGCTGGGGTAACATCGCATGGGATCAAGAATGGACGGAGCATGTCGTCGAAGAGATACAGACCGGCGAGGGCCCATGGCCTGACATCTTGTGCTGGGGCAAGACAAAATACGGTGCTCCTATCCACCCAATGGCACGTGGAAAGCATCGGATTGATCCGCTAACACCTGCGGTACTCTGGCGAGCCGGATCACGATGATCTACACCGACTTCGCCGCGATCCCACCGCTCGCCTATGACGTGATCCTTGCCGATCCGCCTTGGCATTTCGACGTTTATAGCAAAGCGGGCGAAGCCAAATCACCGCAGGCCCACTATAAAACCATGTCACCCGACGAGATTAAAGCGATGCCGGTTTCGCATCTGGCACGCGGTGACGCGCTGATCATGATGTGGGCGTGCTGGCCTTTACTGCCACTCGCGTTTGACGTGATGGCCGCTTGGGGCTTTCGCTATGTCACTGGCGGTAGCTGGCATAAGCGGACGCGCCACGGCAAAACCAATTTCGGCACGGGCTATAGGCTCCGCAGCGCAACCGAGCCTTACTTGATCGGGACGCTTGGTAATCCCAAAACCGCCAAGAATATCCGCAACATCATTGACGCCGCCGAAATTGATAGCGAGAACATCGGCCACAGTCGCAAGCCGCCTGATCAATATGCGATGCTTGAGCATCTCTGCACCGCCTCAACGCGCCGCGTTGAACTGTTCAGCCGCAAGAGCGCAGACGGTTGGGATGCGTGGGGCAATGAGTGCGGGAAGTTTAACTAAAGCACCCCCCAAATAATTCGCGTCCTATAACCCCCAAGGCAATTGGGGTTGCCGCGCCATTTTCCCGCAATGCTGAACCGCAATTCAACCAAGCGGGGATGCCATGGGCGCGCAGATTACCATCACTTTCAAAACTGATCGGCGCAAGGCGGGCAGGCTCGTGCTGCGCGATGCCAAGGGCGCGATCATGTTTTCATGTCAAGCGCTTGGCCGCAGTGCTGGCCATCATTCAAATCCAACGCGTGATCCGCTCAAATATCGGGGCGACACGCCTGCCGGTCGCTATGCAAGTACCTTTGTATCGGCGTTGTCAAAGCCTGTGCCGGGTATTGGTTCTCTGTGGATCGGGCTTGATCCCGATGATTTTTACGACACGCAGGCGCGCAAGGCTGAACTTGCTGGCCGTCGCGGCATCGGCATTCACGGTGGGCGCGGCAATATCCTCCTGAAAGCAACGCACGGCTGCGTCCGCTTGCTTGACCGTGACATGGCCGATCTTTCGCGTGTGGCTGGCAAGCTGCGCTTCACTGTCCTCATCGAGGATCTCTGAAAGTGTGGCTTGAATATATCCGCACGTTCAGCATGCCCTTCATCGCGCTGTGCGGGCTGTGTGGCAGCGTGATTGCGCTTTGGGTCTCCAGTCGCACCGTATCAAAGGCCGATCTAGCGCGGCTAGAGCTCAAGGTTTCGGAGGCAGGCGCGTCAACCATAGGTCATGGCAGTCGCATCAAGCATCTTGAAGATGCGTTTCAAAGCGCGCCGACGCGGCATGAGCTCCAGACTGATATCTCCAGACTCGCGGCCCGGATGTCAGGGGTGGAGGCCGGGCAGGCTGGCATCTCTAAGCAGCTCGACACCACCAACACTTATCTTCACACACTCGTTGAAAGCCGTGTTCAATGACGCCCGGATTTGAAGGCGTCGTCCGCCGCGCGATCCTTACCGTTCTGCACGAATTTGGCGGCGAGCATAATCACGCCGAAATCGCGGCGGTTATGAATGAGCTCGGCCACCGCGTGTCGCGGCGTGACATTGTCGATCATCTGAAGTTCTTGGATCAAGCTGGCCTCGTGACAATCGAGCCGCTTGAGCATTTCACCGTCGCCACGATTACGGGCGACGGCATTGATTTGGTCGAAGGTAAATTAACCGTCGAAGGCGTCAGCCGCTTCAAAGCGGGCCTGTGATATGGGGCGGCGTTCTGTGATTGAGTCCAATCCTGTCATTCTCAAGGCGGTCAACGACGCCATTCAACGCGGCTCCACAATTGATGCAATCACCGACATGTTGGCGCAAATGGGCCATGAAATTGGCCGCTCGTCCGTTGGTGTCCACAGCAAGAAGCTCAAGGCAATGTCGGACAGGTCGCGCGATATCCGCGCCGCCGCCGATGCCTTCGCTTCAAAGTTCGGGGATGCTGGCGACAATCAAACGCGGCTGATGATTCAGCTCATAACAACGATCATCACCGAAAGCCTGCTCGAAGTACCCCAGGGCGAAGACGGCGCGAGCCCGCTTGAACTTCAAAGGCTGGCATCCGCCGTCAAAGACGCGATCAGCGCGCAAAAGATCGACGCCGAACTCCGCAGCCGCATCCGCAAGGAAACCTTTGAAGAGGCTCAAAAGCTAGCAGACACAACCTTGCGCAAGGGTGGGGCGCTCCCTGAGACGCTAGCCGCAGTGCGCCTAGCTTTTGAGGGTGCGGTTTAGTGTTGACGGCCAATATTCCATTGGCGGATCAAGCGCCAATTTTTGATAGCTATCAAAAAAA
>JAYUIX010000238.1:0-11291 GCA_043765635.1 Sphingomonadales bacterium
ATGCACCCCTTGAGCCAATCGCTCCAAGAATATGGCGAAATCGCAGGGCTGTTCAAAAATGTTCATGATGTTCTTGGTGCAAAGCTGAACGAACGGGTACAAATGCTTGTGCGGATCGGCTATGGCCCGCAAGTCGAGCCAGCGCCGCGCTGGCCAATGGAGACCCGTTTGCGTGCATGACTGATGATCCGCTTGCCTTTGAAGTGTTCAACGAAATCGGGATCATTGATCAGCTTGCGAGTGCCATGCTGGCAAGCGTCATGCCCGCCGGGATGACGCAGGCGCAATTTACCGTGCTTAATCATTTCGTGCGGCTCAGCGTGGTTGAAAAATCGCCTGCCGATCTCGCCAATGCGTTTCAGCTTACCCGCCCGACGATGACGAGCACCTTGTCACGCATGGAACGTGCGGGGCTTGTCATGATACGCCCAGACCCCGCCGATGGTCGCGCCAAACTGGTGTCGCTTACAAATGAAGGACGCGCGATGCGCGAAAACTGCATATCCGCACTGTCGCCGCTTTTGCCGCTGATCAACTCAGTGGTGAGCAATACCGAACTGAGCGCGCTATTACCCGCCTTGCGCAAAATCCGCGTCAAGCTTGACGCGCTGCGCGATTAGAGCACCCACATCTCGCGGTTATGATGGACGAACACGCCGCGCCCTGCCTCACCGACTAATCCAGCCACCGCGCCTGCCACATCACCCGCATCAATCGCGCGGTAATGGTCGAACAGGCGCGGGGTGAGGAGGTTGGTGATTGGGCTGAGGTTGATCATCAGCCGCTCGACCGGGCGGGTTTTGCCGCCGCGTTCGCCGCGCAGCAGGCCGGGGCGGAAGATATCGACGCGGGCGAAGCCTATCGCGTTTACACCGTCCTCGGCCTGCCCCTTGGTGGCGAGGTAGAAATTGGAGGCCTTGGCGTTGGCGCCAACTGAGGAAACCATCATGAACTGGCGCGTGCCGCCTGCCTTTGCCGCCTTCGCAAAGGCGATAACGGCATTATGATCAACCGCTGCAAAGGCCGCTTTTGATCCCGCCTGTGCCATTGTCGTGCCGAGCGTAGAGATCGCGACATCGCATTTTACGTCCGCCATCAAGTCTGGCCAATCGGCTGTGTCGCCAATCAATTGCTGTGCATTTGCGGGGGCATCGGGATTGGCCCGCCTGCCCACCAACGTCAGTTCATGGCCAGACAAGCGCTTGAGCAGCAGCGAACCGATCAACCCTGTGCTGCCCGCGATGATGATGTTCAAAATGCCTAACTCCGCCGCCAATCCTTGCGCGTCATACCAACAAATCGGTCACCAAGGCCAACGCTATTGCGCGCCACTATATCGCGTAGTGTGGCCGTGCGTTCAATCTCGCCAAGCCCTTCGTCAGTGAAGGCCAGGCGGCGCGTTGCTTCATCGCCCCAGATATGCTCGCTCAGCAGCGGGTTGGTAAGTGCCTGCGAAAACGCGTCCATCGCCACCATCGCCTGAAGCAGATCGGGAAGGACGCCGTTGGTCTGCGTCGGCTCGGCAAACAGCCCGACATAAAATTCAAGCCTGTCAACCGAGCCGTAAAGCGCCTGCAACCGCGCCGCGAGTTGCGCGCGGCGCGCCTGTTCGGCGGCATCGCCGGTTCGCCCGACTACATCTGCAAAGCTGGTCGCGCGCGATTTGCCCATTGCCGCGCGGTAATCATTATATGAGGCAAGCTTGTTGGTGCGCGCCTGCAGGATTGCCTTTTCTTCGGCAAAAATGATGAAGCTTGCCGAATTTTGCAGGCCTATCCGCGTTGCATGATTTGCCGAAACATCAGCAAACGCATTTGCCAGACCGCCTTTTAGCAACACAGCATTGTTGAGCGTTGCCGCAAGCCCCGGCGCCGTCTCGCCGCCCCACGTCATGCTTTCCGAAACCAGCGAATGCCAGCGGTAGAGCAAGCTAAACTCGGCGGTGATCCAGTTTGGCCGGTTCCAGTTCGCCGTCCACGCCACATCTGGCAGCGCGCGGAGGTGGAGCGGTTCCTGGCTAATATGATTGATATATTCCTCAACCACAAGCTTGATGAACATCACGATGATGATGTTGCGCGCGGTTTCAAATACGCGTTCATCCTCCCAATCGGGATGCCGCTCCTCAAGCATTTTGGCGAGCCGATTATGTTCGCGCAGGAACAGCGTGTTCATCATCGCCACCTGCGGCGAGGCATTGACCCGGTCTCCGCCCGCCGCGAACAGTGTGGTTTTCACCGCCCACGGCTTCGTCTCGCCAAGCGGCGCATCAAGGATTGGCCGACCGTCAGCGCCGACGAAACTGGGGTCGATCGTTTGGCCATCGGGCAGATAGAGGAACGGTGAATATTCCTCCCCGCCGATCATCTGCGATTT
This sequence comes from Sphingomonadales bacterium, assembly GCA_043765635.1. Lineage (GTDB taxonomy): Bacteria > Pseudomonadota > Alphaproteobacteria > Sphingomonadales > Sphingomonadaceae > Aquisediminimonas. The sequence continues at coordinate 2,377 of JAYUIX010000238.1, forward strand.
GAGGCGACCGCGCTTGCCCCGTTCCTCCGAACCCAGGCGGAGCGCGCGCGTTTGGAATACCGTGCGCCCGTAAAGCGGGCTTTGGTCAATCTCATGATTGGTCGTCGTCCGCCGCCGATCTTCCTCGGCATCAATGTTTGATAGCAAGGTGCGGATGAAACCGTCAGTCAGATACTGCGCAAAGGCACCAAAAAGCGCAGTGGATTTCGGGCATAATCGTTGCCCCCCGCTTTCGGGCACAAACAGTTGGACGATATCTTCAACCGGGGGCAGCGGCTGCGGATTAAGCGCCTCGGGCAGCATCCGCGCGCTGAAGGTTCGGTCGGTCAGGCTGCTCCAGCTAATGTAACTGCTGCGCGTGCTCCACGGGTGCGGGCGATTGCGTCCCGCCTTGACAAGGCCGTTGATCGCAAATTTGTTAAGCACTTCGCTCAACCAGCCGCTTTTGCCCGCCAGCCGTGCGGCAATGCGGATCGCAAATGTGCGTAAACCACCCATAGCGCATCTCCCATGCGACAATTACGGCCCGTCATTTTATAACGGATTGTTTGGCACAAATACGACAAGTGTTAAGCGACCCAGATCACACTCTTGTGCTATACTATTGTAATTAGACGCGAATTAACCCCTTGATACCCTTGGACATTGGAAGCGACGGATAAAGCACCCGCGCAACCTGTGCTGGATCAAGCGCGAAGTGTCCCGCAACCGCGCCAGCAATCACCGACTCAAGCGCCACAGTCGGCTTCAAGTCACGGCCTTCAAACTGATCACTGCTGCGCAACCCCGGCCAATCGGCAATCACACGTCCGCCCTTGACGGCACCGCCAAACAGCATCGCGGCTGAACCAGTGCCGTGATCAGTGCCCCCGGTGCCGTTGACCGCCACAGTCCGGCCAAATTCAGTGGCAACCAGCACCACAGTATCACCCCACGCCGTGCCAAGCCCGGCCTTGATCGCGCCGATCATCTGATCAAGCCCGTTGAGACCGCCGTTCATCCGCCCCTTTTGCGCGCTGTGCGTATCCCAGCCGCCCGTTTCGATCATCATCAGCCGCACCCCGTCCGCCGGAAGCATCAGCTTGGCCGCGAGTGCGCCGGTTGCAGCGCCACTCCGCCCCGCACCCTCTCCCAAGTCTCCCGCAAGCGCGCGCGTATCAAGCGCCGATTGCCACAGCCCGCGAAGCTGCGTGTCATGCGCGTAAAGATCAGTCACCCGCATCATCAGATCCTGTGACGCATCGGGCAGGCGTGACGGCGCGTAGTTCGTCACCGCGCGCGGCCCGCGAAGTGCTGCGGGCAGCGTCTGGGCAAGCGCCATCGCCTTGCCATCAGCGGCGGGAAGCAAGCCAACCAGCCGGTTCATCCAGCCGTCCTTTTCCGCATAAGCGCGCGGGCCCCCGGTTTCGAGGATGTTCTGCGCATCAAAATGCGAACGATCACGGTTCGCCGATGCGACCGCGTGGACGAACAGCGCTTCACCGCCTTTATATAGTTCTGCCGTTTGCTTGAGTGCTGGATGAAGCGCGAACATGGCGTCAAGCTTCATCCCCTCACCCACCCCGTCGACAAGGTTGCCCCGCGCGGCACGAAGCCCCGGATCACCAACCGGGGCCACGCTGTAAAGCCCATCCGCCGCCCCGCGCTGAATGATGAAGATGAAGCGGCGTTTGCCACCGCTGCCCGCGGCAAAGCTGATGCGTGGCAGCGCTGCTGTGCCAATTACGGCGAGGCTGCTACTTATGAGGGTGCGACGTGTGATCATGATTATCTCCGCATGAATTCGGGCGAAACGAGCAGCAGCGCGGTCGCCTCTGCGCCCTCACCAGCGCGCGCAATGGCAGTTTGCGTGTCAGCAGACAGGCGCTCGCCAAACAGCCTCGGGCCAAGCGCGCGGGCATCAACATTCACCCGCGCTGCAAGCCGCTGCGCCACCTCGACGCGCTTCATCAGCGCATCGGGGCCAGCCCAGCGCACCGCAACATCGTCAAACCCAGCAGGCGAACCAGGCCGCCACACTGGCTGGCCAAGTTCGGCCATCATGCCCGTCACCGCCTGATCAGGCGTGTCCTCAAGCCCGAGCGCGCGGAAGGTTGAGACACTCCATTCCCACGGTGTTTTGAATTTAGACTGCGCAGGTGCCCAAGCCTCAGGCGCGTCAATGAGTGCGGCGTAGACGCTTGGCAAATCACCGCCGCTTTCAAGGAACACCGCCTTGAGCTTTGCCACCAACGTAGGCGGCGGATCATCAGCAACGAAATGGCGCGCAAGCTTGGTCGCGATATGCTGCGCGGTTGCGGGATGAACCGCAAGGTCAGCAAGCACCGCGCGTGCCTGTGCCTCGCCCGCTGCTGGATAACCGCGGCCAAGAATATTGCGATCACCGGGTTCATGGATTTGCGGGGCAAACAGAAACGCACCCGGCGCAGCGGTGCCAGCAAGCAAACGCGCGGCTGGCCCGCGGCCAATCCCCGCCACCGTCCAGCCCGTCATCGCGCGCGCAAATTCAGTAACATCGGCCTGCGTGTAGCCCGTGCGGACGCCAAGCGTGTGCAGTTCCAAAATCTCACGCGCGAGATTTTCGTTGAGGCCCGCTTTGCGAATACCGCGCGCCGCCACGCGACTGCCAAGCGGGCTATCGGGGCCGATTGACTGCGCCTGATCCAGATAAAGCAGCATCGCCGGATGCTGTTCGACCGCGATCAGCATATCGGCAAAACGGCCAAGAACATGCGGGCGGATCGCCTCAAACTCAAGCATCCCGGCAAAGCCAACCGTTGTCAGCTTGTCCGCCGAAACCGCGAAATGATTGGCCCAGAAATGCACCAGTCGCTCAATGAAGGGCGTGTCACTCGCCACCGCCATCCGCATCCGCGCGCCGACTTGGGCGACATGCTGCGCGCGCGCATCCTGCCGGGCTTCCTTGCGCATTGCTTTGCGAGGGTCAGCGGCTTCACTGGCTGCATTCTTGCCAGCTACCGCGCGCACTGCCTGAAGATTGTCGGCAAGCTGTGCTGCAATTTCGCCCCGCGTCGGAAGCGCTGCAAGCATCGCAGGCTGCGGCTGATAATTGGAAAATTGCGCCTTGAGCCAGCGGCGCGGATCACCGCCAACCCGGTCATTCCCCCGTGCACCCCCCTGCGCGCCAAGGCCAAAGCGGTTAAGCGCAATGCTGGTTTCGGCCATAAACTCACTCCACCCGACAATGATTGTACCGGGTTAACGCACGAGTACTCAAAACCCTTCGGGCAAATCAATCGGGCCAACACATTCTTTATACCGGGCGACGGCATAGCGATCAGTCATCCCGGCAATGAAATCAGCGATATGTCGCACGCGCGCGGGCTCTTCGTGCGGCAGGGTCACACGCCACTCCTCAGGAAGCTTTCGGATGTCATTTTGATACGCCGCGAACAGCCCCGCCACGATTTGCCGCGCTGCACCCGCTGCCGCACGCTGGAGCGGATGATGATAAAGCTTGGCATACATGAAGCGTTTCAGCGCCGCCTCGTCCGCCGCCATCCCGCCTGAAAATCCGGCAAGCGTGGTTCCGGCGGCGCGCACCCCCTCCACTGACTCCACTCCCGACGATTTCAGATTGGCGCGTGTAGTTTCGATCACGTCATTCACCATCAGGCCGATTTGTTGACGCACCAGTTCGGAACGCAGCCGCAGCGGATCAACGCCTGGATAATGCGTGCGCACCGCGTCCCACCCGCGCGCGACCATCGGCACATCAAGCAGCGCCTCAAAATCAATGAGTCCTGCACGAAGCCCGTCATCAATATCATGATTATCGTAAGCGATATCATCGGCCACCGCCGCGACCTGCGCCTCAAGCGAGGCATGGCTGTCAAGATCAAGCGGGAAGCCCGCATCAACCGCCGCCATTGCCCATCCCGGCGACGTCACCGGGCCATTATGTTTGGCCAGCCCTTCAAGCGTTTCCCAGCTCAGGTTCAATCCGTTCCATAGCGGATAAGGCGTTTCAAGCGCAGTGACTATCCGCAGCGTATGGCCGTTATGATCAAAGCCACCCGCCCCGGCCATCGCCTCGGTGAGCGCGTCCTCACCTGCATGGCCAAAGGGAGGATGACCGAGATCATGCGCGAGGCAAAGTGCCTCAGTCAAATCCTCGTCAAGCCCAAGTGCGCGTGCAATCGTCCTGCCAATCTGCGCAACTTCGATACTGTGGGTCAGGCGGACGCGAAAATGATCACCGTCGGGCGCAACGAAAACCTGCGTTTTATGGCGCAGCCTGCGAAAGCCGACTGAATGAATGATCCGGTCACGGTCACGCTGAAACGCTGTGCGCGGGCCACGCGGATTACCGTCTTGCTCATTATATTGGCGTCCGCGTGTTGCGGCGGGATCGCTTGCGCACGAATGGCGTTCGCTCATCGTGAGGCGATCTTGAGAATCTCCTGCCCGGCCTCGCTTGCAAATGTATTGCCCGAAATGCCAGCCTTGCCCATTGCGTTGACGAGCGAGCGCGCTTCGGTGTTGCTCTTGAACGGGCCGACGAGCACGCGGTTGGTGGCCTTAAACGGCGCATAGGATGCGCTCAGCCCCTTGAACGCGTCAGGCGCTTTTTCTCGCAGTCGTTTCCAAGTGATGCCAAGCCCTGACTCGTTCGCACCAGTGGCAACCTGCACCCACACACGCGGCGGATTGCGCTTGGCAAGAGCGGCGGCGGCAGCGGCTTCTTTGTCAGCCTTGGTCTTTTCGGCCTTGGCAGCGGCGTCTTTCTCCAACTTCACTTTGTTGGCAGCGTCAACAATCTTGCGCTGCGCGGCGAGCCTTACAAGCTTCATTTCAGTCTCAGTTGGAAGCGCAATCGGGGCGCTTTCCGGCTCGGGTTCAATGTCGGCAAGCAATCCGGCAAGCCCGCGTGACGGGGCGGCAACAACCGCGATGACTGGCTTTGGCGCTTCAATCGGCAGGGCTGGCACGCTTGTCGCAACAACGGCGAGCTTGACTGGCGCTTGTGTTGCGGCTGATGCGGCTTGTTCAGCCGGGGGGCCGACGATGGCAGTTGCAACCGCTGCGGGAGCGCTTTCAACCACTGGCTTGGGCACCTGAGTGGCGGGCACTTCGAACACGGCACCCACTGGCTGGTCAATCTCTTCAGGCTCGGGTGCTTTGACAATCGGTTTTGGCGGAAGCGCGACAGTCGCAATCCGCTGATCAGGCGGCGGCAATATGCCACCCTGAACCACAGTGACCTTTGGCGGCAGCTTTTCCCCGTTGCGCAAAAGCACATCGCGTACTTCAGGCGGCATCCGCTCGGGATCAACCGGGCCGATGCGCGTGCCGACGCGTTGATCGAGTCGTCCGGTCTCGACTGGTTTGGGCGCATCGGGCTTTGCGCTTTGCGGCGCGGCGGATTTCAGGAAAATATCGGAAAAACCGGGGCCAACTTGCGTTGCATCAGCGACTTGCACAGGCTTTGCCAAGGTAATTTGTGCAGTCGTGATTTTTGCATCATCCTTGCCGGGGCGGCGGCGCGGCGCTTTTGACGACCCCTCACCCTTGCGCTCTTTTGCCGATTGATCCGCCGCTACGCTCGGCGCAAGTTCAGGTGCGGGGATCAGCCGTGCGCTATCGACTGAGGCAAAGCGCGTGTTGTCACTTGGCATCGTGCCGAAATTGACAGCATAGGCACGGTCAGCGGCACTCAACATCGCAAGCTTACGCAGAAACGGACGCATCGTGTCGCCCATTCCGCCCGGCATTACCGTAGTCGCGATGCTTTCCGCGCCGCGCACATCGCCGTTCATCGCCAGCACAAACGCGCGCGCGCGCCAGCCGGTCGGATCTTGCTGGCGGAGCAGCGGGTCAAGCATTCGCAGCGCCTGATCGCGGTCACCCGAAATGCCAAGCGAAAGCGCAAGACGGCGGGTTACTTCATCATCAGCCTTGATCCGCAGGGCGGTCTGATAGTCGCGCTGGGCACGGCGATTGTCCCCAAGCAAATCATGGGCAAGCCCGCGATCTCCCGCCATCTCTGATTCGGGCGCACCGAGTGCCGCCGCTTCGGCAAATAATCGCAAGGCATCTTCAGGGCGCTCAACCATTACCAATGCTGATCCTATCGCGGCCTTCACCCGACCATTGCCTGGCGCAAGTTCCTCCGCGCGTGCTAAGAACGAAAGCGCGGCAGCATAATCGCCAACCGCGATTGCGCTCCGCCCGGCATCGGTAAGCGCGCTGACGTTCTTCGGGTTTTGCGAAAGCAGTTTGAGATTGGCCGAAAGCCTGTCTGCCGGATCATTTGAATATATCGGCGCTTGAACGGTGGCGGTTCCGGGGGGAAATGTTTGCGCTGACGCCGTACCCCACGGCAAAATCAACGAAAGCGTCAGCCAACACTCCCGACGAAATGATTTCGTTTTTACCATGCCGAAATGTTTACGACATGGGGCGCTTGAGAGGCAAGGCGATTTACGACGAAATGAATATGGGGCGCTGTCAAATGGCAAAATGCCAGTTCACAACGCCCCAATATTCAAATCATAAGCCTTACTGGTTGTTTTGCCGATTCAAAAATCGCGGAATATCGAGTGGATCGTTCGGCTCGGGCGTGTCAGCATCACCGCGCGCCGCGCTACGCGCGATGTTTGACATACGCTCAAACAGCGTTGCGCCCGATGCCGGTGCCTTAGGTGCGGGGGCCGCTTCTTCTGCGTCGCCGCTAACCAGCCAGCGTCGGCGCGGCGCGGCAGCATCTTCAACCATCTCCGCTTCTACTGGCGGCACAGGATTGTTCGCCACCGGATCGTCAAGCATCGACTGAGTGTCAAGCACCAGCTCATCACCGTCTTCACCCGCGTCATCAAATGACATTGTCGCAGCAGGCTCGGGCGGATCAAGCGTCAACGGCGCTTCAACGACCGCAGGCACAACAACCTTTGATACTTCCAACGGCACAGCTTCGTACGCCTGAGCGATTGCAGCCGGCTCGGCAACGCGCGCTGGCGCGATCATAGGTTCAGGCGTGCGAACGATCTCATCGCTTTTGCGCGCGGTTGGAAATGCAAAGACGCGCGCCGGTTCTGCCGCAGTTGCCGCCTCAGCCTCAATGCCCGTAGCGACAACCGAAACGCGGATTTTGCCGTCAAGCGCATTGTTAAACGCCGAACCCCAGATGATGTTGGCATCGGGATCAACCAGTTCCTTGATGTGGCTGGCGGCCTCATCAACTTCCATTAGGCGCATGTCTTCGCCGCCAGTGATTGAAATGATGACGCCCTTCGCGCCCTTCATCGAAACACCGTCGAGCAGCGGATTGTTGATCGCCTTTTCAGCGGCCTCAATCGCGCGATTATCGCCTTCGGCTTCGCCCGTGCCCATCATCGCCTTGCCCATTTCACCCATCACGGAGCGGACATCGGCAAAATCGAGGTTGATCAGGCCTGGCATCACCATCAAATCGGTAATCCCGCGCACACCTTGCTGAAGCACTTCATCGGCCATCTCAAACGCTTCTTTGAAGGTTGTTGACGGGTTCGCGATCAGGAACAGGTTCTGGTTCGGGATGACAATCAGCGTATCGACATGCTTTTGCAGTTCGGCGATACCGGCTTCAGCCGCTTTGTTACGGCGTGAGCCTTCAAAGCTGAACGGCTTGGTGACAACCCCGACAGTCAGGATGCCGCGGTCACGCGCAGCCTTTGCAATGACAGGTGCCGCACCCGTACCAGTGCCGCCGCCCATGCCCGCCGCAATAAAGCACATATGCGCGCCCTCAAGCGCCTTTTCGACTTGCTCGATCGTTTCTTCAGCCGCAGCGCGACCGATTTCGGGGCGTGACCCCGCACCAAGTCCTTGCGTGATCTTAAGACCAAGCTGGATGCGCCGTTCGGCGGCTGAGGTGTTAAGCGCCTGAGCATCGGTATTGGCGACGATGAAATCAACACCCTGCACTTGGCTGGCGATCATGTTGGCAATGGCGTTTCCACCCGCACCGCCAACGCCGATAACACTGATCCGTGGCCGCAACTCATCCACTTCAGGCGGAAGAAATTCGATGCTCATGACGTCCATTCCCCTTCAAAAAACATGCGGGCGTACATTGCCCTATTGACTCTTTGCACTATTTGATTCCACGAATCACCTAAAAAGTTAACAAATGGTTAATTTTCTTCATTTTGTCACATAGCGACCGTTAATCCACAATATCTAGTAGCCTGATTGAAACGCGGTCATCAACCGCTTTATTACACCGCCGCCAAAAACCGGGATGACCGGTGCTGGAGCCGGCATGATCGCCCGCAAATCAATCGGATCAGATGCTGCATAATGGATGAGGCCGGCAAGCGTTGCAAAACCTGATCCACTATGCGCCTCAGGCAAGCCCAAAAGTCCGCGCGGACGACCAATCCGTACCGCACGACCAAGCGCACCCTGCATATAATCGGCGATACCCTTAAGCTCAGCGCCGCCTCCGGTCAGTACAACCTGCCGACCGATTGGCCCCGAAAAACCAAGCGCTTTGAGTGCCTTTGAAATTTCGCCGGTCAGATGCTCAAGCCGCTGCCGAACGACCGCAATCAATTGTGCGCGCGTGATCCGTGTTGCCTCGGTCGCATCATCCTCGGCAGACAGCGGCGCGACTTCGATCATATCATGATTGTCTCGCGGGGACGCTGTAGCAGACCCGTAGAAGCATTTCATTCGTTCGGCCTGATGGCGTCGGGTACCAAATGCGCTCGCGATATCGTCAGTAATATCCGCCGCTCCGAATGGGATCGACGTCAGCCCAACAAGCATTCCGCCCGCAAAGAGCGAGACGTTGGTAACGCCCGCCCCAAGTTCAACCAGCGCAACGCCGAGTTCTCGTTCCTCATCTGAAAGACAGGCCATGCCAGTCGCAACGGGAGAGGCGATGATCGACTTGACCTCAAGATGCGCGC
>JAYUIX010000239.1:0-11193 GCA_043765635.1 Sphingomonadales bacterium
CCGGGCAATCGAGCAGCGCTCCTCAAGCGAAAGCTGGGTATATCTTGGCATGGCAGCACCTGTTGTAGGTGTTGCACTTCGTTTGTGAACTCAGGGGGGCTAGGCTTCTTCTTTTGGCTGTGTCCTGAAGAAAGCCTAACCCCGTGTCCGGCACGGGGCGACGGGGAGTTTTGAATGGATCAACTCAGGCCTTACTCTCCTTGCAGGTCTGGTCTGGTCTGGTCTATATCGTACTCATGACACTCGTAACGATTACTGAGGCGAAGGCCAATCTTTCAAAGCTCATCGCAATGGTTGAGCGCGGTGAGGAAGTGATCATTGGCCGCGCGGGCAAACCCGTGGCAACGCTTGCCAGTTTCCAGCCTGCGAAAAAACCTGTCAAACTTGGGACGCTCAAAGGAAAAATCTGGATCGCTCCAGATTTTGACGAATGGCCCGAGGAAGAGGCCCGCGCACTTGGCATAATTGATTAATTCGTGCGGTTACTGCTCGATAGCCACATTCTCCTTTGGTTGATGGATGACACGTCAAAAGTCTCACCAGCGGTTATTGCCGCCGTGATTAACCCGACAAATGAAAAATTTGCGAGCGCTATCAGTGTCGCTGAACTGAGAATCAAGCAGAAGATTGGCAAACTGCAATTGCCCGAAAATTTTGATTCAGCGATTGGCGAATCTGGTTTTGATATGCTCGCCTTCACCTCTGATCATGCCCATTGGCTTAACCGCCTCGATTTACATCACCGTGATCCATTTGATCGGATGTTGATCGCACAAGCCCTGCATGAAGGCTTGACTATTGTGACGCAGGATCGCGCATTTATCGATTATCCTGTGCCGTTGCTGATCAACTAAAATGCCCGATTCCCGCCCCGTCCTTATTTTCGATTCAGGCGTTGGCGGCCTGTCCGTCCTGTCGCATATCCGCGCAGTGCTGCCTGCTGCATCAATCGTCTATGCAGCAGATAATGGCGGCTATCCTTACGGCACCAAAGGCGAGGTAGAGATTGCCGCGCGGGTGCCCGCCCTGCTTGGCCGCCTTGCCGAGCGGTACAAGCCGCGCATGATCGTCATCGCGTGCAATACCGCCTCGACGATTGCACTCGCGCATGTCCGCGCCGCACTTGATCTGCCCGTGGTTGGCACAGTGCCCGCGATCAAGCCCGCCGCCCTTGCCTCACAAACCCGCGTGATTGGTGTGCTCGGGACTGACGCGACGGTGCGGCAGGCCTATGTCAATAATCTCGTTGGCGAATTTGCCAGTGACTGTGTGGCGATCCGCCACGGCAGCGCGCGACTGGTTGATATTGCCGAGGCTAAGCTGCGCGGAATTGCCCCTGACCCCGATGAGATGCGCGTCATCATGGCGGGGGTTTACGACGCGCCAGACGGGGACAAGGTTGATCAGCTTGTGCTGGCCTGTACGCACTTTCCATTGCTGGCCGAGGAGATTGCAGCGGTGAGTCCGGCAGGGGTAACGCTTGTCGATAGCGGCGCTGGGATCGCGCGGCGAACGGCATTTCTGACCCAAGGGCAGGACTGGCCAGAACGAGCCGAGGGCCGCGCCGTTTTCACAAAAGATGGCGCGGATGTGGATGCGTTGAAACGCGCACTTGTCAGCTACGGCCTGACGCACACCGATACGCTTTGAAGGAACACCAATGCCACTTACCGATGCCCAGTTGATCGAACGTTTCAACACCCGCCGCCCGCCAACGGGGGTGCTGTTCAAATCGCAAATCCTTGAGGTGCGCAGCGCCGACGGCTTTGTGCGGATGTCCTATGACATCGGCGTTGAATTCACCAATCCCGGCGGCAGTGTTCAGGGCGGGATTGTCACCGCACTGCTTGACGATGCCGCCGCGTTTGCAGTGATCGTCAAATCGGGTCAGCCGGTGTTTGTGGCAACGCTTGAACTCAAAACCACCTTCTTTGCCGCTGCCAAGCCAGGGCTGCTTTATGCCGAGGCGCGGGTGATCAAGCTTGGCAAGACGATCGCCTTTATTGAAGCGGATCTGACTAACCCCGAGGGCAAGCTGCTCGCACGGATGACAACAACGACCGCGCCGCGCCTGCATGATAAACCGCAAAATCTGGTGTGATATTCATCATTGTTAAGAATCGTTCGCGCTGGAATTAACGCAAATTCTTGGTTATGAGCGAAAAAATTGACCCGCGATTCAGGATGAAAGACGTGGATTACAGTAAGGTATTTACCCAAGCGATTGACCGCCTTCATGAAGAGGGCCGCTACCGCGTTTTCATTGATATATTGCGCAATAAGGGTGCCTACCCCAACGCGCGCTGCTTTGCTGGGCATAACGGGCCAAAGCCGATCACCGTCTGGTGCTCGAACGATTATCTCGCAATGGGGCAACATCCCAAGGTGATCGAAGCGATGGAAACTGCGCTCCATGATGTTGGCGCGGGTTCGGGCGGCACGCGCAATATTGGCGGCAACACGCATTATCACGTCGATCTTGAGGCTGAGCTTTCGGATTTGCATGGGAAAGAAAGCGCGCTGCTGTTCACCAGCGGGTATATTTCAAACGAAGCGACACTGGCGACGCTCGGCAAAATCCTGCCCGGCTGTGTAATTTTCTCCGATGAACTTAACCACGCATCGATGATCGCGGGCATTCAGAATAGCGGCTGCGCCAAGCGCATCTGGCGGCATAATGACCTCGCCCATCTTGAGGAACTGCTTGCGGCTGAAGATGCAGACGTTCCCAAGCTGATCGCGTTTGAAAGCGTCTATTCGATGGACGGCGACGTTGCCGATATCGCCGCTGTCTGCGATTTGGCCGATAAATATAACGCGCTGACATATTGCGATGAAGTCCATGCGGTTGGCATGTACGGCCCGCGCGGCGGCGGGATTAGTGACCGTGACGAGGTCGCGCACCGCGTGACGATCATCGAAGGCACGCTTGGCAAGGCGTTTGGCGTGATGGGCGGCTACATCGCGGCCGACCAGATGATCGTTGACGTGATCCGCTCTTACGCACCCGGCTTTATCTTCACGACCTCGCTCTCGCCCGTCCTCGTCGCGGGTGTACTTGCAAGCGTCCGCCATTTGAAGGCGTCTAGCGAGGAACGCGACGCACAACAGGCGGCGGCAAAATATTTGAAAACCAGCTTTGCCGAGGCGGGCCTGCCCGTGATGGATACAACCACGCATATCGTCCCCCTGATGATCGGCGACCCCATCCGCGCGAAGAAAATCAGCGATATCTTGCTCGCGGAGTACGGGGTTTATGTGCAGCCAATCAACTACCCAACGGTGCCACGCGGCACCGAGCGGTTAAGGTTCACCCCCGGCCCGGCGCATACGGTCGAAATGATGGACGAGTTGACCGATGCGCTGATGGAAATTTGGAGCAGGATGGAATTGCGGAAGGCGGCTTAGGCCTCACCCAATCCGCACCTTCCGGCTAGTCCCCGGAACAGCGATCAATTTGCCAAATGGTACGATATCATGGGTGCCATAATCCCCCTTCACAGGGCTATCAAAGACATGCGTTTGCTCGGCGTTGATATCAACCACCCAATAATTCGGGACGCCAGCCTTGGCATAGCTTAGCCGTTTCGGTTCCAAATCCTCACGGCGTGAACTATCGGCCACTTCAATCGCCAGCAGCAAGGCATCGCTTGTTACCAAGCCCTTGATCTTTCCCGGATCACGGAAAATGCACACATCGGGTTCACGCACCGATGGTTTTGGTTTGGTCATATTGACCGTCAATTCCTGGCCAACGATCCAGCCGTCAAGGCCGTTACCAAAAATCCGGTCAAGCTTGCGAAATATATCACGTTGAAAGCCAAAATGCGGATAGCCTGCGGGACTCATTCGGACGATTACCCCCTCAACCAACTCAATCTTGCCGCACCAATCCGAGAGCGGGGGCTGCTGCGCCATCGCCATGAATTCATCAACCGAAAAGCGCGCTGGCTCTTCGGCAATCATCGGACGCGTGGAAAGCTCATTCATGAATCGAGCCTAACATATTCAGGATTAATCGCCAATCAAACCACCACCACAGATTTGGCACCACCCGGCGGCAGCATTGCCTCGCCAAACACCACCTCATTTCGCAAGCAATAATCGCCATCAGCCAAATCGGCCATAACATATGTCCGTCGCCCCTCGACATCGACAACCCAATAATGCGGCACGCCTGCCGCTGCATAGGCAAGCCGTTTTGGCCCCATATCTCTCTTAAGCGTCGTATGCGCAATTTCGATGATAAGGAGAACATCATCGGGCTGTCCCATGCCTTCGTCATCACCGGGATTGCGCATGACAACAATATCTGGATTACGCGTTGAATAATCGCCAAGACGAACTGTTAATTCTACCCTGACAACCCATCCATCAGGGGTTTCATCGCCATAAACCGAGGCAAGCTGGATCAGGAGGTGCGTTTGGTATTTTGAGTGGAGGTTGAGCGCGGAATTTGCGTGGACGATTACTCCATCAACCAATTCAAATTTTCCAGGAACATCGGCAAGCGGGCCAAGCGTCGCTAATTGCATAAATTCTTCAGCGGTGAACCGGGCAGGCTCTTCGCGAAATGAGTCAACTGCTGCGGGCTTGTTCATATATGGCGCATACCACATGCCCCGCCGCCAAAAAACCCCCGGCTACAAAACCCAAGCAAGTGCCGTGGACTTGGCGCGGTTTATGACAATTCTGATGGCATATTTATCAGGGACAAAAATCTTCTCCGCATCACGCCAAATCAGCAATAGCATTTGCCATGCCCTACGCAGCATTGGCTGACAGATGAATGGTCGCCTGAAGCGATTATGCAGTTGTAGGCAAAAAAATAGAATTGACTTAATAAATATTACTTCACGGATGTACAAAATGATTTATATATCATTATAAATTCATATTCACACTGGAATATATAATGTAATATAATCCGAATATTATTTATTTTTCCTTATAAACAGTATGACTATTATTTATTATTAGATTTCCAGTCGGTCGCACACCATATGTTCGTTGCCATGGTAATAATCACATTGATATGTGCCGCTGTCTCATAATGGTTCACTACGATTAAATCACTGTAGGAAATTAATCTTGAATTAATCCTATTTCTTTTTTAACTAAAAATTAATTGTAGGGGATTCCTCCAATAAACATCTCTTTTCCAAGGAGTTTAAAGGTGAAGTTAAAAGTATCGATCGCACTGACTGCAACGACGATAATGGCTGCGATCAGCACGCCTGCCAGTGCTGAGGCATCGCTCAATACACCATCTGTAATTGGGCCGCGTGCACAGAGTGGGACTGCGAACGGCTTCTCCTACACAGCAGCAAGCCGCATAGTCGGCGCAGTATCGACAGCAACTGGCGCTGGCGGTGGCAATCCGATTTATTTTCCCAATCGCCCCTCGCAAAACGGCGTCGTTGCACTGATTATCGATCAGGGTTCTGCAGGATCATTTATTTGTTCGGGTTCGCTCCTTCCTGATCGTCGTTCGATCGTAACCGCTGCCCACTGCGTCAGCGATGGCGCGGGCACACCAAATCCCGTTGGCGCGACAGCTTTCTTCTATGGCGGGTCAAATCCTGAACATATTCTCACCAACACAGCCCCCGGCGGATCAACCGCAATTGCTGTGAGCAACTTTTTCGTAAATCCGAATTATACCGGACAGGTCATTGATCAGAACGACATTGCGGTTCTCCGTCTTGCTGATTTCGCGCCGAGTTTCGCAACCTCATATCATATCGGTACAACGGCTGATCTTGAAGGTCAGGTTTTCAATATTGCTGGCGTAGGCGGCCGTTCATCTGTTGGCGGCAATCTTGGCGTTGATCTTGGAACAGGCCGTCTTCGTCAAGGTTTCAACCGCTTTGATTTCAGGCTTGGTGATGCAGGTTTCGGTGGTTTCTTTACGGATATCAATCCGGCGACTGGCCGCAATTTCTTCGGTACAGCGTCAATTGGCCAGTCGATTATTTCAGATTTCGATAACGGCCTGGCTGCGAACGACGCATCATGCCGTCTGGGTGGCGCGTTCGGCCTTACCAGTTCACAATTCTGCAATCTTGGTCTTGGACTTCGCGAAGTCAGCTCGGCTGGTGGCGATTCAGGCGGCCCGCAGTTTATCAATGGTAAGCTTGTATCGCTGACATCATATGGTCTCTCATTTGGTGCCAATTTTGGCGACATTCGTGCAGGACTTCAGAGCAGCTTTGGTGAGTTTAATGGCTTCGTGCCAACTTCAATTCACTCAGACTTCATTGGTCGATCAGCCTTTGGCGCAATTCCTGAACCAACGACATGGGCTATGCTGATCATGGGTTTTGGAATGGTCGGCAGTGCAGCCCGCCGCCGTTCACGAGTAAATGTTTCATTCGCTTAAGTGATCTCCAAACATATTAGCGAATTCTGACCCCGCACAGCAATGTGCGGGGTCTTTTTAATTTGCCCAAGCCAGCATCAACGTCAGCGCACCCAACCCAGCGGACAACATTATCCGCAAACGCATCCAACCTTCTGGCAGTGTCACACTCCGCCCGATCACATGATCAACCAGCGGCGAGAGGATCAGGCACACCCCGAGCACCACCAGCGACGGCCCAGGCCACTCGGCTCCAATCACCCAAGGCACATAGGTAGCGAGCGCAATCAAGCTTGGCGCGACGGCGGCAGCATAAATCCAGCCCGGCGCGTTCTTGATGCTCAGTGCCTGCCCCCACCACACCCCGCCGAGAAAGCTGAAAATCAGCGCGGCATAAGCATAGCCAACCGCAAGCGCGCTCCAGCGCTGTTCAGCGTCAGTCGCGACGAGAAATAGCGCGATCGCTTGCGGCAGCAGCCCGGCAAAACCGAAGCGAAGCGCTACGCGGGGGAGGCTGTCTGTCATAGTATAGTGATAACAGGAAACGCCACCGCCGCTACTAGGACAAAGTCCTATTTGACTGGCTTCACTGCCTTCAGATAAGGCACCGGATCAACGAACCGATACCCCGGCGTTTCGGCGGCGAAGTGGCGCAACCAGTAACTGTGGCCACCGCCGTAAACCACCAGCACGCGTTCTCCCGGCTTGGCAATGTGCATCAGTTTGGCAAAAATCTTTGCATTACGTAAATACCACATTGCATTCAGATCAGCCCCCGCCTGCGTATTCGTATCCCCGATATTGAGGACGCCGTAATAAAAAAAGCGCTCGTCACGAATTTGCTTTGCGTCGTTGATCTGGGTCAACAGCTGCCCAACCGATTGGACTTTCTGGTTGATTTCAAATGCCTCAAAACGCGGCTTGAAACTTGCGTTTGCCGTTGCAATACGACCTGTCTGGCCAAATTTTGCTTCGGCCTCTTGTAACTTGTCATAAGGGAAATAGTCAGGCTCGCCCTTGGATGGTTGTTCATCAATGCCGTAAACATCGGAGTGCCCTGCCATTTTAGCGACGCGAAAGCCAATCTGATCAATCTCATTGGCTTCGCTTTTGAGCCGATCAAATGTGAAGCTGCGATAGAGCGGCAAAGCAAGATCGGCGGCGCTGCTTTCCATTTCAACCATCACCTTGGTTGGCCTGAAGGTCAGCAGCGCGCGGGCGAGCGCCTCAAGCTCGGCCTGTTTCTTAGGCACAAGCACACTATCAACCTTCTGGTTATTCACGTCCTTCCCGGGATTGCCAAAATGATAAGCGCCAAGCACCATCACCTCAACTGGTTGCTCCACAGCGGTGGCGACGCCGCCGAGCGAGACGAAAGCAATCAAGGCGGCGATGGGTTTGAACATGACTTCATCCTTTGTGTATTATTTGGATAACACAGTTATCAAAGAAATAAGTCATGTCAACCACTCGCTTGGCCAGTGGCGTTTTGCAACAAACTTGTTAAAGCGCACGGGTTCCGATTCACCCGCACAGGATTTGCGCCGCCGATGCAGATTGCCATTGCCTCTGATCATGCAGCCCTTGAGATGAAGGCGGCACTTGTCGCCCATCTGCGCGCGGGTGGGCATGAGGTAGATGACCTTGGCCCGCATGAAAGCGCATCGGTCGATTATCCAGATTATGGTTATATGGTGGCCAAGGTTGTCGCATCAGGCAAGGCCGAACGCGGGGTTGCGCTGTGCGGCTCTGGCATTGGCATTTCGATCGCGGTCAACCGCGACCCCGCCTGCCGCTGCGCACTGGTATCAGAGCCGCTTTCGGCAACTTTTGCGCGGTCACATAATGATGCCAATGTCATTGCGATGGGCGCGCGGATGATCGGCATTGAGATGGCAAAAGCCTGTCTTGACGCTTTTCTTGAAACGGCGTTTGGCGGCGAACGACATAGCGCCCGCGTTGATAAACTTTCCAATCCCTCGTTCGTGAAGGAACCTCTATGAGCACCAACCCAGCCGCCCTCCACGATGTTCAGCCTGATGGGTTTTTCACGCGAACGCTCGCCGAAACCGACCCCGCCGTGTTTGCAGGCGTGCGCCATGAACTCGCGCGTGAGCAGCATCAGATTGAGCTGATCGCCTCTGAAAACATTGTATCGCGCGCGGTGCTTGAGGCACAGGGGTCAGTCTTCACCAACAAATATGCCGAAGGCTACCCCGGCAAGCGTTACTATCAGGGCTGCACGCCATCGGACGAGGTGGAGATGCTCGCGATTGACCGCGCCAAGCAGTTGTTCAATGCAGGCTTTGCCAATGTTCAGCCGCATTCGGGCGCACAGGCGAACGGCGCGGTGATGCTCGCGCTCACCAAGCCGGGTGATACCATCCTTGGTATGAGCCTTGATGCAGGCGGGCACCTGACCCACGGCGCGCGTGCTGCGATGTCAGGCAAATGGTTCAACGCAGTGCAATACGGTGTTCACCCCGAAACGCATTTGATTGATTTTGACGAGGTTGAGCGGCTTGCCAAGGAGCATCGGCCTAAGCTGATCATCGCTGGTGGCTCAGCCTATCCGCGTATCATTGATTTTGCGCGGTTCCGCGCGATTGCTGACGAGGTTGGTGCGTTGTTCTTTGTTGACATGGCGCATTTTGCCGGGCTGGTTGCTGGCGGCGTTCACCCCTCCCCGCTTCCCCATGCGCATGTCGTGACGAACACGACACATAAAACATTGCGCGGCCCGCGCGGCGGCATGATCATGACCAATGATGAAGCGATTGCGAAGAAGATCAATTCAGCCGTATTCCCCGGCCTCCAAGGCGGCCCGCTGATGCATGTTATCGCGGCGAAAGCGGTGGCATTCGGCGAGGCGCTACAGCCTGATTTCAAGCTTTATGCCGCCGCCACGGTTGAAAATGCCAAGGTGCTGGCGGCAACGCTGAATGAGCGCGGGGCAAACCTTGTTTCGGGTGGTACGGACACGCATCTCGCGCTTGTTGACCTCACCCCGCTTGGCGTAACCGGGCGTGACGCCGATGAAGCGCTTGAACGCGCGGCGATCACTTGCAACAAAAATGGCATCCCCAATGATCCGCAGCCACCCGTCAAAACCAGCGGCATTCGCGTCGGATCGCCTGCGGGCACGACGCGCGGGTTTGGCCCGGCTGAATTCCGTGAAATCGGCCATATGATTGCTGATGTGCTTGAGGGATTGCGCAAGAACGGCGAGCACGGTGATGCGACGGTTGAGGCAGATGTCAAAATTCGTGTTCGCGCACTGTGCGACCGTTTCCCGATTTATCAGGGCTTCTAAATGCGCTGCCCCTTTTGCGGCCATGAGGACAGCCAGGTAAAAGACTCGCGGCCAACCGATGACAACGCTGCGATCCGGCGGCGACGCCAATGTGAAGGATGCGGCGCGCGTTTCACCACATTTGAGCGTATCCAGCTCCGCGAGATGACCGTTCTCAAATCCGAAGGCCGCAAAGAAATGTTTGAGCGGGAAAAGCTTGAACGTTCAGTCACCATCGCCTGCCGCAAGCGCCCGATTGAGCCAATGCAGATTGACCGTGTCGTCACTGGCATTCAGCGCCAGCTTGAAACGCTTGGTGAAAATGAAATCCGGTCAAGCCGGATTGGGGCATTAGTGATGGATGCGCTCAAAGGCCTCGACAGCGTTGCTTATATTCGCTTCGCCAGCGTCTATAAGGACTTTGCCGAAGCCAAGGATTTTGAGGAATTTGCAGGGGCGGTAAGCGATGCTGGCAAAAACTGACCTGTCTTTAATTTCCGTATTCCCTGAGCGAAGTCGAAGGGGCCGGTCGAGCGAAGCCGAGGCTTTCGAAGAATTTGCAGAGGTGGTGAAGGAGGCGGGCGAGGGGTGAGTCCATTCCCGCTTTCCTGAGCGAAGTCGAAGGACTAAACCGAGCGAAGCCGAGGTGGTAAGAGGTTTGAATGAGCTTTTGGACATATATCCTACACTGCGCTGACCGCAGCTATTATACTGGACATACTGACGATTTGGAACGCCGAGTAGCACAACATCAATCGGGAGCTATTCGTGGGTATACATTTGATCTCAGGCCAATTGAACTCGTCTGGTCTGAATATTTTCAAACGCGAAACGAGGCACAGGCAGCCGAAACCAAAATCAAGGGATGGTCTCGCGCCAAAAAAGAGGCTTTGATTGCTGAAAACTGGGATCGATTGAAACGGTTGGCAATCCCACCGCATGAACGCAAAGAAAGAGCCTCGGCTTCGCTCGGCATAGTCCCTCGACTTCGCTCGGGAGAAACGGAGGGGGAGGCAAATCCACTACCCCCCCTCATCATCCTCGTTCGCCCGCAGCTTGGCGAAAATATTGGCAAGGCGGCGCGTGCAATGCTCAATTTTGGGCTGACTGAACTGCGTCTGGTATCGCCGCGTGATGGCTGGCCCAATCCTTCGGCGGGGCCAGCAGCGGCAGGCGCGGATATTGTGCTTGATCAGGCGCAGGTGTTTGAAAGCATCGCCGATGCAACGGCGGACTGCGCGCATGTTTATGCCACCAGTGTTCGGCGGCGCGGGGTAATCAAACCCGTCGCGACGCCCGCCGAGGCAGCCCTGACGATCCGCAATGAAGCAGGGCGCAGTGCGATCCTCTTTGGCCCAGAACGCGCAGGGCTTGAAAATGACGACGTCGCGATTGCGCGTACGTTGATCACCGTTCCGGTTAATCCCGAATTTGGCAGCCTCAACTTGGCCCAAGCGGTGATCCTTGTCGCCTATGAATGGTCAAAAGGTAAGGCGCTTGCTCAGCCTTCGAAAATCGATCTCGACCCGCCTGCACCGCA
>JAYUIX010000240.1:0-3532 GCA_043765635.1 Sphingomonadales bacterium
TCCGAACATGCTTATCTGACCATTTCCGAACAAATCAGTCATCGTCTTGCTCCGGCTCTGCTGGCTCTGGCGCGGGGAATCCAAGCTCTGCACGTGTGAGTGTATCGCCCAAAGTCGCATCCAAAACAAGATCAGCGGCATCAAACCAGTGGATAAGTTCGGCGATACGCGCGGCAACGTCACGCAATTCGCGGATGAAGGCAAGTGTCGCTGGCAAGCCTTTCCGCCCATCGATCCAGCGCGGAAAAACGCGGTAACCACTGACGCTGAAACTCCACACCGCTTCGGTTATGCCGCTAATCCGTCCGCTGCCGTTTTCGCAAAGCACAATTTCGCCGTCGCGATAAGTGACAGCAGCTACGGCCCCACCGGGTTCGCTCGCGATGCGGCAAAATGCTTTGGGGCGGAACGCGGCGGCGGGTTCACGCGTGAAGGCCTGTAGTCCACGGATTTCGCGCCCGATGGCGGCGGCTTGGCTGAACACGTCATGCGTTGCGGGGAAGGGGATGTGCGGAAAGACATCTTCAAGGTCTTCGGCGAAGCGGCGGGTGTAGCTCTTTGCCGAGAGCAAGCAGAGGATGGCATCAAAAATATCTTCAGGCGCGATAGGAAGGCCATAAGCCTCGCCAAGGCTGGCAATCAAGACGGGCGCAATATTGGTGGCATCAGCGCTTATGCGACGGTCATAGAGCGGGAAAGCATAGCCGCCGTAGCTGCCCCGGAAAGAGTGGCGATCTGGATATTCTGAATGACACCATGTTCCCGGCCCTTTCCCGGTGTTACCCGGAAGGCTGAAAAGACAAATATTTGCGTTTCCTCAAGCTGACAGTAGTTGAGTCCGAAGCCTATCATTCCAGCGCCTGTGCGGATAATGCCTTTGAAGGTCGAAGGGGCGATAACTTGCCTTTCTGACTAACTTATCATCAAAGCCCACAGCTTTCGCATCTTTGGCTGGATTCATGCCAGTTGAATTGAATTTTGCGTCTGCCTCAGCGCCTTCAAGTGCAAGAAAGGATTGCGCCTGCGAGGTCAGCGTGGCCACATTAGAAGCGTAAACAATATGATCCCGTTTGGACTCCAATCCAGACGACGCGAACGCAAAACAGGATCGAATACTCAACCACTCACCATTTTGAAACGGGCTGGGCCTCATATCGTCAAGTAGGCCACGTTCAACTGATACAGCGTTTGGCAGATTGCCGAGTTCAGCTGCATTTAGCAGCCAATCAAGTTTGGGCTTGCGACCAAATGCACCCTCTTGCCAACTATCGACATAGGTCACCTCAGCTAATGCACCTTTAGCCTTGCTGCCATCTGCAATTGCCAACGTGATTGCTGTGCCAACTTTAATATTGAAGACGCCTTGATCGTCCTCCACGTTTCCACGCAGTCCGGCGTTCACATCTCCCCGCAAATCAATAATCTCGATCCGGTCAAACTTTTCGCGCATCAACTTGCGTAGCCCAGCATAGGGCCAGCCAGTCAGAAATTTACGGTTAGATATGAAAGCGATAACGCCCTTCTGAGGCGCATTGTCCGCCTCAAACAATTTCCAGATTGCCCAGCGCCAGAAGGCGACCGAAAATTCGGGGAAAGTCTTGAGCTGCCCGCCTTTGCCTGCATCCTTTACAGGCTGCTTCAAATCATCCCAGACGCCGTCCATCCAGCGCCCGATGAGCGTTTCATTCTCGCCCTCTTCCAATCGCTTATACGGCGGGTTCCCGATAATTGCCAAAATCGGCTGCGTCGCTTTGATGCGGTTGGCCTCGCGCCGTTCTTCATCAATCGGGATGCCCTGAATGCCAAGGCCACCCATCGGCGCGTCGGTTTCAGGATTTGAGAGCGTATCGGCAAGATAGATCCCAAGCCTGGGCAGCTTGACAGGTTGCGGCGCATCTTCCCCGTCATCCGCCGGACGATTGCGCAGCGCATGGTGCAATCGGTAATGCGCGACGGCATAGGGGCCGACGAGCAGTTCAAAGCCGAACATTCGCCCTGCCAGATCAGCCAGCGCCATCGATGCCGCTGGCCCGCCTTCATCCGCCGTCACCTGACCCCGCACGCGTTCCGCCACGCCAAGCAGGAAAGTGCCCGTGCCGGTTGCGGGATCAAGGATCGTCACCGTCGGATCGCGCAAACCTTGAGTGCCGAGATTATCGCGTAGCGCCCGATCAAGCGCACCTGTCATATAACGCACCACCTCAATCGGGGTGTAATAAACGCCGTATTTTTCGCGCGCCGCCGGATCAAAAATGCTCAGGAAATCTTCGTAGAAATAAAGGATGGGATCACGGCCATCGTCTTGGATCGCAAGGATTTCGCGCGCGAAGCTATTGACGGTATCGCACATCACATCGAAGCCGATGCCGATTTCGCGCGTGACTTCCTGTTCGCTCAACACACGCAATGCCGCCTTCATCAGTGGATGCTCATCGGGCATGTGCGTCCACGCATCTAGGCCAACATTCCCGTCCGAGGACTCGCGCACTAGTAACAGGCCGAAGGCCAAAGTTTGTGCAAAGGCCGATGAAAACAGCGTATCGAAATCTGCCGCTGCATATCCGCCCGCTTCGGGATGCGCGTAAAGCACATTGCGGAATGTATCGCGCACCATCACCAGCGGATGGTTGGCATTGCCTCCAGCGCGTAGCTCACCAATCCGTTCCTCAACCGCACTGCGCACCAGACGCGCCGAATGCGCCATGAGTTCAGCAAGGTGTGCGGCGTTTCTGGCAGCGGGCGCGTCGGCACGGGCCAGATTGGCGAAGAGGTCAAAGAATGGTTGCGCGTTATGCGTTGCGATCAGCGCATCAGCCGCTTTATCGGGCGTATCTGGTTTTAATGCTTTTGCCGGAACAATCGAGGCGCTGCCCTGTGCTGCCTTGCGCGCAAACAAATGGAAATCGGTGAAGTTTGATGTACTCCATGCGCCAAGTTCTTTTAGTCGCTCATATTGTCTTTTGTCATGCGCATCGCGCCACTTTTCTGGATCGGCAGACTTTGTGGGCGCTTTCAATTCGACAAAAGCGCGCGGCGGCTGGCCTTGGCGAATGAGGGCAATATCTGGCCTGCCGACGCCAGGCTTATTATATTCAGGGCTAACCGTCAGGTGCGCAACGGCTGGCAGGTGCGGCATCAGGCTCGTCAGTAGTTGCTGAAATGCGGGTGCAAGGCCAGTTTCGGGAGTATTCGGATTGGCGCGGAGCAATTCACGAATAGTTTTGGCGTATGTTTGGATCGCTACCATGATTTGTGCATCTGCCATTTTGATTTGCTAGCGATAACAAATGGTTTCGTCACCACCGTTTATTTCACTCAGTGCTTCCCCCCTTGCAAATCGCACCTGTTCAGCCGATGCAACTCCTGTGACCGCGCTCCCCCATTACCCCCCGATTGAGGCAAGCATTTCCGGCCACCAATTGAAGTTTGTTTTTGGCGGGGCGGAGCGGTTTGCGCTTTTGCTTGATGTGATTGCGGGGGCGCGGGAGGCGCTTCAGCTTTGTTTTTATGCGTTCGGCATTGACGCGACGGG
>JAYUIX010000241.1:0-10893 GCA_043765635.1 Sphingomonadales bacterium
GGTGGATATGGGGCGGGGTGCAAGGCGCTAATTCCTCCTCGGCACGGGGAGGGGAACCAGCGAAGCTGGTGGAGGGGCCGGTTGATGCGGGGGGAAAGCTTCGACGGTGGCGTGCGTTGAGAGCGGCCCCTCCACCCCGCTTCGCGCGGTCCCCCTCCCCGATTCGGGGAGGAATTCTTCCTTCGCGTCTTGGCGGCTTCGCGCGAACCTATTCCACGCTCACCGCGCGTAGTGGGCTTGGGATTTGTTTCGTACTATGCCGCCTGATCACTCACCGCCACAGGCGCTGCTGCTTGCGCCGGAGCGAGGGCACCCATCAGGCAGGTGGCGGAAAAAACGACGGTGCAGAGTGTTGCGGCGATGGTGCTGCGAAGGCTGGCGGGGTTGTAGCTGTTCATTTTAGGTCTCCAAATAGAAATGGTTATGCGACGGTGGTGTAGCTGACCGATGACGACGCAGTTTGCGCTGGAGCGAGTGCGCCGACGAGGCAGGTTGCCGAAAAGATGACGGTGCAGAAAGCTGCGACGAGGTTGCTGCGGATGCTGGTTGGGTTGTAGCTGTTCATTTTAAGTCTCCTTGGGTTTGGGCTTCAGAATGTTTTTGCCACTGTCATTAGTAGCATGTCCTAAGCTTTGCACGGCGCGTGCCAGTTTTGAAAAACCCCTGATTTTCAAGCTTTCTCTATGATGAACAAGTATTTCAGCCCTTGTTCACACACCTCTGAATTAGCAAAAAATACTAATATTCAGGATAGTTTTCATTCTTAGAAAAAATCCAATATGCAATTTCGCACTTGCAACATTTTTATCTTTGCTAACAAGTTTGAAAGTGCGTTTGATGCTATACCCGCGTGTAACCCGATGCGAGGCTGCCACAGGAATTTTTACGATGGATAATATCTGCAAACTCAAATCAACCGCGCTTGTGCTTCAGGGTGGTGGTGCGCTTGGCGCTTATCAGGGCGGGGTATATGAGGCGCTCGCGGCGGCGGGGCATGAGCCTGACTGGATCGCGGGGATTTCAATCGGCGCGATTAATGCCGCGATCATTGCGGGCAATCCGCCCGAGCGCCGCGTCGAGCGGATGCGCGCGTTTTGGGATCTCGCCTCATCACGGGTGACGGTGCCGCCGCTTTTCCCCGCAGGCTTTATGCGGACATGGTTTAACGAAGTATCGGCTAACATCGTTGCAGCGACAGGTGTTCCAGGCTTTTTCGAGCCGCGCTTTCCTCCAGCGGCGATGTCGTTGCCGGGAACGCCTGCTGCGATCAGCCATTATGATACGGCACCCTTGCATGACACGCTGCTCGAACTGGTTGATTTTGATTTGCTCAATGGCGGCCCAATGCGGCTGAGCGTCGGCGCGGTCAATGTAATCACCGGCAACCTCACTTATTTTGACACGCATGAGCGGCTGATCACGCCTGAACATATCATGGCGAGCGGCGCGCTGCCGCCCGGTTTTGCGCCGATCATGATTGACGGGGAGCCCTACTGGGACGGCGGCCTTGTTTCGAATACGCCGCTGCAATATGTGCTTGATCAGCGTGAGCTTGATGCCAGCATTGAGATTTTTCAGGTCGATCTGTTTAACGCGCGCGGGATATTGCCGCGCAATCTGTTTGACGTTGCGCAGCGTGAGAAGGACATCCGCTATTCAAGCCGTACCCGGCTTAACACCGATATGGCGCGCGAATTGATGAAGCTGCGCGACGCGGCGCACCGCCTGGCGCAGAAATTGCCCGAAAGTTTCCGCGATGATCCCGATGCTCAGTTTTTGGGCAATCGTGGCTGTGACAGCGCAGTGACGGTGATGCACCTGATCAATCGCGGCGAAGGCTATGCAACCCATTCCAAAGACTATGAATTCTCACGCGTGACAGTGAACGGCCACTGGGCCGCTGGTCTTGAAGATGCAGAGCATTCGATTCACCACGAACACTGGGTCAAGCGCCAACCAATGAGTGCGGGGATGCAGGTGTTTGATCTGGTGGGGAAGTGAGGACATAAAAAAGGCCGGAGGTTTCCCCCCGGCCTTTCATTTTATTCTGATCAATGAGCTTATGCTGTAATTTCAGTCACGTCGATTTTGACGCCGGGGCCCATTGTTGAACTGATCGCGGCCTTGCGGAGGTATTTGCCCTTCGCGCCGGACGGCTTGGCCTTGACGATGGCATCGACAAGAGCATCGAAATTGGTGCGCAGGTCGTCGGCTGTGAAGCTTGCCTTGCCAATGCCAGCATGAATGATCCCGGCCTTTTCAACGCGGTACTCAATCTGGCCGCCCTTGGCTGCTTTCACAGCTTCGGCGACATTTGGCGTTACCGTGCCAAGCTTAGGGTTTGGCATCAGGCCTTTGGGGCCCAGAACCTTACCAAGACGACCGACAAGGCCCATCATGTCAGGCGTAGCGATGCAGCGTTCAAACTCAATCTTGCCGCTCTGGCAGATTTCGAGCAAGTCTTCAGCACCGACGACATCGGCACCAGCAGCAAGTGCTTCTTCAGCCTTTGCGCCGCGCGCGAACACGCCAACGCGAACATTTTTGCCAGTGCCCTTAGGCAGCGTGACAACGCCGCGCACCATTTGATCGGCATGACGCGGATCAACGCCGAGATTGAGCGCGACTTCGATGCTTTCGTCAAACTTCGATGTTGCATTGGCCTTGATCAGCGCAATAGCCTCATTAACGCCGTGGAGCTTTTCGCGGTCAACCGCAGTTGCCATCTTCTTTGCTTTTTTGCTTACAAATGTCATGATCTCAGCCCTCCACCACTTCGAGGCCCATTGCGCGGGCGCTGCCTTCGATGATCTTGGATGCGGCAGCAAGGTCGTTCGCGTTCAAATCCTTCATCTTGATTTCGGCGATATCGTTAAGCTGCGCGCGTGTAATCTTGCCAGCACTAGCCTTGCCGGGTTCTTTTGAACCAGACTTGAGGCCCAGCGCTTTCTTGATCAGGAATGTCGCGGGCGGGGTTTTCGTAACGAACGAAAAGCTCTTGTCGGCGAACACAGTGATGACCGTTGGGATCGGCATTGACTTTTCAAGGTCAGCCGTTGCTGCGTTAAACGCCTTGCAGAATTCCATGATATTTACGCCGCGCTGCCCCAGTGCCGGGCCGATTGGCGGTGACGGGTTAGCGGCACCCGCAGGCACCTGGAGCTTAATATAGCCCGTAATTTTTTTTGCCATTTAACTCACTCTTTCTCAAGTTTAGCGGTGTTTGCGGCTTGAAAGCCTCCCGCAGATGAATCCGGCTCTCACCGGAATGCTTATTTCGACAATTCAACCTGTTCAAATTCAAGTTCAACCGGGGTTGCGCGGCCAAAGATGCTGACGCTGACCTTAACCCGGCCCTTGTCGAAATCAATTTCTTCGACAATGCCATTGAAACTTGCGAACGGCCCGTCGAGCACTTTGACCGAATCGCCGATTTCATACTCCACCGTGACGCGCGCTTTGGGCGCGGCGGCGGCGGCTTCTTTGGTGTTCAGGATGCGCGCGGCCTCAGACTCGCTAATCGCTTGCGGCTTGCCCATGCTCCCGAGAAAACCCGTGACCTTGGGCTGATTTTTGACGAGATGATAGACGTCATCATTCATGTTGAGCTTGGCAAGGACATAACCCGGAAAAAATTTCTTCTCCGACTGAATTTTCTTGCCGCGCCGCACCTCGGTCACCGTCTCGGTCGGCACTTCGACCGCATCGACAAGCGCTTCAAGGCCAAGCCGGGTCGCGTCCGCCATGATTGCGTCGCGAACCTTATTCTCAAAGCCTGAGTAAGCGTGAATGATATACCAGCGTGACATTATGTAGGTCTATTCCTGAAATCAGACGAGTGAAAGCAACGATTTGACGATCCAGCTAAAAAAGCTGTCAAGGCCGAAGAAAAAGAGGCCAAGGATCGTCGTCATGATCACAACCATCACCGTCGTCGTGATGGTTTCACGCCCGGTTGGCCATATGACACGAGCGGTTTCGGCGCGCACTTGCCGCATAAATTCGCCTGGGGTTGTTCGTGCCATACTGCCCTTGCTCTTTCTATCCAATCAGCCAAAACCCGTCGCCCGGAGAGCCGGAGATTGGCTTTTACTGATTTAGGATAAGATGCACTTAGTCACTAATCGGTCTCAAAGCAAGTGTCGGTTCATGCATCAAGTAGAGCAGGAACAGGCACATGATCGACCAGCTAAGCGCAGGCAATCCAACAAACAGCCAGTGGATGATATCCGATGATGCCGTCGCCAATTTTGGATCAAATCCAAACCAATCAAGCAGCGCATAACAAAGCGCAATTGCAAGCGCGCTACCGATTTTCTGGACAACATTGATGATCGCATACAACAGCGCCGTACGATCTCGCCCACAGCGCGCGCGGTCAAGCGGGGCAAGATCGGCAACCATCCCGTGAATGAAGATCAGGCTGGCAAAACCCGAGCCGACCAAGGTTGAAAAGATGATCGATTGGATCAGCCCTTGCGGCAAATAAAGGAGTGACCCGCCAAGAATACAGACAAGCCACAACGCCATTGCGATCATCATGCGCGGCTTGCCAAAGTGCCGCGCCAGCGCTGTCCACATTGGCGTGAACAGTGCGCCGCCAATGAAGGTGCCAAACAGCAATAGCGCGCTGCGATTATCAAGCTTTAGCGTACCATCGGCAAAGAAAATAAACAGCGACGTAAGCGCACCAAAGGCAAAAGAGCTGAGAATCTGCACGATAATAAGTGCTAGAAAGGGACGGAAGCTAAGCGTCTGCATGATCTCGCCGCGCCAACCAATGCCGGGTTCGGGTATCACGGCACGCGCTGGAATCCGCGCAATTGCCCATAATGCAAGCGGCATCGCGAACAGAAACAGGCTGGCATAGGCGATGATCCGCCCCTGCAAGCTGAGGCCGGGGATCAGAAATTGCGCAAGCGCTGGCGCTGCAAACGCTGCAATCAATATTGTCTTCGCGCCAAGCTCGCGCGCGCCAAACACCCGGCTGCTATTGTCAGGAGAATTGGCGTCTGAAGAATTGGCGAGTGCTGCCCCCCACGAAAGATGCGCCACATCAAATAGGCTGCTTGATGAATAGAAAACGACCATCACCAGCAATAGCAATGCGAAGGGCAGCGTGTCGCCAACCAACACGATCAGCGCCAGCAAGAGCGCAATCGGGGCCACTGCGATCCGCATCCATCGGCGATGCGGCGCTGGCCCTGCGCTCACCCGGTCAATCATATTGCCGATCAGCGGATCGACCACGCCGTCCCACAGCGTGCAAATCGAAAAAAGCAAGCCGACAAGGCCAACCGCAACCACTCCGCCTTCGGCAATGTAAGGCGGCAGATAAACGGTAAAGGGCAAACCAACAATCGCGAGCGGGCCGATTGCCGCGCCGTAATACACGGTTGTTTTGCGACTGAGTAACACGCGCGTCACGCTGGATCGGGCCAGCGCGTTCGATCTCTATCCTGCCAGAGCGCAAAACCTGCGCGAATAGCGCAGGCGCGCATCTCAAAATCATTGGCTGAATGCACATCTATTGGCGCGCAGTAGCGCGCACATGCAAAAATGGCTTTGAGCGCTTCTTCAGCTACCCAATCAACCGCCATGCCTGTTGTCCGCCAATGATCTCCTGTGGCTTCAGGCATAAAACGTGGACCGCCAAAATGTTCGGGTCGCGCGCGCGCGCCGTCCCAAATCCGGGTGTTGATCAGACCAGGACAGAGGATTGTACAGCCGATCCCCATCGTTTCAAGCTCAGCTGCTGCTGCCTCGGCAACACCAATAGTTGCATGTTTTGAACCCGCATAAAGCGCAAGCGGCCCGGAGGGTGAAGTGAGCGACGCCGATGAGGCTGTAAAGCAAACATGGCGCGGCCCGGCTGCGTCATCCATGCGCGGCACAAAGGCGCGGAGTGTATCAATCACGCCGCGCGCATTAACCGCGAACACCCAATCAATCGCTTTGGGAGAGGCTGATATCATGCCCCCGGCCGCACCGACGCCTGCATTAACGCAGAGGAGCGAGACAGCGCCAAGATCGGCTTTTACCGCTGCCGCTGTAGCTTCAAGCTGATCATAAAGCGTCACATCGCAGACATAGGCTTGCGCTTTGCCGCCTGCTGAGGTGATTGCCGCTGCTGTTTCTTGTGCAGCGTCGCCGCGTACATCAAGTATCGCAACGGTCATTCCCGCCTGCGCCAATGCCTCGGTCAGTGAGCGGCCAATTCCGTCAGCGCCGCCTGTAACCACGGCAACGCGACCATTATACATATCCATGATAATCCTTTCCACGAATCGTGAAGATGATCATCATCGACAATTAAGTTGTCAATTGAAACCAGCGCACTGCAAAGCACCTGGCAGGAGTTGGGGGACTCGAACCCACGACCCTCGGTTTTGGAGACCGATGCTCTACCAACTGAGCTAAACTCCTAAGCGGTATTGAGCCTTTAACCAGCCCGCGAGGCATACGCAAGGGCGCAACCCCATTGCGCCGATATGGCGGCATCGCTTATGGGGCTAATTTCAGGAGACTAACGATCAACACTGAACCCGCTAACAATAGTGATGAATTTACCCGTCGTCGTGCTGATGATGATCGGGCAATCCTCGTTGCCGCATTGAAACACGTCGCAACTGGCGACAAAAATGCATTTGAAGAAGTTTATCGTCGCACCTCGGCGAAGCTTTTTGGTGTTTGCCTGCGTATATTCCCTGAACGCCAAGACGCAGAGGAAGCCTTGCAAGACGCTTATTTAACAATTTGGAGCAAAGCCGCCACCTTTGACTCAAATCGCGCCAGCCCAATCACATGGCTGGTGACGCTAACGCGCAATCGCGCGATTGATCGGCTGCGCGCGATTCGAAATCGCGGCCTAGCCTCTTTGGATGAGGCTGTTGATGTGGCTGATCCAGCCCCCCTCGCTGAAAGCGTGATGCTTGCCGATGAAGCTGATAGCCGTCTCAATTATTGTATTAACACGCTTGATAAGCGTGATGCCGAATGTGTGCGCACTGCGTTCCTAAATGGTGCGACTTATGCTGAATTGGCGATTCGAGACGGTGTACCGCTTGGGACGATCAAAAGCCGCGTGCGCCGCGCACTCCTCAAACTGCGCGAGTGTATGAGCCAGTGACAATGGTTTTACTCTTAGATAATGACATTGTGCTTGCAGGTGAAGCTGCGCTCGGATTGCTTGACCGCGCGGGTGAGGCCGTTGTCGCCTCGCGTATTGCAACTGATGCGAGCTTTGCTGCTGAAGTATGTGCATGGCAGGATCGCTTTGCACCAATGCTTATCGTTGACTCTGCGCCACCACCGGCAAAAATATGGAATGATATCAGCATGAAAATTGGCGCAGTGCCCACTCGGCGGGCAGCCAACATGTCGGTAACATTATGGAAAAGTATCGCTGGCGGGGCGACGGCGGTTGCGGCCACGCTCGCATTCATGCTCGTCAATCCGCCAGCACCGCGCTCTGCGGAACCCTCGCCTACATTGGTTGCAGCACTTGGCAGCGAAACAGGAGGTGCGGCGATGACGGCCTCTTATGATACACAGCGCGGCGAGTTGGTAGTAACCCCGGTCGCGATGAAAGCCGATGGTCGCTTTCCCGAACTTTGGGTAATTGACGCTAGTGGAGAGGCAAAATCGCTTGGCTTTATAAATGCCACCAGCGCGACACGTGTTTCAGTCGAGCCTGCCATGCGCACGCGCATGAGAAGCGGGATGACACTTGCTGTTACACTTGAGCCCGATGGCACTGCTCCGCATGCAAAAGCTGCAGGACCAGTTATTGTAAGTGGGAAAATCGAAATTTTGTAATTTATTTTTGCAGTATTGCATCCGCTGCAAAGGCTGGCGCGTATATGCGTTCAGCATCTTAACCGGGATGCAAATCATATAAGGATGATCGCTTTGAAAAATCTTAACCTCCGTTCCGCAATTGCGGCTGTAGCTCTTGTTGGTCTGGCTGCTTCGACACCTGCATTCGCCAAAATGGCCAAGAATACCAATCCCAACGTCGGCGGCGCGCCAATGTTCTCTTCAAAGAATATTGTTGAAAACGCTGTCAACTCGAAAGATCACACAACGTTGGTCGCTGCTGTAAAGGCTGCTGGTCTTGTTGAAACATTGATGTCGGCTGGCCCGTTCACCGTGTTTGCGCCAACCAATGCTGCGTTCGCCAAGCTTCCTGCTGGTACCGTTGAAACACTTGTGAAGCCTGAGAACAAGGACACGCTCACATCAATCCTGACCTACCATGTTGTTGCTGGCAAAATGACATCAACTGACATTGCCAAAGCAATCAAAGCTGGCGGTGGCAAAGCTTCGCTCACCACCGTCAATGGCGGCGCGTTGACCGCAGCAATGGTTGGCAAAAAGCTCGTCCTCACAGACTCGAAGGGTGGCAAGTCAACTGTAACCATCGCAAATGTGATACAGTCAAACGGCGTGATCCACGTTGTTGACACGGTTGTGCTTCCATAATTTTAAGAAAATAGCATAAGCGACGGGTCGTTTCGCCCCCCCTTTTCGGCTCGTCGTGCTATGTTGTTGGAGTCCTGATTGGAGCGGTTCGCAAGGGCCGCCCTGATCAGGACTTTTTTGTGTTTATGCAGTCCGTAATGCAAGTTGTTGTGATTTCGCCCTACTACTGGTAGCGACGGCGCTATTATATTTTCCGGAGCATAAACTTGACGATTTTAGTGACTGGGGCTGCGGGTTTCATTGGGTATCATCTGTCGGAAAGCCTGCTTGCGCGCGGCGAAACGGTAGTCGGGATCGACTGCATCAACGATTATTATGATCCGCAATTAAAGTATGATCGGCTTGCTGATTTGCACGCACGCCACGGTGATCGCTGCCAATTCGTCAAGGTTGATTTTTCCGATCATGTTGCACTTGAAGAAGCGCTTGCGCCGTATCGGTTTGATCGCATTGCCCACCTCGGCGCACAGGCAGGGGTGCGTTATTCAATTGAAAATCCGCGTGCATATGTTCAGGCCAATCTGGTAGGTCATGTCAATTTGCTGGAGATTGCGCGGACGCGTAACGCGGCGCTGGTCTATGCCTCATCATCCTCGGTTTACGGTGGCAATGAAATACTGCCGTTTCGCGTCGAAGATCGGGTCGACCATCCGATGTCACTCTATGCCGCTACCAAAAAAGCCGATGAATTGATGAGCGAAACCTATGCGCATCTTTACCGGATTCCGCTTACCGGACTGCGTTTTTTCACGGTTTACGGCCCGTGGGGTCGTCCTGATATGGCGATGTGGATTTTCACCAAAGCGATCTTTGAGGGCACCCCGATCAAGCTGTTCAACGGCGGAGAAATGCGTCGTGATTTCACTTATATAGATGATATCGTCTCAGGTATCGTCGCCTGCCTTGATACGCCGCCCGCCGATGATGGCAGCGTAAAAGCCGGGGGCAGCAAAAGCCCGCACCGGATTTACAACATCGGCAATAATCACAGTGAAGAGTTGATAGCAATGATCGGCTTGCTCGAAACCGCCTGTGGACGCGAAGCAATCAAGGAGTTGCACCCGATGCAACCTGGTGACGTGCGCGAGACAGCCGCCGATATTAGTGCAATTGCGCGCGATCTTGGCTTTGCGCCCGCCACCAAGATTGCGGTTGGTGTCCCCAAATTTGTTAAGTGGTATCGCGGTTATCACAAAATTTAAGGACTTATGGCAAAGAGAGCTGCAACTAACGGTCAATTGAAACGGACTTTCTATGCGCATAATTGTCATCGGATTGGGTTATGTCGGGCTGCCGCTTGCGGTGGAATTGGCCAAGCATTTTGAGACGTGGGGGCTTGATATCAATCAGGCGCGGATCAGCGAGCTTGAAAGCGGATTTGATCGCACTGACGAGATTGACCGCGAACGGCTGACCGCCTCGACCCTCCGCCTGACCACAAAAGCGGCCGATTGCCCGCCTGCCGACGCCTATATTGTTACCGTGCCGACGCCGATTGATGGCAATAATCAGCCCGACCTTTCGCCCGTAATCAGTGCGACCAAAACGGTCGGCACGATGATCAACGCTGCGCACAAACCCGTTATTATCTATGAAAGCACGGTTTATCCCGGCGTTACCGAGGATATTTGTGGGCCGCTGCTCGAACAGATATCAGGCCTCAAGCACCGCACCGATTTCTCGCTTGGCTATTCGCCCGAACGCATCAACCCCGGTGACCGCGAACATACCGTTGACAAGATTATCAAGGTGATCGCCGGCGATAACCCCGAGGTCACTGAAACGCTCGCCGAAATTTACGGCAAGGTCACCAGCGGGGGCGTGTTCCGCGCGGCATCGATCAAGGCAGCCGAAGCCGCCAAGGTCATCGAAAATGCTCAGCGCGATATCAACATTGCCTTCATGAACGAAGTGACGCAGATTTTTGCGAAAATGGATCTTTCGATCTGGGATGTGCTGGCAGCAGCCAATACCAAGTGGAATTTCCTGCCGTTCCAACCGGGCCTTGTCGGCGGGCACTGTATAGGGGTTGACCCTTATTATCTCAGCCACCGTGCCCAGGCGCTTGGCCATGATCCGCAGGTGATCCTTGCGGGCCGCGTAATCAATGACGGTATGGGCAAGTGGATCGCCGAACAAATTCACGCCCAGCGCGGCGGGGTGGCTGGCTCAGTTCTAATGCTCGGGCTGACATTCAAGGAAAATGTGCCCGATCTACGCAATTCCAAAGTGGTTGATGTCATTCGCAACCTCGAAATGCTTGGCCACAATGTCACCGTCCATGATCCGCTGGCTGACGCGGATGAAGCCACGCACGAATATGGCCTGACGCTGAGCAGCGATGCGCTTGACCATCAGTACGATACAGTCGTCGGCGCAGTCGCGCACGACACCTATCGCGCGCTTGAT
>JAYUIX010000242.1:0-3454 GCA_043765635.1 Sphingomonadales bacterium
ATCTGGTCAGTATAGGTGAAGCGCGATAGCGGTTCGATTTGCGCGGCGACCAGTGACGCGTTGGCCTCACCCAGTCGCTGCGCAAGCCTCACTCCTTCGGACGACCATAGCCGCTTAACCACTGGCGCACCGGGGATGCGGTGCTGGACGATAATTCTAGCTTTAGCGAGCCAGCCCGCCGGGCGCGCAACACCGAAGCCAAGCTGCCCCCGCTGCGCCGCATGATAAAGGATGCGGGCATTGCGGTTGATGAGCGCACCGCGATCATCAGCAACGCATTTAAGGAAGAGATTCCGGTCACGCAGTGTACAGCGCTTACCGGGGCGATAACGTACCGGCATAACATGAGGATGACGCGCGATTAAGCCGCCGAGCCCAGGCAATGCTGGATCAGCTGACCAGTGCGATTGTACAATCGTCCTGCCGCAGTCACTTATGCATACGGCCATGGCGTTGCGCGGCCCGCTTTCGGGTTCATATACCAGCAGCATTGCCGTTGGCGACTGCCGACCATAAACGCGTGTCCAGTGCCCACCGCCGTCAAGGATATTCGGGATTGGATCATCTGTAAGGATCGAACGGATCAGTTCCTGGTTCATGCTGACCTCTGCGTCGCTTGCGAACCAACCACAGAAAGACGCCCGTCCGCCATCACAAGCCGCATATCGGCAAAGCTTAGTGGCAGTGGCTGATGCGTTACGATGATGATCGTGCGCAGGCCTTTTTCGCGGGCAAGCGCATTGAGCATAACATTGGCCGATACCGGATCGACATTTGCGAAGGGTTCATCAAGCAACAGGATCGGCCTGTCTGCCGCGAGCGCACGAGCGAGTGCAATCCGCGCCTGCTCACCGCCTGAAAGCCCCGCCCCAGCCTCGCCGATGCCTGCTTCAAGCCCTCCACGTGTCTTGAGCATTTCGGCGAGCGATACCGAACGCAACGCCTGCCAAAGTTGGGTATCATCGGCAATAACCCCGCCAAGCCGCATCCAATCGCCAACGGTGCCAGACATGAGTGGCGGGCTTTGTGGGCTGATCGCAAACTGGCCGCGCAAATTGGTCAAATCCCAGTCAGGATAGGGTGTGCCATCAAGCATGATCGCGCCAGATGATGGATCGAATAAGCGGGCCAGCAAGGCGAGCAGGGTTGATTTGCCTGCGCCACTTGGCCCTTCGATTGATACAAATGCGCGCGCAGGAATGTCGATCATGTCAAACCGAAAGGCACGACCGCTGGCGTAGCTGAACGCTGGCGCGGCAAGGCAGATCGCACCGTCGGCACGCGTCACGCTGTGATTACCGCTGCGGTCTATCCGCTTGTTTCGGTCAAGTAACTCGGACAGGCGTGCCGCGCGCGATGTCGCACTGGTGACCGCTGAGACCAATTCATTGATCTTTTCGATCGGGCGGAGCATCTGGTTGAGATAGATAATCGCAATCGCCAGATCGCCTGCGGTCACATATCCACCAAGCGCAAGCCAGCCGCCACCGCCAACGATCAGCGCAACCGCAAAGCCATTGGCGACCTGCATCATCCGTTCAAGCCTTCCTGCGGCCCGGGTTTCAGCAACACCAGCACCAAGGCTTTTACGGTTGGTACTGGCAAAACGCGCGCGAATATCTTCATCAGCACCTGACGCCTGAATGAAGGAAAGCGCGCCGAGTATCTCCTGTGCTTGCCCGGCGATGCGCCCTTCTTGAATGCGTTTGACCTTAGCTGTTTTACGCAACGGCTTTGCCGCGAACCGCACCATCGCGCCAAGCACCACTGCAACCACCGTTGCAGCCCCTCCAAGCGGCGGTGAAATCCAAAACAGCGCACCAAGTGCAAAGAGCAAAGTCAGCACATGGCGAAGGATGACGGGTGCTGTCTTGGTGAAGAGTCTAGCGACCTGCTGAACATCATCAATCAGCCGTAGCGCCAGTTCGCCGCTGCGATCATCGCCCCGGCACAGCGGCGTGAGAAGCAGTAGACGATCAAGACAGATTAGCCGCAGATCAAGCGTCATCCGTTCGCGCACACGCGCGCTGATCATCTTCTCAGTTGCCGAGAAAAGTGCTGAAAGCGCCGCGAACAGCGCCGCTGCGCTTGCAAGCAACAGGACAAGGTCAGTTGCCGACATTGGCGGCAGCGCAAGACTTGGCTGACGACCCGTCAATACATCATCAATGATGATCTTGACCGGCATCGGGCTGAGCACAGACAGTCCCGACGCAAGTAGCGAAGCCACAAATGCAAGCCACAGTTTGCCACGCTGTGGCATTAGCACTGGCCAGAAGCGCTTGGCCGTGGCAGCGATAGTCGCGCGGCGATCAGGCATGACGCACCACCAAGTTTTCAGCCATGGCTACCAAACGTTCACGCACCGCAAGGCGCGGACTTTTGAGCCTAGTACTGCACCGATACAGCCGCTCACCGATCAGACTGGCTGCGGAGAACCAGTCAAATGAGGCCTCATCGCCAATCTCACGAACCGCTGCGTTACGCAGTGCCGAAACCATTGTCCGGATCACCGTGTCACGCGCATTTGCTTCGATTGCTTTGTGGATCAGCGCGGCGGTGAGCGTGCCATAATCGAGCGCAGGGGGAGCAAGCGCTGCGGTGTCAAGATCGATGAGCGCAAAGCGTTCTCCATCCCAGAGCAGATTGCCTGGATGAAGATCACAGTGTGACAACACAAGTTCGGTCTCGGCGAGGCGGCGGGCATCAATGGCGGCCTGAACCGCATGGATCCGCTGCGCTAATTGCGGCATTGCGCTGGCGGTGCGCACCGCACGCAGCGCGGCATTTGCGCTGAGGCTGGCAATTGTCAGCCGACTCAATCCATCTGGCGCTGGCAGACCATGCAGATCGCGCAAGCCATTGGTAATCCGTGCGGACCAATGATGCGGCCGCGCGAGAATATCAGTCGGGTCAACGGCAATGCCTGGCAGCCCCTCCTGCCAGAGCAAGCGCCGTTCCTGATCATATTGCGTAACCGGCGCAAGCCTGATGGCTTTTGCCAACCCATTTGCGCTTGCATGAACCCGTGCGGCGACTGCACCGCGATCATCAGCGCGGCACTTGCCATAGAGCGCAGGCGCTCCAGTGCGGGGAACCCGCACCGTGCAACCCTGTTCCGGGACATAATGAACTACCTCCGCATTGCCATGTTCGCTATCCAGCAAGTCAACGATATGATGAACTTTGCGATCATTAGGAAAAAACCAAGCCTGTCCGTAAAGCTGCTCAAGCCGCAATGTCGGAGGGCCGAAGGCGGGTTTGGTCAGCTCTGCTCCATCTGAAACATCAGGCAGTGCTGAGACATCTCCGCCCGGAAACAGTGCGACCATAACCCGCTGATCAAAAAGGTTGCCAGCCATATCGCGCCCGCGAAGGCGGTAACCGATTAATACCTTGCGTCCGGCCTTCAATCGGCTGCGTTCAATTTCGCACGACAGGCTCTGCGTGGGAT